>JAZUBL010000035.1:0-11204 GCA_045638545.1 Acutalibacteraceae bacterium | reverse complement strand
ACTGGACGCTTACGCAAGAGTATTCGGTGAAAAGCTGGAGAATATTCCAGTGATCTCCGTTAAGGAACGCGTAGGTGAAGGCCGTGCAGCTGCAGCAGCGCTCGGCTGTGCACACGGTGCACTGATGCTTCACGGCGACATCGCTGAGGAAGTACACGCTTACAGAATGAAGCAGGATAAGACACTGGAAAAGGCTGCAGTAGCAAGCAAGGATCTGAACAACATCCTCGTAACTGCATACGGCTCCGGCGGTTCTTACTGCGCAATCATTCTCACAAGATAAGTGGAGGTTAATCTGATGAAGGTTGCTATTGTAACAGGCGCATCCAAAGGTATTGGTAAGGCTTGCGCAATCCGCCTCGCTGCAGATGGTTATACTGTTGTAATCAACTACAGCAGAAGCGATGAAGAAGCACAGAAGACTCTGGATGAGATCCGTGCAAATGGCGGCGACGGCATGATCTATAAGGCTGACGTTTCCAATCTGACAGAAGTAAAGAAGATGATCCGTGAGGTTGATAAAACTTACGGTCAGATCGACGTACTGGTAAACAATGCTGGTATCGTTCGCGACGAATATCTTCTTATGCTGAATCCGGATACACTGGATAAGTGCCTTGACCTGAACATCAAGGGTTACTTCTACTGCGCACAGCAGGCTGTTCTCAAAATGTTCCGCAAGAAGAGCGGTGTTGTTATCAACATGTCTTCTGTCAGCGGCAGCTTTGCTCTGCCTGGTCAGAGTGTTTACAGCGCAACAAAGGGCGCAGTAAACTCCATGACAAGAACCATGGCAAAGGAACTGGCAGGCAGCGGCATCCGCGTGAATGCTATTGCACCTGGTTTCATTGAGACAGATATGCTGGATGCACTTCCACCGGAAAAGAAAGAAGAGTACCTCAAGGTGATCCCAATGCACCGCCTTGGTAAGGCAGAGGAAGTTGCAAGCCTTGTTTCCATGCTTGCTTCTGATGAAATGTCTTACATGACAGGTCAGATCCTGACACTGGATGGAGGTCTTTCCTTATGATGAATATTTTCGATATCAATAAAAAACTCAAGCAGCGCCCACCATTTCAGATGATTGAAAAGGTGATTGAGCTTGTTCCAAACGAAAGCGCACGCGGCACAAAGTGCGTATCCGTTAACGAGCCATTTTTTGCAGGCCACTTCCCGGATACACCAATCATGCCAGGTGTTCTCATTCAGGAATGCTGCGCACAGCTCTGCTCTCTGGTAATGGAGGATGACTCTGCGGCAGTGGATCCAGACAAGTTCTATGTTCTGCTGAAGGTAAATGAGTTTAAGTTTGTAAAGCCTGTAATTCCTGGTGATATGCTGGATATCACCGTTACAAAGACAAGAGCAGGCGGTACGCTCATCACATTTGACGCAGTTGTAAAGGTTGGCGAGGCTACCTATGCAAAGGGTACTCTCACATTTACATCTATGAGCAAAGCGATGATTGAGCAGGCCGGCAAATAATTACGCAACGGCGGCGCCCTGGTTTCTGCGCCCGTGCACAAAACTGAGGTGTGTTTGTCATGAACAGTAATGAGACTGCAATGAAAAAAGTCATTGTCATCAACGGCAGCCCGAAAAAAGACAGAAGTTCCACTATGAATGTGACAAGAGCTTTTGTAAAAGGCATTGAGGAAACAGTGCCGTGCGAAGTAGAATACATCCATCTGTCCGAGCAGAACGTCAAGCCTTGCACCGGCTGTCTTTCCTGCTGGGGAAGAACAGAAGGTGAGTGTGTCATTAAGGATGACGATATCCCTTCCCTGAAAGATAAAATTCTGCAGGCAGATTATGTGATTGAAAGCTACCCGCTGTATTTCTTCGGTATGCCGGGTACCATGAAGGTGTTCACTGACAGAATGCTCAGTATGCTGTGCACCTACCGCGGACAGAAAGCGCCGGAAGAAGGCGAATCCTTCCACGGAATCCGCCAGCCAAAGAAAAAGCAGCAGTTTGTGGTAATTTCCAGCTGTGCTTATTCTGCGGCCGATGCGATTTATGACTCTCTCTTAAAACAATATGACTGCATCTGCGGTAAAGATGGCTACACAGCAATTCTTTGTCCGCAGCTGAAAACACTGGTCGATCTGGGCGCAAGTTCCAGAATGGACCGGTACATGAAGCAGTTTACAGAAGCAGGCAAAAAATATGCTTCGGAAGGCGCATTGAGCGATGCAGATCTTGCAAAACTCTCCAAGGCGCCGTTTACCCAGGGCACTTACGAAGTGCTGCTGGCTGAATTCTGGAAAGGACAGAAAGAAGGTGAAATTGATGGTTAAACTTGTTGTAGATATGCTTGGTGCAGACAGAGGTCCGGCTGACCTGCTGGACGGTGCACTGAAAGCGGTTAATGAAAAAGAGGATCTGTTCCTGTATCTGTGCGGCGATGAAGCTGAACTTCAGGCAGCGCTGGCAGATAAAACATATAACCCGGCACAGGTGGAGATCGTCAATGCACCGGTTGTTGTTTCCAATAACGATGACCCGGCAGATGTTCTGATGAACAAACCGGACTCTTCCATCGTAAAGGGTCTCAAGCTCTGCAAGGCAGATGCTGAGATCGGCGGCTTTGTTTCCTGCGGCCCAACCGGCGTGATCCTTGCTTCTGCAATCATGGTGCTGGGCAGAATCGGTTCTCTGCGTCCAGCGCTGCTCTGCGAGCTGCGCAACCGCTACAATGAACCATTCTGCATCACAGACTGTGGTGCAAACGTGGATATCCGTCCGGATAAGTACCTGGACTTCGCAAAGATGGGTCTTGCTTACCTGCAGGCTATCGGTGTAGAAGATCCAAAGTGCGCACTGCTCTCTAACGGCAGAGAAAGCAGAAAGGGCAACGAAGCTACCAAGGAAGCCCACGAAATTCTCCGCGGCAGCGGTATCAATTTCCTGGGAAATATCGAAGGCACCCATGTACTTTCCGGTGAAGCAGACCTGATCGTTTGTGACGGTTTTGCCGGCAACGTACTGTTGAAAACACTGGAAGGTGCAGCGAAGGCTGTCATCGATGAGTGGATCGAACTTGCAAATACGGCAATGCCGGAGAAGCAGGAAGAGATCCAGAAGATGGTAAAGCATCTGTACAAGAAGTACGATTATAATAATGAAGGCGGCGCAGTGCTGGTCGGCGTGAAAAAGCCGGTCATCAAAGGCCATGGCGCAGCCAGTGCGGAGACAGTGTACAACATTGTGAACACCGCTTATCAGCTTGCAAAGAATAACTTCATCGGCAAGCTGAATGAAGAATTTAAAAGAAAATAAAAATGTTCCATCAGATATGGTGGCAGGAGGAGATCATTTTGAGTAATAACTACGACGTTATTGTGATTGGAGCAGGTAACGCCGGATTATCCGCCGCTGCTACAACTGCGAATCAGGGGGCAAAAACACTGGTCATTGAGCGTAACTCCTATCCGGGAGGCTGCGCAACCAGTTTTCGCCGCGGAAGATTCGAGTTCGAGGTTTCCCTTCATGAGCTTGCCAATATCGGAACCACAGAGCACCCGGGCAGTGTGCGCAAAATGTTTGAAAAGTTCGGTATGGATCTGAACTGGTATGTAGACCCAAAAGCATTTCGCGTGATTACCGGCGGCAAAGACGGCTATGACGTAACCATGCCGATCGGCGTGGAAGCTTTTTGTGATGAGATGGAGCGTTTGGTCCCGGGCAGCCGGGAAAGCGTTCAGGCAGTATTTGACCTTGCAGTAAAGGCAAACGCTGCCTTTGCTTATTTATCACAAGGTCGTCCCGATATGAAAGTAATGATGCAGGAGCACGCAGATTTTCTTCGTGCATCTGCCTACACCATGCAGGAGTGCCTGGATGCGCTTGGTATGCCGAAAAAAGCACAACAGATCCTTTCCACTTACTGGTCTTATCTCGGTGCGCCGATCCATGAGTCTGATTTTCTGCTGTATGCAGTGATGCTGCATCGCTACATCGAGTATGGTCCTGCGCTGCCGGAAAAATTCTCCAACCAAATTTCCCTTGGTCTGGAGAAGAGCATTCGAGATCATGGCGGTGAGATCTGGTACAACACAGAAGTTTCGCAGATCCTTGTAAAAGACGGCGCTGCTTATGGTGTTGTGGTAGACGGCAAGCCGATTTATGCAGAACGAATCATCTGCAACTGTCATCCGGAAATTGCATATGGCAGCCTGCTTCAGTGCGTTTCTCTGCCGGATGAAGCACTGCAGCTTTCCAATGCCAGAAAACCAGGTATGCTGTTCTTTACGGTGCATCTTGGTCTGAATCGTTCCTATGAAGAAATCGGCATCAAAGACAGCCTTGTGTTCCTCTTTGACAGCCCAGACCCGAAAGAACAGTTTGAAGCCTGCAACAGCGTAGACACCAGCTTTTCTGTGGCAAACTGTTTGAATATGGCATTTCCGGAGTCCTCTCCGGAAGGCACCAGTACCTTATTCTTCCTGACTCTGTTTACGGAAGAAGCATGGGGTGAAGTAAAGCCGGAAGATTACAAAGCTGTGAAAAATCGCATTGCAAAGCGTATGATCGAAGATTACGAGCAGAAGGTTGGCGTTTCTCTCCAGCCATACATCGAAGAGATCTCCATTGCCTCTCCGGCAACCTTTGCCCGCTATCTGAATACACCGAACGGTACGCCGTACGGTTATCAGATCAATCTGTGGGACAGCATGATTTCTCGCATGATGCATGGCAGCAAAGAGCGCTATATTCGCAACCTGTACTTTGTGGGTGCCCACGGTGAGCGTGCCGGTGGTTTCAGTTCCACTTACGCCAACGGTCATTCTGTTGGTCAGAAAGCAGCAAAGGGGGTAGTGCCGCATGACAACTAATCATTTTGATAAGCTGGATCCGAAAAAGTTTCTGGAACTGTTTGCAATGCGGCAGACAGCGATTGCCTCTGCTCCGGTTACCTGCGGCGCAAAACCTTTTGCAGCCAACAGCCTTGCACAGCAGCTGCACCCGAAAAAGCAGTATATGACCATTACTGCCGTAGAGGAAAACGGCAGCCAGTGCAGAAGCTACATTCTGGAGCCGGATATTTTCCGCGGCAGTGATCGCTGTGCTTATTTCAGTGCCGGTCAGTGCGTTTCCGTTTATCTTGACATTGACGGCATGCCGGTCTGCCGCCCATACACGATTACATCCTCTCCGAAGGATGCACTGAAAGGTAAGTACCGCCTGACTGTAAAAGCTATGAAAGGCGGCCTTTCTACGCAGTATATTTACGATCACTGGAAAATCGGCACCAGTGTAGAGCTGTCCGATCCAATCGGTACCTTTACTTATGAACCGCTCCGTGATGCAAAACATATCATTGGTGTGGCAGAGGGCAGCGGCATTGTGCCATTTCTTTCTCTGGCAAAGGCCATTGCAGAAGGCACGGAAGACTGCAGTCTGACACTGCTTTATGAGAATCACAGCGACGATGATATTCTTATGAAAATCGAGCTGGATGTGATTTGCCGTTACTGCGATAAGGTGAAGGTTGTGTACGCTTCCTATGGTGACGTGACTGCAGAGGTCATCAAGAGCCATGTGAAGGAAGAGGAGCCGTATTCTGTGTTTATCTGTGGTTCTCAGAATCTGTACACTGATATCACACCGGAAATTGAAAAACTGGAAATTGAGCGCAAGTACGTTCGATTTGCAAATTTCGGCGAACTTCATGAGCCGATCGGTCTGGAAGAGTGGCCGGTGAGACAGATGATTACCGCAACTGTTTCCATCCGTGGTGAAAAAACAAAAATCAGATGTGCTGTGCAGGATACCATCCTCCAGTCACTGGAGAAAAACGGCATTGCAGCGCCGTCCCGCTGCCGCAGCGGTGAGTGCAGCTTCTGTCATACTTACCTGGCGTCCGGCAAAGTATATGTGCCGGAAAGCGCAGACCACCGCCGCATGGCAGATGCGGAGTACGGTTACATTCATCCGTGCTGCACGTTCCCGCTGAGTGATATTGAAATAGAGGTTCCGGCGGCAAAATAGTATAAATCTGACAATTTCGCGACGCAATTTTTTGCGTCGTTTTTTATTTGCAATGATGTAACAATTGTGAGTTTTTTTCTGATCTATGGTATACTAAAATTGTTGACATCTATCCGAAAAAGTTGTAGGATAAATATAACGAACATTCGTTCTAAGGAGGAGTGTTTATGAAAATTACCTGTGATATCTGTGATGGTCTGCTGCACATGGATGCCGGCGGTAAAACTGCCAGCTGCGCTGTTTGCGGCATGATCCATTCTATAGAAAGAGTCCGGGAGAAAATTCAGCAGATGAATACCCCAGCGGAGCCAGTTGCTCCAGCAGAGGAAACAGTTGCTGTGCCGGAAATTTATGAAGAAGTATATGAGCAGAACCATGAAGCAGCTTCTGAAAAAGTTTGTGAAGAAGCTGAGGTAGTGGATCCATTTTATTCAACAGATTTTTTTACCCAGGCAACAGTTGTTGATGACGATGACGAAGTTTATGATGCAGAGTGTACCGAAGTTCCGGAAAATCTGCTCAGTGTCATCGAACGGGTAGAGGAGGAGTACGTGGAGCAGCCTGCAGCTGATTCCGTTTCCGTTCCGGAAGAATTCAACATTGGTGATGCGCCTGATACCGGCCTCACATTACTCAAATACATTGGAGCGGCATCGACAGTTATCGTGCCGGAAGGTGTAGAGTCTGTGGGCGAGCTGTTTAAAGAAATTCCTGTTTTCCAGCACCCGGAAACACTGCGCAAAGTCATTCTGAACCGCAACCTGTCCTTTATTGGCTGTGCTGCCTTCAAAGGCTGCAGCAACCTGGAGAAAATTATCATTCCATCTTCTGTTTGTATGTTCGGCACACCGTCTGAAGGCGATGTGTTTACTTCTCATGCCTTTGAGGGCTGTACCGGTCTCCGATCTGTCATGTTTGAACCAAACAGTCAGCTTTGTGCCAATGGTCCGGTGAAGGCTGACGGTCTGTTCCGCGGCTGTATTTCTCTGGAGCATGTTGAATTGTCAGACTGTAAGGATTTCTATGAAATTTATATCTCTATGTTTGAAGGCTGTGAAAGACTGACAGAAGTGATCCTGCCGAAGAATATCTCCGTCATTGGTCCATCTGCGTTTAAAGGCTGCGGCAGCTTGCAGGAGATCTACCTGGATAATATCTGCATTATCGGACCTCATGCCTTCCAGAACTGCTACAATCTGGAGCGAGTCTATCTGCCGGATCATCCTGTGGCAATCCATCCAACAGCATTCGAGGGCTGCCCATATAAGCCGCCGGTGGAATACACACGGATCCGCGACTTTAAAAACTGTCCGGTCTGCGGCGGCAGCATTCGCAAATTAGGCCACAGCTGCAAGAATTGCGGGACTATGCTGAAATTCCCGGGCAGCAAAAAAGACTGGAAATAAGCAAATTTGAATATAGGAGGCGCATATGGAGCGATTTGAATTACATTCGGACTATGTTCCTACCGGCGACCAGCCAAAAGCAATTCAGGCATTGGTGAATGGTTTGAACCGCGGTGATCGGGAGCAGACCCTGTTGGGCGTAACCGGTTCCGGCAAAACCTTCACCATGGCCAATATTATCGCGCAGGTCAACCGTCCGGCACTTGTTCTGGCGCATAACAAAACGCTGGCTGCACAGTTATGCAGCGAATTCCGTGCGTTTTTTCCAAACAATGCAGTAGAGTATTTCGTCAGTTATTACGATTACTATCAGCCGGAAGCCTATGTTGCCACAACGGATACCTACATTGAAAAGGACTCCGCCATTAATGATGAAATCGACAAGCTGCGTCACTCTGCGACGACGGCTTTGTCGGAGCGCCGTGATGTAATTATCGTAGCCAGCGTTTCCTGCATCTATAGTTTAGGTAACCCAATCGACTACCGTACCATGGTCATTTCGCTGCGTCCCGGTATGGAAAAAAGCCGTGATGATCTGCTCCGCAAGCTGGTGGAGCTGCAGTATGAGCGCAACGATATTGATTTTACCCGTAATCGTTTCCGTGTTCGCGGTGACGTGGTGGAGATTTTTCCGGCAGAATCCAATGATCGTGTCATCCGTGTTGAGTTTTTCGGGGATGAGATTGACCGGATCTGTGAGATCAATCCGCTGACAGGAGAGCTGCGCGCAATTTTAAAGCACGCTGCAATTTATCCTGCCAGCCACTACATTGTGCCGAGAGAAAAAATGAACCTTGCCCTGAAAGAGATCGAAGCGGAGCTGGAAGAGCGGGTAAAGTTTTTTAAAGAAAATGATAAACTAATTGAGGCTCAACGTATTGAGCAGCGCACCAATTATGTTCTGGAAATGCTGCAGGAAATCGGCTTCTGCAAAGGCATCGAGAACTACTCCCGTGTGCTTGCAGGACGCAAACCAGGCGAGCCTCCATACACACTGCTGGACTATTTTCCGGACGATTTTGTTGTATTTGTGGATGAATCTCATGTTACGCTGCCGCAGACACGCTCCATGTACGCTGGCGACAAGGCCAGAAAATCCTCTTTGATTGACTTTGGCTTCCGTCTGCCGTCGGGTTATGATAACCGGCCGCTGAATTTTGATGAATTCTATGGTCATGTAAAGCAGGGCATCTTTGTCAGCGCAACACCGGGTGACTTTGAACTGGAAAAATCCACCCAGGTGGTAGAGCAGGTCATTCGTCCAACCGGTCTGCTGGATCCGGAAATTTTCGTAAAGCCGTCTGATGGCCAAATTGATGACCTGATTTCCGAAATCAATGTTCGGGTGGCAAAAAAAGAGCGTACCCTTGTAACAACACTGACAAAGAAAATGGCAGAAGACCTGACTGCCTATCTGGAAAATGTGGGCATCCGTGTTCGTTATATGCACCATGACATCGACACCGTGGAGCGCATGGAGATCATCCGTGATCTGCGCCTCGGTGAATTTGACGTGCTCGTCGGCATCAACTTGCTTCGCGAGGGCCTCGATATTCCGGAGGTTTCTCTCGTTGCAATTCTCGACGCTGATAAGGAAGGTTTCCTCCGTTCCGAGCGTTCTCTGATCCAGACTATCGGCCGTGCAGCCCGTAACGCAGAGGGCAAGGTAATTATGTATGCCGATACCGTAACGCCGTCTATGGAAAAAGCGCTCCGAGAGACAGAGCGCCGCCGTGCATTGCAGCAGCAGTATAACGCAGAACATGGCATTACACCAAAAACTATCAAAAAGGATGTTTCGGAAATTCTGGAAATTTCCACCCATAAAAACGACGATTCCGGCAAAAAGAAAGCAAAGAAGCTTTCTGCACAGGAGCGCAGGGTGATGATTGAACAGCTGAAGAAGGAAATGAAAAACGCCGCAAAGCTGCTGGAATTCGAGCATGCGGCTTATCTGCGAGATAAAATTAAAGAACTGGAAAACCAGCGATAGGAGGGACTGCATGACACCACACGGACTGAAAGATATTATTGTAAAAGGTGCCAGAGAGCATAATCTGAAAAATATTGATGTTACGATTCCCCGTGATAAATTGGTAGTTATCACCGGCCTGTCTGGCTCCGGCAAGTCTTCTCTTGCGTTCGATACCATCTATGCAGAGGGCCAGCGCCGCTATGTAGAATCCCTGTCTTCCTATGCCCGCCAGTTTCTGGGGCAGATGGAAAAACCGGATGTAGACTATATCGAAGGTCTGTCGCCGGCTATTTCCATTGATCAGAAAACTACCTCGAAAAACCCACGCTCTACTGTTGGCACCGTAACGGAGATTTACGACTACCTCCGTCTCCTGTATGCCCGCGTTGGTACGCCGCACTGTCCTGTCTGCGGCAAAGAGATCAAACAGCAGAGTGTAGACCAGATTGTAGATCAGGTAATGGAATTACCGCAGGGATCAAAAATTCAGGTGCTGGCACCGGTAGTCCGCGGCAAAAAAGGCGAACATGTAAAAGAATTTGAAGCTGCCCGCAAGGGGGGCTTTGTTCGCGTGCGCGTTGATGACATTATTTACGATCTTTCTGAGGAATTTAAACTGGAGAAGAATAAAAAGCATAACATCGAAATTGTTGTTGACCGCATTGTTGTCAACGATACCGTTCAGTCCCGTTTGTCCGATTCTATCGAAACAGCGTCTCATCTGTCCGGCGGCCTTGTGATTATCAATGTGATTGGTGGGGAAGATATCCTTTTCTCTCAGAATTATGCATGTCCGGAGCATGGTTTCAGTATGGAGAAGCTGACGCCGCGAATGTTCTCGTTCAATAACCCGTTTGGTGCCTGCCCGGAGTGTACCGGCCTTGGCGTTTCCATGAAAATTGATCCGAATCTGATTTTGCCGGATAAGCGCCTCTCCATTAACAAGGGCGGCCTGAAGGCCAGCGGCTGGGCGATGGAGGGCAATACCATTGCGTCTATGTACCTGAATGGCCTGGCAAAGCACTATAATTTTTCTCTCGATATGCCTGTTGGTGAGCTGCCGGATGAAATTATTGACATCCTTCTCTACGGTACCAAAGGGGAAAAAATTCAGCTGGAACGTACCGGCTATGGTGGCGGCACCTATATGCAGGTGTTTGAAGGTATTATCAATAATCTGGAGCGCCGTTTCAATGAAACACAAAGCAGCTGGATCAAGGAGGAAATTGAGTCCTACATGATGGCGGTACCTTGCAAAGCCTGCGGCGGCAGAAGACTTTCCAAGGAGAGCCTTGCTGTTACAGTTGGCGGTATCAATATCATGGAATATTGCGATAAATCTATTGTAGAAGCGCTGGAATTTCTGGATACATTAGAATTGACTGGCAGAGATGCGATGATTGCGGAGCCAATTCTGAAGGAAATTCGGGAACGCCTTGGCTTCCTTCGCAGTGTTGGTTTGGAGTATCTGACGCTGTCTCGCTCATCCGGTACACTTTCCGGCGGCGAAAGCCAGCGCATCCGCCTGGCAACGCAGATCGGTTCCTCCCTTATGGGCGTACTGTATATTCTGGACGAGCCAAGCATTGGTCTGCATCAGCGGGATAACGATAAATTGCTTGCGACACTGAAGCGGCTTCGTGATCTTGGTAATACGGTCATCGTAGTGGAGCATGACGAAGAAACCATGCTCGCTGCCGATCACATTGTGGATATCGGTCCCGGCGCTGGTATTCATGGCGGCGAGGTTATTTATAACGGCCCGGCAAAAGAGATCGTGGAGTGCGATGCTTCTGTGACCGGCCAGTACCTCAGCGGTAAAAAGAAGG
>JAZUBL010000034.1:0-40141 GCA_045638545.1 Acutalibacteraceae bacterium | reverse complement strand
TGGTAAGGAGCCACATTGGAAATGTGGTGTGCCGCAAGGCATTGTGCGTTCGAGTCGCATCCTCTCCGCCAAACAAAGCCACCGGGTTTCCGGTGGTTTTTTCGTTTCTGTCGAACTTCAAAAAAAGGACCACCCTTTGCCGGGGTGGTCCTTTTTCTTTTTAATTATTTTGTCAGCTTTTTGTATTGCTTTGCAAAATCATTGGATGTTACAGAGAACAGATAATTGGTTGTAGGTCTCTCTGCATTTTCAATATAGAAAGAAACCACCGCATCTCCACCCTTGCTGAGCGCTTTGATGACTTTTGATTTATGATCAGAATCAATAATAATTCTATCGTCACCGCAGTAAATTGCACCGGTAAGATTATGAACTTTTCCGTCAGCAGTTTTCATTTTGATATTATAAAGATCATCGTAATAAGAAGAGCTGTTCTTTACCTGTGTTCTGCCATACTCATACAGGAAGATACAAACATTATCCTTATCAATAACTATATTTGCATATAACGCAGAATCCGTTGTTGCGCTGTTACTAAATTTACCAGAAAAAACGTCAGAGTTACAAACATACCCATCTTTGGTTGGCTGACCAAAGTCATCTACATAGTACTGAACTTCCCAGGAAGAAACTTCTTTCTTCGGAGTACTTTCCTCTTTTTCTTCTTTTTTCTCTTCCTTCTTTTCTTCCTCTTTTTCAGTCACTTCTGCAACCTGTGATGTACTCTCCTTCTCATCATCTGGTGCAGCGGTGGTTGCACCACAGGCACACAAAGATGCCAGCATAGCAATCGCCAAGATTAAAACTAAAGGTTTTTTCATTGTGATTTACTTCCTTTCTTGAATTTACAACAAAATCTTATCACAAATGTGACTATCAGTCAATATTTTAAGTACTATTAAGAACTTATAAGTGACAATCACGCACTATAAAATAAGCATAGAGGTGATTATCTGTGCTTGATTTGAAATTACTGGGAGAAAATATAAGAAAAGAACGCAAACGTCAGCTTTTAACAATTGAAAAACTGGCCGAGTTAGCAGGAATAACAGAAAATTTTCTGGGAAAAATTGAGCGCGGTGACAGTGTTCCAAGTTTGCCTACAATGGATGCCATTGCCCGCGCCCTGAACGTAGGATTTGATTATCTGATTGGTTACGCGGACCTTCCCAGTGAATATCAGTATATAAACAGCTTGATTGAGCTGAACGAATTAACGCCAGCTAATAAAGAACGCTTCCTGGATTTTATCAGCACAAATATCAGATATTTTAAATAATTATAAAATGTTTTATAAACACAAAAAGGAACCTGAGCGCACTCAGGTTCCTTTTTTATTGCAATATGAAAATTAGTCAAGGATATAGTCGATCTTGCCGTCACAAGCCAGCAGGCCGCGTGCAGCTGTGATCAGCTGTACGCTTGGTGGGCCTTCTTCCAGCCACATAGCGCGGCAGTCACGGTACATACGCTCTACCGGGCCGTATTCGCAGTCCTCAAAGTAGCCGATACCGCCGAAGATGAGCAGCATGTAGTCAGATACCAGCTTTACTGTTTCAATACTGAAGTACTTTGCCATGGATGCCTTCATTGTTGGATCCTTACCAGCGTCGAAGTCAACAGCAAAGTCGTAGATCATTGTGCGCAGTGCGTTGATGTATGTGCCCATCTCTGCAATGTAAGCCTGGATCATCTGACGCTGTGCCAGCGGCTTGCCGAATGTTACACGATCCTTTGCACGAGCAATGGACATTTCCATCATACGCTGTGCCATGCCCAGGTTACTTACTGCAATGTGTGCACGGGAAATTGCCAGGGAATGGATAGAAATCTGGAGACCCTGACCCTCTTCGCCCAGGAGGTATTCCTTTGGCAGGCGGAGATTTGTGAACTTCAGCTTTGCATGGCCTGCACCGCGGCAGCCCATCATAGTAGGCATGTCGATGATCTCATAGCCTGGGAGATTTGTTGGAACAAAGAAAGCAGAAAGACGGTTGTCCTTTGTGCCTTCTGGGTTTGTTACAGCAAATACGTATGCAAACTCACTGCAGTCTGTGTGGGAGATCAGTGTCTTCTCACCGTTGAGGATGTAGAAATCGCCGTCCTTCTCTGCAGTTGTGTGCAGGTCCATGCCTGTGCCGCCTGTTTCTTCTGTCAGCGCAAAGCATGTGAAGATTGTCTTATCCTGGAACTGGTGCATGTAACGATCCTTCAGCTCCTTGCTGCCGAACTCGTCCAGAATTCTCCAGTTCAGGTCCATTGCATAGTGCAGGTGCATACGCATACCGCCAGGGCCGCGGCTGAACTCTTCCTGAACCTGGAGAATCTCCAGCTCGTTGAGGCCGTAGCCGCCGTACTCTACAGGCAGTGCGCAGCGATACAGGTCGTTCTCTCTTGCCAGATCATAGAACTCCTGTGGGAACTTGTTTGTCTTTTCTACTTCCTTCTGAATCTCCTCCAGCGGACCTTCTGCCAGTGCACGGATCTTCTTCAGATATGCTTTGAACTCTTCTTTTGTCAGCTTGCTCATGATACTTCCTCCTAAATGAAATTATCTATTCTTTTCAGCTTGTAATTTATCTGCAATCATTTGCTTCAATACATATTTTTTAATTTTGCCGGAATCAGTCTTCGGCAGAGCATCAATCACTTCCAGACGCTCCGGCCACTGCCACTTTGGAATATCGTTGGCTTTGTAATACTCCAGCATCATTTCATGGTTGAATGTTTCCACGCCTGGCTTCAGTGTAACATAAGCGCAGATGCGCTCGCCGAGACGATCGTCCGGCATACCAACCACAGCGTGCTCCGCTACCTGCGGAATGCCGGAAAGGTTCTCATCCAGCTGGTTTGCGTTGAGGTTTTCACCGCCGCGGATGATGATATCCTTCAGTCTGCCTGTAATACGGATATAGCCGCCTTCAATTTTGCGGCAAAGGTCACCGCTGTGGAACCAGCCGTCATCATCCAGTGCGCAGGCAGATGGGCTGCCGTTGGTGTAGCCGACGAATACGTTTGGACCACGGGAGCACTCTTCACCCTCTTCACCTGGTGCAACTTCCTTGCCGTCCGGACCAATTACACGAACTTCAACACCAACAGCCGGTCTGCCGGAAGTTGTACCGTTCAGCTCCAGTGCCTCTTCCGGACGAACGTAAACGTGCGGTGTGCTTTCTGTAGAACCGTAAACTTCACAAAGACGAAGTCCGTGCTTCCATGCACGATGCACCATGCTGCCCGGCACCGGCGCACCGCCGCACAGGTAGAATCGCATTGTTGGAATCTCCTCGCCGGTACGCTCCAGCTCATTGAGGATATCATAGATGAAGGTTGTTGCACCCATAGAGAAGGTGCAGCCTTCTTCCTGCATCAGTTTGATCGCCTGATCTACAATAAATCTCTGCTGCAGAACAACGCGGGAACCCATCAGCATTGCCAGAATAATGCCATGCTGAAAACCTGTTGCATGGTTCAGCGGAGATGGCATAAACATAACGTCTTCTTTGCCCAGCTTCAGCTCTCTGTGGAAATCCAGTTCCGCAAACACAATATTATTGTGTGTCAGCATTGCGCCCTTGGAAACGCCTGTGGAACCGGAAGTGCACAGCAGAACTGCAACGTCATCGGAAGAACCCTGCATCGGCAGCTCAGCCATTGGTGCATATTGGGCCATAACCTCACTGATTGCCGGATGATCTGTTGTCTTTGGCTTTTCGCAGTCCAGCAGCAGCAGATGCTCCAGAAACGGCATATCTTTCATCACGTCAAGAATCTGCTGTTCAAAATCACGGTTACGGAAAAAAGTAGGACACACAAACAGCTTCGGCTTGTGCAGATCCAGGAAATATTTCAAATCCTTCGCTTCGTGGGTTACAGAAAGCGGATTGAGAACAGCGCCAACTTTGATGCAGGCCATGCCAACAACAACAAATTCACTCCATACAGGAACCTGCATGGTAACAATGTCGCCGCAGCCAACACCGATTGCCTGAAAGTGCGCTGCCAGCTTGGATGCCATCTCATCGATCTCACCGTAAGTATAGCGAGCACCACGGCTGTCTGTAATAAATTCACGGTCACAATACTTTTCTACAGCTTCCTGCCAGTAGTCGCGCAGAGTCTTTTCTGTCCAATATCCCATGCGATAATAGCGCTCTTTCAGCGCCGCATTGATTTTTGGCTGTAACAAACAATCACCTTCCGCTTCTTTTTAAACCTTATTCTCTATGGTACATCTTATCTTATTTATCCATTTTTGTATAATACAATATCAAAATATATTTAATGAAATCTATAGCTTTCTCTTATCAATTAATAAAACCCACCAATCAATCCTTGGTGGGTTTCCTTTTCTATATTATAATACGGTCCATCTCCAGACGTCGCCATCCAGATTTCGTTCCATTCTTCCCTGCAGTACAAGATGCTCCAGGCAAGCCAACGTATTTGCAATGCGGAAATGAAGCTTCAGAGATTCATCCTCTTCCAGTTTTCCCGGTTTGTAGCGGAAAATCAGATTCACTACTTCAATCAGAGACATTGCCTGCCCTGCCTTGCGCATCATTTTCTCAATGCGTTCTGTAATATGTTCAAAATAGCGTTTTGTGGTATCTACCGCTTCTGCCACAGTGGAGAATGGCTCGCAGTGACCGGATGCGATCTGATAGTCCGAAAACTCAGCTGCAAAACGGTTCAGCGTTTCAAAATGCATTTCCAGCAGGTTCTCGCCCATTTCCAAAGTAGAAATGATCAGAGCCTCCTTTTCGCTTAATGTATCAGCAACAAACAGCCATTTATGGTTCCGCTCTGCCAGACCCATCTGATGCTTTGTGTGTCCCTTCAGAGGAAGCACCTCAAACTCATATTCACCGTATTGAAAATGATCGCCTTCCGCTACATCTATCACCGGATAGTCTGTCCAGTCATAGGCATGGTAATGGTATGGCTCGGTCAGTGCCAGCTCCAGAATACGCTGTGCCTGTGTTTCTGTACAGCCATAGCGGCGCAGTTGGTCAAGCGAAGCTGCTTCACTCTGCTTATAATAGGTGCAGATCATGGCACAGGTCAGCCGCTCTTCCTTTTTTAAATAGATACGAGCACCCTGATCGTAAAGGAATCTTCCAAGGCCGGCATGGTCCGGGTGATTATGAGTCAGAAATACGTCCAGATTTTTTGGATCAATCTGCAGCTCCTGCAGCATTGTCATCACAATGTTTTTGCTTTCCTCTGTATTATGACCAGCATCGATCAACAGGCTCCGCGGCTGTGCGTGCACTAAAAATAAGTTGGAAAAATACGTGTGTGCTTTATCAGAAAAAGTCTGCTCTATATAAATGTTTGGGGCAATACTCTGCATCGTACTCCGCCTTTCTAAAAAGTCTTTTTTCTTAATTATACCACGAAATCCAAAAACCTGCACCTTTCTCTGGTTATAACAGGATTTTTTACAAAACGATTGTTAATTCTTATAGAAACTTCCATAAACCATTGTAATTCCAATACTTCTATGTTATAATATCCAATACTAGGTGCTATTAATTCATTTTATGATTATAAATGAAATTCTGGAGGTTTTGTGGATGAAAACACTGCTTTCTCCAATGCAGATTGGAACTTGCAAACTGAAAAATCGGTTCATGATGACTGCTGCCAGCCTGAACCGCAGCCCAAACGGTGATCTGACTGCAGATGTGCTGGACTTTTACACTGCCCGCGCAAAAGGCGGTGCTGGTCTTCTGATTGCAGGTGCCGCAGGTGTTGACCCTGTTCGCCGCAGTAAAGGTACCATGATGCAGATCTGTGATGATTCGTTTATCCCACAGCTGCAGATACTGACAGATGCAGTTCACAAAACTGACAGTAAAATTTTTCTCCAGCTGCTCCATCCGGGCGCATATGCAAGTCCGCTGGAATACGGAACCGAGCTGCCGCCGATCGCACCATCTGCATATATCAGTAATCTGACAAGAGCAGAGACACACGCTATGACTGCGGTAGAAATCAGAACTGTTGTGGGTTATTTTGCAGATGCTGCAGCCCGTACAAAAGCTGCCGGTTTTGACGGCGTTGAGCTTTGCGCCAGCGTTGGTTATCTGATTGCAGAATTTCTGTCTTCCGCTACCAACCATCGTGAAGATGAATACGGCGGCCCGCTGGAAAACAGAATGCGTTTCCTGCTGGAAATTGTAGACGCAGTGAAAGCAGCCACAGGCACAGACTTCCCACTGATGGTTCGTCTGTCCGGTGAAGATTTCATTCCAAACGGCAACACACTGGCTGACGCTATCGAGATTGCAAAGGCACTGGAAAAACATGGCGTTGATGGTATCAGTGTTACCGGCGGCTGGCACGAATCCCGTGTGCCGCAGATCACCGGCCACGTGCCGCACGGCGGCTACGCTTATCTGGCAAAAGGCATCAAAGAAGCTGTTTCCATTCCGGTTGCAGCCTGCAACCGCATGGATATTGCAAGCGGCGAAGAAGCACTGGCAAATGGCAGCTGTGATTTTGTCGGCCTGTGCCGCCCATTTCTGGCAGATGCAAACCTGGTACAAAAACTGGAGCAGGGCCGCGAAAAAGAGATCCACAAATGTCTCTCCTGCAACCAGGAATGCCTGGATCGCATTTTTGCCGGCAAACCGGTTGGCTGCACACTGAACCCACAGCTTGGCGCAGAACTTTCTCTTTCTCCATGTAAAGATGAAAAGAAAAATATTCTTGTTGTTGGTGCAGGCATCAGCGGTATGGCTTATGCTGCATTGGCTGCCAATGAAAACAACGTGACAATTATAGAAAAATCCAATACATATGGTGGTGCAGGTAAATTTCTTGCTACTCTGCCGGCATGGACAGACTGCGGCGACTATGTGGACGCACTGTATGAGGAATGTCTGAAAGCTGGCGTACAGTTCAAATTCAACTGCGCACTGGCACCACAGGAACTGGAAAATCTGCTGGCAGCAAAGCAGTATGATCAGCTGATCATTGCCTGCGGCGCAGAGCTCTCTCAGCCAAAATTCCCGGTAACTGCCGATAACGTGCACCTGATGACTGACTTCTATGGTGACAAGCCGTTACCGGAAGGCAGCATCGCTATCGTCGGCAATGACTTCCGCGCACTGGAATTCGCCCTTCGATGCGCTGAAACACAGGAGACCATTTGCATTGGCGCCCAGAAAAAAGCCGGCGGTGGTATGGCAAAAAGTGTGCAGTGGGTTGCACTTGGCGCAGCTAAAAAAGCTGGCATCTCCATGATCTGCGAAGCAGAGATCAATGCTGTCACAGAGGACGGCATTCACTATACAGTGAACGGCGAGGAAGCCATCGTAACTGCAGATCATATTATTCTTGCACATGGCTGGACTGCTTCTCCGGCACTGCAGCGCGAAAATTTCTCAGAAGCATATCAGGATTCTATCCTGTGGATCGGTGACGGAAAAACACCGGGACGCATTACAGAGGCAGTTCGTTCTGCCGCAGAGGCTGCCGTACAGATTGCAGTCGATACAACCAGAGTGATTTGTTAGGAGGATATTATGAATCTCTCTCAGTTATATTATTTCCGCAAGCTGGCGCAGTTGGAACACTACACCAAAACAGCACAGGAACTGTATATCAGCCAGCCAAGCCTTAGCTCTTCTATTGCAGCAATGGAAGAAGAACTGCAGATCAAACTGTTCCAGAAAACAGGACGCAACGTAAAGCTGACAAAAAACGGACGGGAATTTTACACACACGTCTGCCGTGCACTGGATGCTCTGCAGGATGGTATTGACAGCGCCCACGAAAAAAACGGCGCTCTCGGCGGCTCCGTTGATATTGCAGCGCCGGCTTCTCTGCTGCTGAATTTTATTCCGGAGCTGATCCTTGCCTACCGCAGCACACAGCGCTCACAGATTAAATTTCATATTCACAACGCAGAGTCCACCACTGCTATTATTGAAGGCGTGCAAAATGGCATCTACGATTTCGGCTTCTGCACAAATCCATCTGTTTCCAACACACTTTGCGCTGCACCTGTTTCCAAGCAGGAATATGCCGCATATGTAAGCAAGTCAAGTCCGCTGGCCAACAAAAAACAGATTACCCTGGAAGAACTGAAGGATCATGAAATTCTCACTTACCAGGAATCTTCCGAAGACGGCCAGACAATTCGGAAGATTCTTGCAGAAAATGAAATTACGCCGACATCTGCATTCTCTGATGAATTTTCTATCAGCAGCTACATTGCCCAGAACGATGAGTTAATTGCAATTGCAGCAAAAAGCACCACCCTCCGTCAGTGCAGACATCTGCAGGAAATTCCAATTGCCAATCTGCCGGAGGATATCGCTTCTGTTTTTCTGATTTACAGCAAAAAGAACCATGTCACAAAACCGATGGAACGTTTCCTTGAATTTGTAACAGAATGTATGGAGTCTCACATTGAGATAAAGGCATAAAAAAATACCTGCGTAAAATGCGCAGGTGTTTTTTATTTCAGTAATCTCTCAATGCGTCGATTGCATTGCGGATAAAACATCCAAACTATATTTTACGAAGTTATATCTAATAAAAAATAAGCTCTGCTAATCAACAGCAGAGCTTATTCCATTATTATTGCGGTTTCTTTAAAATCAGACTGGAATTCTGTCCACCAAAACCAAAAGCATTGGTCATGCAGATTTTTGTTTCCTGACTCCGTGCCGCACCGGCAACACAATCAAGATCACAATCTTTTTCCACACAATTGCGGGTTTGCGGCAAAATACCTTCCTGCATCGCCATAATGCAGGCAATCGTTTCCGTAATACCGCCGGCACCCATCATGTGGCCGGTTGCACCCTTCAGAGAACTGATCGGCGGTGGATTCTCGCCGAACACTCTGTGGATCGCTGCCACTTCTGCTGCATCGCCAACTTTTGTGCCGGTACCGTGGGCATTAATATAGTCAATGTCTTCCGGCTGAATGCCAGCTTTCTTTAATGCTTTTTCCATACATTTTGCTGCAAGGCTGCCATCTTCTCTTGGCTCTGTTACGTGGAACGCATCAGAATTATTCGCCCAGCCAATCAGCTCTGCATAGATTTTTGCACCTCTGGCTTTTGCGTGTTCTTCCGTTTCCAGAATCACGGCACCGCCGCCTTCACCAATAACAAAACCATCACGGTTTGCATCAAACGGACGACAGGACTCCAGCGGCGCATCATTATTGCGGGAGAGCGCCCTTGCATTAGCCAGACTGTATACAACAAGCGGACAGAGGATCGACTCGGAGCCAACTGCAACCACTGCATCTGCCTCACCTGTAAGCAGCAGCATTGCTGCCATGGAAATGGCATCTGCACCGGAAGAACAGGCAGTGGAAACAGTTAAGCTTGGCCCCTGAATGCCCTTCTGGATCGCGATTCTGGCAGCCGCTACGTTGCCCAGTACTTTTGGAATAAAGCGAGCGCCAACCTGTTTTTTCGCCAGTTTGGTCAGTTCTTCCTGTGTCTCGGCAATGGTGGAAATACCACTCATGGAAGTGCCCATTACGATACCGGTACGCTCCGGTGCAGCAGGAAGATCACCATCGCCGAGCGCTTCGGAGGCAGCTATGTAAGCATACTGCATAAACGGGTCTGAGTCACGCATCAGACTCTTCGGCAGATACTTCGCAGGGTCAAACATTTTTACCTCTGCTGCAATGCGCACAGGCAGGCTGCTGGCATCAAATCTGGTGATCGGTCCAATGCCGCATTCTCCGGCAATCAGATTCTGCCAGAATGCCTCCACACCAATACCAATTGGTGTAACAGCACCCATTCCTGTGATCACTAATTTCGGTTGATTCATAAGAATCACCTCCAACAAATTCTATCTAAATCGCTTTACAAATCCATTTTTGTATTATATACTATGTTAATATAATTATACAATTTCTGAAGTACGGTGTCAATCCCGCACGTTCAGCAATCGAGGTGATGGATTTGGATCTGAATCAAATTAACAACTTTCTTTCTGTTGCACAAACACTGAGTTTTTCCGGCGCTGCCAGACGAAACGGCGTACCGCAGTCTACGGTCAGCCGCCATATCAGCGACCTGGAAACAGAGCTTGGCGTCAAGTTATTTTACCGCACCAAGCGTGACGTAAAGCTGACTGACGAAGGCCGTGCCTTTCTCCCTTACGCAAAGGAGATCGTTGAAACTGCCCGAAAAGCAACTTACGTTGTAAAGCAGCTCCATGACGGCGCCGAAGGCCGCCTTTCCATCGCTACTGTTGATACCTGCGGCAACCACCTGCTGACTTCCTGTCTGCAGGAATTTGGTCGGCGTTATCCGGATGTTCTGGTAGACATCACTTATGTTTCTGACTGTGAACCGGAACTGGAAGAACGGGAAGATCGTTTTGACTTCCACTTTATTCCGCTGGACAGTCTGCCGGAAGGCGATGACTTTGATCATCTGGTAACTCATGAAGATGAACTGGGCATTGTTGTTGCAAAAGATCATCCGCTGGCAGGCAAACCATTTGATATGTCCACCCTGCAGACGGAAAAATTTATCATCGTTACCGAAGAAGAAAATCCGCTGCTGTATATGCAGATGATCGAAGTCTGCCGTGCCCACCGCTTTACACCAAATATCAGCAACAGAATGGACAACGTCCGCTCTGTTCTGCTTTCTGTTGGTTCCGGTCTGGGCATTACCATGCTGCCGCTGTCTGTACCGAAAACTACCATGAGTGATCTTGTTTCTGTTATCCCGATCGATGATATGGATACAACCATTACGTATGCGGCTGCCTGGAAAAAGGAACTGCTGAATCCAGCTGCAAAATTGTTCCTTACCATTTTAAAAGAAAAACTCAATGAAAAATAAGAAAGACCACGGATCCGAAGATCTGTGGTTTTTTTATTTTAGTCGTGGTATTTACCGAAGATCAGGCTGGCATTCTGGCCGCCAAAACCAAAGGCATTATTCATCACGATATTCAATTCTTTCTTTCTCGCTACGTTTGGTACGCAGTCGATCGGACAATCCGGATCCGGTGTCTCAAAGTTCAGTGTCGGCGGAATCATACCATCGCGCATCGCAAGGAGACAAGTGATGGAGTCAGTGATACTGCCTGCTGCCATCATGTGACCAGTTGCACCACGGAGAGAGTTCATCGGGATCTCCTTCAGCAGTTCATCACCAAATACAGAGCGGACTGCCGCACACTCCAGGGCATCGCCCAGCTTCGTGCCGGTGCCGTGGGAGTTGATGTAATCAATATCACCCGGCTGCAGGCCGGCATCTTCCAGCGCAAGACGAATGCAGTCTGCACCGCCTTCACCGCCATCTCTTGGTGTGGTGATGTGGAATGCATCGTTGTTGTTGCCATGACCAAGCAGCACGCCGTAAATCTTAGCACCTCTTGCCTTTGCGTGCTCCTCTGTTTCCAGTACGAGCGCACCGCCGCCTTCACCCAGTACAAAGCCTGCGCGATCCTTATCAAACGGACGGCATGCGGTTGGGTCATCGCCGGTAATAAGAACACGGGAAGCTGCCAGAGAAGACACAACAACAGGACAGGTCACAGCCTCGCAGCCAACAGCAACAATGGCATCTGCAGCGCCGCCGCGGAGCAGCATCGCCGCCAAACCAACGGCATCATCACCGGAAGCACAGGCGTTGCTTAAGGTATAGTTCGGGCCGCGAAGGTTAAAACCGATCGCTACCTGACAGGCAGCAATACTTGGCAGAATCTTCGGTACAAAGTGCGGAGAAGCCTTTTTGCTGCCGTGTGCCACAAAGGTATTCTCACCTTCTGCAATATCCTGTGTGCTTGTCAGCGCAGTGCCGAGAACGATACCTGTTCTCATTGGATCAACTTCATAGCCGCTGTCTGCCAGTGCTTCACCAACAGCTGCATAAGCGTACTGTGTAACCAGCGCCATGCGGTCTGCAATCTTCTTCGGAATGCCGTGTTCTGTTGGATCAAAATCGTGGATCTCAGCTGCCATGTGCGCCGGCATATCAGTAGTGTCATAGCGGGTGATCGGACCGATGCCGCTTTTGCCTGCCAGCAGATTCTGCCAGAAGTTCTCTACACCAACACCCAGCGGTGTTACAGCACCCATGCCGGTAACTACGATTCTAGTTTTGTTTGCCTGCATCTGCATCAACCTCAAACAAGATATGTCAGTTCGCCGTCAGTCTGGAGCAGGCCGCGTGCTGCGATCTGCTTCATAACGGTTGGCGGACCTTCTTCCAGCCATGTAACACGGAGGTCACGGTACAGTCTTTCAAATGGACCGTACTCCAGCTCTTCAAAGTAACCAATACCACCGAAGATCAGCAGTGCGTAGTCAGAAACCTTCTGAGCAACCAGAATACTGAAGTACTTTACCATAGCAGCCTTTACCTGGTGCTCCTTGCCTGCGTCAAAGTCACGAGCAAAGTCGTAGATCATGGTGCGGAGTGCGTTGATGTAAGTACCCATTTCTGCAATGTAGCCCTGGATCATCTGACGCTGTGCCAGCGGCTTGCCAAATGTAACGCGATCCTTTGCACGCTGAATTGCCATTTCCATCATGCGCTGGCAGATACCCAGGTTACTTACACCAACGTGTGCACGGGAAACTGCCAGTGTGTGGAATGCAATGTTCAGACCGTCGCCTTCCTTGCCGATAAGGAACTTCTTAGGCAGACGCATGTTGTTGAACTTGAGCTGGCCGTAACCTGCACCGCGGCAGCCCATTGGTGTTGGCATTGGAATTACTTCCAGACCTGGAGTATCCATTGGTACAAAGAATGCAGATACACGGTCAGCCTTTGTGCTCTCCGGATTTGTTACTGCAAATACGTAAGCGTGGTTGCAGTACTGTGCGTAGGAGATCAGTGTCTTCTCACCGTTGAGGATGTAGTCGTCGCCGTCCTTTGTTGCAATGGTGTGCAGGTCAACGCCGGTGCCGCCTGTCTCTTCTGTCAGGCCAAATGCTGTGAATACAGTACCATCCTGGAACTTGTCCATGTACTCAGCCTTCAGCTCTTCGCTGCCGAAATCATACATGATTCTCCAGTTCATGCACATTGCATAGTGGAGGTACATACGCATGCCGCCTGGGCCGCGGGAGTACTCTTCCTGAACCTGCATCAGTTCCAGGTCGCTCATGCCCCAGCCGCCATACTCTTCTGGAATTGCGCAGCGATAAATATCGCTTTCCTTTACAAGATCAAAAAACTCCTGTGGGAACTTGTTTGTCTTTTCTACTTCTACTTCCATTCTTTCAAATGGGCCTTCTGCCATTTCACGGATCTGCTTCAGATATGCCTGAAATTGTTCCGGTGTCAATTTACTCATTGGTAATCTCCTCCTAAAAAATTATCAATCCAAATTGCCGCAGGCAGTTTTCGCCGGGCACATTCGTTCTTATTCTATATTTTATCTCACTTTTCCATTTTTGTATAATACAATATCAAAATCGGTTTAATAATAATACATAGGTGGAATCAATCATTTCTCTGTGGAATGATAGTGTTTCATCCTCTGTGCTTTTCTAATTTATAATAGGAAAGCACAGAAAATTTTTGATTATGCTACAGATTCCTAAAAAATGTCGAAATTTAACAAAATTTCCGCAAAAATTTCTATTTTTGTTAAAAGCATACGAATCCAGCAATCTCACTTTGTTAATTAGGCTGTGATTTTAATATAAATATATGAACAATTTTTAAAAATTAATGGACTAACTGTTAAATAACGTATCATCTAGTTTTAAAAACCAGAAGTTCTGCTGTATTTTCTTAGAAGAATGACTTCTAAAAAAGAACAGTTCTATTGACTTTTATCTGCTTCTTCTATATACTGAAAACATATGGAACACGATATTTCTATCCTATTTTATTATAAATCTTAAAGGCTGCTGCGCTTTCTGCGTACAGTCGCCAAAAGGTGGTTCAGAAGTCTTATGACAAAACAAAAACTTGTGATTACCGGTATGGGTGCTGTAACTCCAATCGGTATTGGTGTTGACACTTACTGGAACAATCTCATCAACGGCGCAAAGGGTGTTGCAAAAATCACCCGCTTTGATACAACCGGTCTTCCTGTTCACATTGCAGGCGAGATTAAAGATTTCGATGCATCCGATTACCTGCCAAAGAAGCTGGTTCGCGAAACAGATGCATTCATGCACTATGCGCTGATCGCTGCAAACGAAGCACTGGAATCCAGCAAGCTTCCTGTGAAAGACGAGCGTATCGGCATCGTAATGAGCTCCGCGCTGAACGGCATTACCACAATTGCAGAAACACAGGATGAATGCACAAAGAAGGGCGCTTATAAGGTAAGCCCACGCTTTGTTCCAAAGGTAGAAGGCAACATTGCTGCTGCACAGCTGGCAATTCTCCATGGCATCAAAGGCCCAAGCCTGACACTGAGCACAGCATGTGCTTCCGGTGTTGACGCAATCGGTACAGCAGCAATGCTGATCCGCGCAGGCGAAACAGAAGCATGTATCGCAGTTGGTGCAGATGCAACGATCTGCCCAATCATGCTTTCCGGTCTGGCAATGTCCAAGGCACTGTCTCTGAATAATGATGACCCGGCAGGCGCATGCAAACCATTCGACCTGAACCGCAACGGCTTTGTTGCTGCAGAAGGCGGCGGCGCTGTTGTGATCGAAACAGAAGAGCACGCAAAGAAGCGCGGTGCAACCATTCTGGCAGAGCTGCTGGCATACGACAGCAACACAGATGGCTACCACGTTACTTCCCCTGCTCCGGACGGCAATGGCGCAATCAGCTGCATGCAGCGCGCAATTGAAAAGGCTGGTCTCAAGGCTGAGGACATCGACTATGTAAACACACATGGTACTGCAACAAAAATGGGCGACACCATTGAAGTTCTGGGCCTCAAGGCTGTATTCGGCGAAAACAGCCGCGTAGCAGTCAGCTCCACAAAGGGCGCAACCGGCCACATGATGGCAGCCGGCGGTATTACAGAAACTATCGCCTGCATCCAGTCCATCCGCAACGGTATTGTGCCTGGCACTCAAAACTACGAAACACCGGATCCGGAATGCAGCGGCATTAACCTGATCACAAACGAAGCAAAGCAGATGGATGTGAAATATGCAATGTCCAACGCATTCGGCTTCGGCGGCCAGAACGCCAGCGTAATCGTCGGCAAATACGAAGATTAATTCCTTTTATTGATAAACAAAACTGAAGCGCACACCAATTCTGTGCGCTTTTTCATTAAACTGGAGGTTTTTACAATGAATCTGACTTACGATGTAACAATGTTCAAAGAAACTTTTGAATCCGAATTTACATTTATCAACGGCTTCATGCGCAACACACACCGCTTTGCAAACAGACCTGCGCTGACCTGCCCACTCCGTGACAAGACATGGACTTATGCAGAACTGAACAAGGAAGCAAACAAGCTTGCTAACGCACTGGCAGCAGACGGCGTAAAGAAGAACGACGTTGTAATGTATCAGCTTTACAACTGCGCTGAGTTCGTATTCTGCTACCTGGCTCCACAGAAGCTGGGCGCAATCACAAGCCCAATCAACTTCCGTCTCTCTGCTGGTGAAACAGCACTGATTCTGGAAGACAGTAAGCCAGACGTATTCTTCTACGATGCTGAGTGCAGCGAGATGACAGAGAAGGCTCTGGAAATCTCCAAGCACAAGCCAAAGAAGGTTATCATGGTTGACTTCCTCGGCAAGAAAGAGGCTCCGGAAGGTGTTCTTACTTACGATCAGTACGTAGCAAATGCATCCGAAGAAGAGCCAGCTCCAATCGAGCGTCACTTCTACGAAGAAAGCGTAAGACTGTACACATCCGGTACAACAGGTCTTCCAAAGGGCGTACAGCTGAACCATGTAAACGACGTTCTCTCTGCTCACGACGTTATCATGCACTTCCCACTGAATCCAACAGATAAGACCATGAACATGAGCCCATGGTTCCACCGCGGCGGTCTCCACTCCGGCGGCCCTACACCAACACTGTACTGCGGTGCTGAAATCGTAATCTGTCGTGCATTCAACCCAAGACACACTATGAAGCTGGCTGCTGAAAGAGGCGTTACCTTCATGACAGGTGCACCAGCAATGCTGAAGATGATGAACGACACCATCAAGAAGACACCAATCGAAATTCCATCCCTGAAGGGTATCTGCACCATGGGTGCACCACTGGAAAAGGATGCATGTATCGAGTACCAGAACAACCTCTGTCCAAACATCTTCAATGGTTACGGCACAACAGAGTCCTTCTGGAACACTTTCCTCCGTCCATTCGACCTGCCTGATATGGCTGGTTCCGCTGGCCGTTCCTGCACAGACGATGACGTAGCAATCGTTAAGAACTACGAGGATCGTCGTGCAGAGCCAACCGAGCTGGTAGCAAAGGATGGCGAAGAAGTTGGTGAAATCATCATCAAGTGCCCAACTAAGACAGCTTACTCCTACTACAACAAGCCAGAATCCACACAGAAGGCATTCTACAAGGGCTGGATGTACACAGGTGACCTGGGTGTTTGGAATGATGGTGAGTTCGTAACAATCGTTGGCAGAAAGGACGATATGATCGTTTCCTCCGGCGAAAACATTCACCCTGTTCAGATCGAAGAAGTTATCAACGAAAACCCAAAGGTTCACGAGTGCGTAATCACAAGCGTTCCGGATGATCTGAGAGGTCAGAGCCTGGTAGCATACGTTATCAAGGAAGATGAGTCCCTGACAGCAAAGGAACTGACAACATTCTGTAAGAACCACCCAATGCTCTCCGTTTACAAGTGCCCAAGATTCTACCGCTTCGTAGATTCCCTGCCATACACAGCAACAGGCAAGAAGCTCCACTACAAGGTGCGTGAGATGGCTCTGGAAGACATGGCAAAGGGTCTCCTCGAGCGTCCATAGTCGGCAAGCGCCGACAGGCGATTCGTTGGCCATCCGCTGTAAATAATAACTGATATGCCCCGCCACGCAGGCGCGGTGAAATAAATAAAAAAGATCCCTCAGAGTCAGCTGACCCTGAGGGATTTTTGTTTTCTAATTTATTTTACTACCCATTTTATAGCGCAGTAATGCATTCTGATCTTCCTGCGATGCGTAGCCGATGCCGACACGCTTATCCAGTTCAATTTCGTAGCGGCTGCCGTCATCTTCGATCCACAGCGGACCATCTGAAACAAAACTGCCGCGGTTCAGTTCTCCTGTAATGCCAAGACGTTTTGTCAGCTTACCAGGGCCGTCAGCATCCACGCAGGCACGAATGAGCACACCCTGCGGCACGTCAACATCACCGGTAATCACGTTGAGGAGCCAGTGAACGCCGTAACAGAGATAAACGTACACAGTACCTGCCCTTCCATAAAGGACCTCTGTGCGCTTCGTTCGGCCTTTATGGGCATGGCAGGCTGTATCCTCTTCACCGTAATACGCTTCTGTTTCGGAAATCTGCAGCCGCAGTTCCCCTTCCGCTGTTTTGTGCACCAGATATTTTCCCACCAGCTCCGGCGCAACTTCCCTGCAATCCCGGTGAAAAAAATCATAACTCAATCGTTCCATGTTGATTGCCCCTTTCTTCCCCTTATTTTAACACAAAGTGATCTTTCCGGCAAAGCCGATGAAAAGAAAAAGAACCGCATTCCCAAGCAGGGAGCGGTTCTTTTTTATTGAAACACGATTAGAAATTAGTCGTTGTTATTGTTGAAGAACTTGTTGTGGATTGCTGTTACAGCTGTATCAGCATCTTCCTTCGCCAGCAGAACAGAGATCTTGATTTCGCTTGTGGAGATCATCTGGATGTTGATGTTAGCCTCGAAGAGTGCCTCGAACATCTTTGCTGCTACGCCTGGGTGTGTTTCCATACCTGCACCAACGATGGATACCTTGCAAACGTCAACGTCAGAAACAACCTTCTGTGCGCCGATTACTTCTGCATACTCTTCTACAGCAGCCATTGCTTCTGCCAGCATATTCTGCGGTACGGTGAATGCGATGTCCTTTGTGTTGTCTCTGCCAACGGACTGAAGAATGATATCAACGTTCACTTTTCTTGCTGCCAGCTTGGAGAAGATCTTGAATGCCAGGCCTGGCTTATCCGGTACACCGATGATAGAAATTCTCGCAACATCATTATCCTTTGCTACACCGCTAATCAACATTTTTTCCATTTTTGCTTCCTCCTTCACAATGGTGCCTGGCTGTCTTGTCAGGCTGGAAATTACTTCAAGCTGTACGCCGTATTTTTTTGCCATTTCAACAGAACGGTTATTGAGAACCTGTGCACCCATAGTTGCCAGCTCCAGCATCTCATCATAGGAGATCACATCCAGCTTCTTTGCGCCAGGTACCTTTCTTGGGTCTGCTGTGTAAACGCCGTCTACGTCTGTGTAGATCTGGCACAGGTCCGCGCTCATAGAAACTGCAATTGCTACTGCACTTGTGTCAGAACCGCCGCGGCCCAGTGTTGTCATATCGTCATACTTGTTTGTACCCTGGAAACCGGTTACGATAACGATATTCTTCTTGTCAATTTCCTTCTGAATTCTGTCCGGAACAACACGCTTGATTCTTGCGGAACCGTAAGCAGAACTTGTGTGGAAACCTGCCTGCCAGCCCAGCAGAGAAACTACCGGGTAGCCCAGCTTTTCAATTGCCATTGCCAGCAGAGAAGCAGAAATCTGCTCACCAGCAGACAGAAGCATATCCATCTCACGCTTGGAAGCGTTTGGATTGATAGCAGTTGCCTTTTCGATAAATTCGTCTGTTGTGTCGCCCTGTGCGGAAACAACAACAACAACGTCATTACCTGCATCATAAGTCTTTGTTACGATATCTGCAACGTTGAACATACGCTCTGTGTTCGCTACGGAGCTGCCGCCAAATTTTTGTACAATAAGAGCCATTCTTATCCCTCCATTAATATGATATTTTTCTTTATTTATGCAATAGATACTGTTGCGCCTTCTGCGTCAGCATCCAGAATACTTAGCTGCCAGCCTGTGATACCTTTGGTTTCCAGGTTTTTGATTGCGTGCTTTGTAAAGTTTTCTACAGAATCACTTTCAATCAGTGCAATAATTGTTGGGCCAGCACCGCTGATATAAGTACCCAGAGAACCCAGTTCATAACTGAGGCGGAATACTGTATCGCCGTCCTTGATCAGGCCAAGACGGTATGGCTGATGGATTTTATCCTGTACAGCCACACGAAGATTTTCCACTGCGCCGGAGAACAGAGATGCTGTCATCAGTGCAGAACGAGACAGGTTATAAACCGCATCCTGTCTGTTATAGCTGTTCGGCAGCACAGAACGAGCCTCTTCTGTTTTCAGCTCAAACGGCGGGTGAAATGCCGCAAAGCGAATCTTATCGGAAACCGGTACACTGACACTGTAAACACGATCGCCTTCAATGGCAGATGTTACAAGACCGCCGGAGATAGCCGGTGTGGTATTATCCGGGTGGCCTTCAATTGCAGTTGCCAGGTTGATCAGGTCATTCTGACTCATCGGGCTGCCAATCAGACGGTTTGCACCGACAAGACCTGCTACGATACAGGCCGAACTGCTGCCCAGGCCACTTGCCATTGGAATGTTATTTTCCTGAATAATTTTCAGGCCAGGCAGTTTTTTGCCGCACTCTTCGTAGAGGCGTTTTGCTGCCCAGTAAATTAAGTTGTTCTCATCTGTCGGAATCTTCATGTTATCCTTGGATGTAATGTCGATTCTGTCAGCTTCCTCCATCCAGACTCTGTTATAAAGAGTCAGGGCTAATCCCAGTGCATCAAAGCCGGAACCTAAGTTGGCACTTGTTGCCGGGACGCGAATTTTGATCATAACTAATCAGCCTCTTATCTATCAGTATCCATAAGGCGCATTAAATTTCGCCGATACGGATGGTTGTCTTGATTTCTACACCGTTCTCTGCCAGTTCAGCCAGCTTTGCGCGAACTTCTTTTTCTGTCATTCTAGGTGTAAGGAATGCAAATTCTTCTGCCGGTGCATCTTCGCGGAGAAGCACTTCAACATCACCGAATACGTTCTGTACACAGTGCTTGCAGCCCTTTTCCACACGAACATACATGCATACGGAGCTGTCCATGTAATCCTGTACATAGGATTCGTCATGGCAGTCTTCCCAGAACAGGTACTTTCTGGAATCTACGTGTTTTACGCAGTCCATCATATCTGCAACTACAGCACTTGCTGTTGGCAGCTTACCTGCACCCTTGCCGTAGAACATCACGTCATCTGTGAAGCTGCCCTTTACCATGATGCCGTTAAATACATCATCAATGGTGGAGAGCTGACAGGACTTCTTCAGCAGCATTGGACATACGATGATGGAAATTCTGCCGTCATCCAGCATCTTTACCTGGCCGATCAGCTTGATCACGCCGCCCCATGTCTGTGCATATGCAACGTCTGCCAGTGTGATATCTGTAATGCCTTCTGTATGTACCTGATCCGGATATACGTGCTTGCCAAATGCCAGCGCTGCCAGAATACAGATTTTGCGGCTTGCATCGTGGCCGCCAACGTCAGCAGAAGGATCGCGCTCTGCGTAACCCAGTTTCTGTGCCAGTGCCAGTGCATCTTCAAAACTCATGTTGTCTTCGATCATCTTTGTGAGGATGAAGTTTGTGGTACCGTTGAGGATACCTGCAACGCTGAGAATATTATTTGCTGCCAGACACTGGTGCAGTGGACGGATGATCGGAATACCGCCGCCTACGCTTGCCTCAAACATAAAGTTTGCATTGTGCTCTTCTGCAATTTTCAGAAGCTCTGCACCCTTTGCTGCAACCAGCTCTTTATTGGAGGTAACAACGCTTTTGCCTGCCAGCAGACAACGCTTTACGAAATCATACGCAGGGTTTACGCCACCCATTACTTCTGCAACAACTTTAATGCTGTCGTCTGCAAGAATTTCTTCAAAATCTTTTGTAAAGCGATCTGCATATGGGCTATCCGGAAACTCTCTCAGATCCAGAATACGTTTTACAACAATCTCTTCTTTTACACGGTTTGCAATTGTTTCCGGATTAGAATACAGAATTTCTGCAACACCGGAACCAACTACACCGTGACCCATGATTGCTACGTTCATTTATGTTACACCTCTTCGATTAATTTTCAATGGACTTATTCGCCTGCAATTTCCTCAATGGTTTTCACACCATCCACAACCATCAGCCGCTGTTTCAAGCCGGCCAGCGATACCTGCATATGGTCAATACGGGCAGAGATGGAAACAACAGCCTTTCCCTTTACCGGGATATTCTGATTGATTGTCAGGATATTTGCGCCGGCACTGTAGAATTCAGAAAGAACAGCCATGAGAACTCCCGGCTTGTCATTGAGAACTACCTGCACTGTCACAATACTTTCAGGCGAACGCTCCTCATAAGGGTAAACGGAATCTTTATATTTATAAAAAACACTTCTCGAAATCCCTGCCATACGAACAGCTTCTGCTGTGCTGGAAGCCTGGGAAGTTCGGAGATATTCTTTCGCTTCGATCACTTTGGAGAAGACCAGCGGCAGTGCGCTGCTGTCTACCAATAAGAACTTTGACCGATTCATTGTCCACCACCCATGTACTATTGTATTGTTATAGAACACAGTTTATCATGTTTTTTCTGTTTTCGCAACCTTTTTTTTGCAACTTTTTTCATTATTTTTGCAGAATTAAATAAAAAAACTTTCTGACAGAAAGAAAAAAGCAGCCAGCGGAATTACCCGTTGGCTGCTTTCTTCTTTGTATAAATTATGCTGCTTCCTCAGATGCTGTTGCTGCATCGCTGCCGGATGGTGTTGGTTCAACCACTACCGGATCACTGGATACAGGAGGTTCCGGTGTTGTGGAGCTTACCGGAGGCTCTGGAGTCGTAGAGCTTACCGGAGGTTCCGGTGTTGTGGAGCTGGTTTCGGAGGATGTTGTTTCAGAAGATGTTGTTTCGGAAGATGTTTCCTCGGAAGAAGTTGTTTCTTCCTCGCTTGCTGTGCTGGATTCATCCTCTTCTTCATCGTCTTCCTTATCGCCGCGATACAGTGTATGCTCACCGTTACAGTAATCTTCCAGACGATCTGTACCTACCCAGCCAAGCTCACTGCTGCAATCGGAACCTGCAATTTTACCGGTGCTGCGGCACAGATATGTTTCTGTGATCGCACTGTAATCAAAGCCCTTAGATTCCTTATCTTCCAGGTAGTAAGTCATAACCTGGCGCCAGAGTGTCTTTGCTGCATTGAGGGATGTGTAGGAATAAATTTCACTTGGTTCGGAGTAACCGGTCCAGATACCCGCTACTGCGTATGGAGTACCGCCAACAAACCAGCTATCCTTGTTGCTGTCTGTTGTACCGGTCTTACCGTATACAGTCCAGCCGTAAATACCAGCGTCTGTACCAGTACCTTCACCGCCGTAAATTGGCAGCTGGAGGATCTTGTTCATAACCTGTGCAACACCTGCGGAAACTGCCTGCTCGCCTTCCTTGTTGCGGTTATCAAGAATTACGTTGCCATTGTGGTCTTCTACATAGTAGTAGGTGTATGGGTCGTTAAATACGCCGCCGTTGCCGAAGATCTGGAACGCCGCTGTCATTTCCTGTACAGTCAGACCCTGGGACATACCGCCGAGGGACATCGCTGCAATAGAAGCTGCGTCATCTTCGATCAGGTTCTTAACATGAAGATTCTCTGTCATAAACTTGTAGCTGAGCTGTGGTGTAATTGTCTTACACAGGTTTGCAGCCGGACGGTTTGCAGAGATTTCCAGCGCCTTTGTAACAGGCATGTTGCCGCGGCTGCCGGAGTACCAGTTGTTTGGACCTGGGGAGCCATCACCGAAATAGTTCGGGATCGGATCGTCAGACAGTGTTGTGCTGTAACCGATATAGCCGTATTCCATTGCCGGAGCATATACGGAGATTGGCTTCATGGTGGAACCAACCTGACGAAGTGCATCTGTTGCGTTACTCATCCAGCGGTTACCGGTCTTAGGCTGGCTGCTGCCGATGATTGCCAGTGCGCGGCCGTCATAGTCCATCATGTAGAAACCTGCTTCCAGATCAGGGTCATAGTCAAAGATCTCACTGTTCTTAAAGATCTTTTCTGCCTGCTTCTGCAGTGCTACGTCTTCTGCAGAGTAGATTCTCAGACCGTTGTAGTAGATCATGTTGGAAGCTTCTTCGATGCTGCAGTTATAGAGTTCCATCAGGTCTTCCATAACGTCATCGATCAGCGCTTCTGTGTACCAGTTGAAGATCGCTGTCTCGCCAACTTCCTGGCCGTTGATTTTGCCATAGAACTTCATCTTTTCAGACTTCTTCATGGCCTTGTCATATTCTTCCTTGGTGATTTTTTCCTGATCATACATTGCCTGGATAACAGTCTGCTGACGTTCCTTGTTCTTCTCAGGGAATACCAGAGGATTATATGCGTATGGGTTCTGTGTGATACCTGCAATTGCAGCACACTCCGCTACGTCACACTTATCGATATTCTTATTGAAGTACAGGTTTGCAGCAGCCTGAACACCCTTGGTGCCTGCACCGAAGTTAACAACGTGCAGGTAAGCCTCCAGGATCTCGTCCTTGGAGTACTGCTTTTCCAGGTTCTGCGCACGGAAAATTTCCTTTACCTTACGGTTGATAGATACCTGATTATCACCGGTCAGGTTCTTAATGAGCTGCTGTGTGATGGTGGAACCACCAAAGCCGCCGGAGTCGGAGGTCAGCGCAGCCACAGCACCCAGTGTTCTTGTCCAGTCAACACCATTGTGCTCATAGAATCGCTTATCTTCGATGGCGATCATCGCATCCTTCATGGTCTGTGGAATTTTCTCATAGTCAACCCAGATACGGTTGTTGTCACCGCCGTACAGTGTCTGAGACTTCTTCACTTTACCGTTTGCATCTGTTGTGTAGATGAAACTGGTGTAGCTCAGCTTCAGGTTGTGCAGGTCAATGTCCAGCGCTTCGTTGGAGTAAGAGTTGATATACACCAACAGGCCAACGCCCAGCGCCCCCAGCGCTGTAAGCACTGCTACCAGAATCGTCAGGAACGTTCGGCCGAACATTTTACCCAATGAGCCTACCGTACCGGCCGCAGTGTTATTGCCGCGGTATTTACCCGGCGTTTTCTTGCTTCCTTTGTTTTCGCGATTGCTCAATCTGTTCACCTCGAATTTAATTCTAAGTTGTAAGCATATTGCCGTTTTTACTTAATCCTCAGTATAGTCTTTCACTCAAACTGGAGTGTGAAGAAAATACGTCTGCTTTATGAATTTTATTCTTCCCTTTCTTTACTCAAAACAGCACAGAACGGTGAATAATTTCATAAAACAAAGAGAATACTGTGGTTACCAATAAACGGAGTTGATGATTATGAAGACACATACCATCCTGTCTGTTATCCTTGCATTTGCAGTGCTCGCTGCAGCTGCCGCAGCCGTGTTCTTTCTGACCGGACGCGAAATACCGCAGGAGAACCGCGGTGCTGTAACAGCTCCCGCCTCAGAACCACATAGTAATCTAAACTATTCTACCGCAAATTCTTTAGCAAGTCAAGAAAACATGGAAAATCCGGCTTCTGTCACCACAGAAGCCGCTGAAACCTCCCCGGATTCCGACAATTCGACCGAATCTGCTGCAGATACGCAAACTTACACCGTAAAAACCTTCAACGGCAGGATCGGTGTCTTTGCAGATTCCGCAGAAGATCCGATCGAAATCCTGGATGTAGAAGTGACCGCTCTGCCACAGGATGACCAGACTGCTCTGACTGCCGGAATCCCTGCCGGCAGCAAAGCGGACCTGCGCCGCATTCTGGAAGATTACGGAAGCTGAAAAAGCTGATGCCAAACGCATCAGCTTTTTTATCTGCATAGAAAAACTCCCGCATCGATCAACGATACAGGAGTTCTTTTTCTTTATTCTATGCTCTTCAGCGCTTCCACTGGGTCGATCTTATCCAGTACACGATCGGTTATCAGGTTGACACCGATGGCGAATGCAAAGGAAATCGCCGCCGAAATCAGGAAGCTCCACGGGCTCACTGTCGTTGCAAAGTGAATATTCGGCATATTCAGCACAACTGTCAGCAGGCTGCCGAGGATATAGCCAAGCGGCAGACCAGCCGCAATACCGATACCGGTCAGGATCAATGTTTCCTTGTTCACATACATATGCACTTCGCGGTCAAAAAAACCAAGAACCTTGATGGTTGCCAGTTCTCTGCTGCGTTCCGAAATATTCGTTGTGGACAGGGTAAACAATACCAGAAATGCCAAACCTGCAGCCATGGCGATAATCAGATATACTACCATGTTGATGAGAGAGAAAGCAGTTGCAAATTCCTCTTTCAGCACTTCTGTGCTGAGGGAAGACAACAGACCATCTTTCTGTCCCAGTTCATCTGCAAACAGCGCATGGTCTGCACAGTCTTCACTGAGATTTGCCAGAATACCGTTTGGCCCGTAATCACTGAACATGGTTTTGTAATAGGTTTCCGTCATGAAGACCATATTGCCCATGTAGTTCTTCATCAGCGCCTTTACCTGAATCTCTCCCTGCTCCAGCTTCATGGTCTGCATGGAGATGGTATCACCGGCGCCGAAATTCATAACACGGGAAACATTCAGCGTTACTACAGCGCTGTTATCATCCAGCGTAAGAAGTTCATCTGTCTCTGTATCTGCCAGATGGACGTAGCCTTCCATGGTCATGCCGTCCGGCACCACAAACAGCTGCACCGTTTCTTTGTGACCTTCTTCATTGATCAGCTCTACAGAACTGATCTGCAGATTGCGGTAATCAGAAACTTGTTCTTCTTCATTTATATAGGAAAGGAGTTTATCATTATCATCCGCCACAGCCATCAGATCATACTGATAAACACGCTCATACTGGGCCGGCATCAGGTCTGTTACGGAGTCTTTGATAATAAAGCCGCACAGCACCAACGCTGTACAGCCGGCAATGCCGATGATCGTCATGAACAGACGCTTTTTGTAGCGGAACAGATTGCGGGCTGTTACCTTATTTAAAAAGGAAAGATGCTTCCAAAGAGGGCCGATGTATTCCAGGAATACTCTGGAGCCTGCCCGCGGTGCTTTCGGCCGCATCAGCACTGCCGGCATATGCTTCAGTTCTGCCTCGCAGGAAATGAACGTTGCACCTACAATACCAAGAACAAATAACAGCACACCGCCAATGCCATAAAGGAAATCGAACGTCAGTACAAAAATCGGCAGCTGATACATAACACCGAATACGATCTGAATGATCTTTGGTAGGAGAATAAAACCGCCCAGATCACCAAGAATACCACCGAACAGGCAGGCTGCCGCTGCATAGATCAGGTACTTACGCCGAATCTCTCTGTCTGTAAAACCAAGGGCCTTGTAGGTACCGATCAGACCGCGATCTTCTTCTACCATTCTTGTCAGGGTGGTAAGGCTGATCAGAATTGCAACCGGCAGGAAAATAAATGGGAACACCGTACCAATGGCTTCAATCGAACCGGCATCACTGCGAACACCGCTGTAACTGCCGAGGGAGTTTCGATCCTGCACATACCACTGCACATCAATGTCTTCCAGTTCTTTCCAGCCGTCATCAATCTGCTTTCTGGCATCGGCAAGTTCTTTTTCTGCCTCTGCTTTGCCTTCGGCGTAATCTTTTTCACCTTCGGCAATTTCACGCTCTGCGTCGATCAGCTGCTGTTCTGCATCAGCCATCTGGCGTTCTGCTTCTGCAATCTGCACATCATAGCTGTTCCACTGGGTCTGCAGTTCTGCTTTGCCTGCTGCCAGTTCCTGCTTCGCCTGCGCAATCGCTGCCAAACCCACATCCAACTGTGCTTTTGCTTCTGTCAGCTGGTTTCTGCCGTCTGCAAGCTGCCGTTCCGCTTTTGCAAACTCCGCTTCTGCATAAGCCTTTCCATCCAGATAAGACTGATAATTCGCGTTATATTCATTCAGCCCTGCCTGATAAGCCGCCATGTAGCCATCCATTGCCGCCTGTTCTGCCGCAAGCTGTTCATAGCTTTGGGTAAGCACCAGCTGATTCTGCCGGATCATCTCCATTGCCTGTGCATATTGCTCCGGCGGGAGATAAACCTGGTTTGCTTCCAACTGCGTCCGCTCTGCATCCAGCTGTGCCTGTGCTGCATCAAGCTGCTGCTTAGCCTGGTCAAGCTGAGCCTGTCCAGCATCCAGCTGTGCTTTTGTGCCGTCGAGCTGTGCTTTGCCATCTGCCAGCTGTTGTTCTGCTGCTGCAAACTGCTGTGCTGCCGCCTGTTTTTCTGCAGCCAGCTGTGCTTCGCCTGCTTCGATCTGCCCAATCGCATCCGGGTAAGATGCTTCATATGCTGCAAGACCATCCAGCAGAACAGCTTCCTGTCGGTTCAGTTCTGCCTCGCCGTCATCCAGCTGTTGTTTTGCATCCTGCAGCTGCTGCAGACCATTGATTTTTTCTGTCTGGAAGGTAACACGATTGCGCTGCAGTTCCGCTTTACCGTCTATGATCTGCTGCTTTGCATCATCCAGCTGATCCCGCGCTTTCTGCAGTTCTGCTCTGGCTTCCTTTTCACCGTCAGCCAGCTCTTTTTCCGCATCGGTCAGTTTTGCTTTTGCATCGCCTGTTACTTCATCATAACGTGCCTGCTTTCGCTCCTCCATAACTTCTGTTTCGATGGTATGGATCACAGCATCGATTTTTTCCTCGTAGCTGTCAGAGTAGCACAGCATCGGTGCTGCATCTGAGACAGTCAGATAGACAGCTGTGTAAATTTCGCTGTCCACCGCTTCCGGTGTTACAAAGAAGATGTGATCTGTTGTGGCAGTAGAGCGGAAAGAAGCCGCGCCTTCTGTACTGTTGATATCCATTACATCTGTTACAACAGCAGAAATAACAAACTCCGTATTTGGAAAGTTCGCCGTTTCATCTTCCAGATCCGGATCAAATTCTTCCCGGATCGTTACCGTATCACCAATGGTTTTGCCTGTTTCGTTGACATATTTCTTTGTAACAGCAATTTCATTTTTCTTTACCGGCAGAGCACCTTCCAATACATACGGCACATTCATGCCGTCCGGTGTAAAGGTTTTTACTGCTGCACTCTGCTCTTTGCCCTCAACTTCTGTGCGGACCGTTTCACTGTAACCGCCCTCAGCCGCCAGAATACCTTCTACTTTCTGCAGTGCCTCCACGTCGCTTTCCGTCATGCCAAGGGTAGACATTACGGAAACGTCGAAAAGATTCTGCTGGTCATAAAAAGCATCCGCTGAATGGCGAAGGTCGGTGCAGGCCGCTCGCAATCCCGTCAGCATCATAACGCCGAGGGCCGTAATCAGCATGATGGAAAAAAACCTTCGTTTTCCTTTCCGTAGCGTTCTCCAGATATCTTTTCTATATGCACCCATCAGTCATCACCACTCAATCTCTGCAATCGGCGTTGGATGTTCGTTTACTTCCTGAGAGATTACTTTGCCGCTTCGGAACCGGATCACTTTATCTGCCATTGGGGCAATTGCCGAGTTGTGGGTAATCAGCAGAACAGTAATGCCTTCTTTGCGGCAGGTATCCTGCAGCAGCTGGAGGATCTGTTTACCGGTATCGTAGTCCAGCGCACCGGTTGGTTCGTCACAGAGCAGCAGCTTCGGGTTTTTGGCAAAAGCACGTGCAATAGAAACACGCTGCTGTTCACCGCCAGAAAGCTGCGCCGGAAAATTTTTCTTTCTGTCGCGCAGGCCTACTTTGTCCAGCACCTCCGAAGCATTCAGCGCATTTTTACTGGTTTGTGCTGCAAGCTCTACATTCTCCAGTGCCGTCAGGTTTGGCACCAGATTATAAAACTGAAACACAAACCCAATATCGGTGCGGCGATACGCCACCAACTCTTTCTTTTTATATTTCGTCACGTTGCTGCCGTCTACGATCAGCTCACCGGATGTCGGTACGTCCATGCCGCCGATAATATTCAGCGCCGTTGTTTTACCTGCACCGGAGGAACCAAGGATTACCGCCAGCTCTCCTTTTTCCACTGAAAAACTGGCGTCATCCAGCGCTTTGATGGCCGTTTCACCTGTTTGGTACACTTTGCTGATATGATTGAATTCAATGTATGCCATTTTGTACACCTCACCCAATTATCCTATTATTTTCAGTATACTGCAGGAAATTCACACCATCAATCAACAGTTTCTGCCGAAGTGTTGAAAACTTGAATACAACACGTTGTTGTGTTATGATAAATGCAGAAAAAGGTGGTGTTCCTGTGAAAAAACAGCCGCAAATTACAGCGCAGACCAAAGCAAATCTGCGGGATGCTTTCTGGCAGCTTTACAGCCAGAAACCCATTGAAAAAATCTCCATCAAAGAAATCACCGATCTGGCCGGATATAACCGGGGAACTTTTTATCTGTATTACAAAGATGCATATGATCTTCTCTGGCAGATTGAAGAAGAATTGCTGCAGAACATTGCCGCGGTGATCCGTGACTGTATGCAGAATTCGGAAACGTTTGATATTTCGCAGCAGATGGGAATGATCGCACAATTAATGCAGACGCATTATAAGTACTCCAGTGTACTGTTCAGTGACCACGGTGATCCGCAGTTCAGTACAAAGTTCAAAGAACTGCTGCTGCCGTTGCTGAAGCGCTACGTTGTGCTGTTCGGTATATTGGATGATTATCACACTGATCTTCTGATTGAGTTTTTACTGGCCGGCATTCTGGCTTCTGTTTCCAGATGGATCGCTGATCCGAAAATTTCGATCGAAGCTTTTGTAGAATTTATGGTACCAATGATTTTCCCTGCGGAAATTTTAAATAAAAAACAGCTGTACATATCAAAGGAGGCAGAATCATGAAAAAAATCGTTGCAATCAACACCAGCCCACGCACAGAATGGAATACCGGCATCCTGGTTCGGGAAGCCGCAAAAGGTGCGGAATCAGCCGGCGCAGAAGTACAGGTCATTGACCTTTACAAACTGGAAAAATTCACCGGCTGTGCTTCCTGTTTTGCCTGCAAACTGCCGGCAAATCTGGGCAAATGCATCTATCACGACGGCCTTGCACCGGTACTGGAAGCTATCCGCAATGCAGACGGCCTCATTATTGGCAGCCCAAACTATCTGGGTGACTGCAGCGCTGGTTTCCGTGCATTGTACGAGCGCCTGATTTTCCAGTACATCACTTATAAAACAGAAATCGGCAGCTACAATGACCGCAAGATTCCGGTTCTTCTCCTGATGACCAGCAACGTAGCGGAAGAAATGTACGAGCAATTTGGTTATACTCAGATGCTGCAGCGATATCAGACTACCTTCCAGAACTTTGTAGGCCCAACAAAAATTATGATCAGCGGCAGCACATTGCAGGTTCATGATTACGACAGATATAACTGGACCATGTTTGATCCGGCTGCTAAAAAAGAACGTCGCGAAACGGAGTTTCCAAAAGAGAAACAGCAGGCATACGAGCTGGGCGCTGCCATGTGCGGCGAAGCATGGGATTAACTGCATAGACGAAGAAACAGCCGAGGTGTTTTCCCCGGCTGTTTTCATTATAATAATCGTTATTTAATGGTGATCAGTTCGTATTCCTGTGTGCCAATGCCAAGTTTTTCTGCATGAATCACAGCGCTGCGCCAGTCGGTTGTAGGGCCGATGGCTGTAAAGTGGTCTTCACATTCGTGGCAGTGCTCACCAAGCAGACTGTTTTTAATTGCAGGCTGACGGTTTACCGCATCTGCGCAGGCAACGTCAAGTGCAACCGGGTCAAAGGATGCAAACATACCAACATCCGGTACGATCGCCGCATCATTTTCACCGTGGCAGTCGCAGAACGGAGAAACGTCAATCACAAGGCTGATGTGGAAATGTGGTCTGCCTTCCAGTACAGCTTTGGAGTACTCTGCGATTTTCTTGTTCATCACAGTGTTGGTGATATCGTATACAGCACAAACGGCGTCTGTTGGGCAAACACCGATGCATCTGCCGCAGCCCAGGCACTTATCGTGATCGATTCGTGCTTTGCGGTTTTCCACAATTGCTGCACTATGTGCGCAGATCTTGGTGCATCTGCCGCAGCCTACACACTTTTCTTCATTCACTACAGGCTTGCCGGCACTGTGCATTTCCATTTTGCCGCCGCGGGAACCACAGCCCATACCGATATTTTTCAGTGCACCGCCAAAACCTGCCATCTCATGGCCTTTAAAGTGGTTGAGGGAAATAAACACATCCGCATCCATTACTGCTCTGCCGATTTTCGCCTCTTTCACGTACTCGCCGCCTTCTACAGGAACAAGCGCTTCATCCGTGCCTTTCAGGCCGTCTGCAATAATGACATGACAGCCGGTAGAGAATGGAGAGAAACCATTCAGGTAAGCAGACTCCATGTGGTCCAGCGCATTTTTTCTGCCGCCGATATATAATGTATTGCAGTCTGTCAGGAACGGCTTGCCGCCCAGTTCCTTTACAACGTCTGCAACAACTTTCGCATAGTTTGGACGGAGAAATGCCAGGTTGCCCGGCTCACCAAAATGCAGTTTGATTGCAGTGTACTTATCTTTAAAATCGATCTGGTCAATACCAGCCGCTTTGATCAGGTCTTCCAGCTTCTGCAGCAGACTTCTTCCCATAGACTCTGTGCGCAGATCTGTAAAATAAACTTTTGCTTTTTCCATACGTCGTATCCTCCTGTCCGGGAACTCCCAGCTTGTAGTTTTATCATAGCATATTTTGCGTTTTTGATAAATATAAAAAAATTGATTCTGGTAAAATAATTATAAAAAAAATTGCAACTTCTGCTAAAAAACAACAATTCCACGTTGATTTTTCTTGATTTTTCCAGTATAATGTCTTATATAGGTGAATTATCTTAATTTTAGAGGAGTGGCCACTATGAATTTTTTCTCTCAGATGGAAAAGAAAATCGTTAACAACCCAAGAATCGAAACTCAGCTGGATGTAATCTGGGCAGAGCTCGATCCACACGAAAAGAACCTGATCCTGGCTGTTGTTGATCTGCTGAACGCTGCAAACAACAACAAGGTAACAATCGGCGAGCTCTATGAGCACTTCGAGAACGCAAGCCAGATCAACATGCTGATTCCATCCTGCTGTAAGTCCGGCTGCAAGTGCTGCTGGGAAGGCCATGCAAGAATGGGTATCTTCACAACACTGAACAAAGAAGACCAGGCTACAATTCTGGCAAACGTAAAGATCTTCCTGTTCAACATGTTCTTTGAAGAGATCAAGGCACACAAGCTGGCAAAATAATTTTATTCTGCGCTTTTCAGGCCCCGGAGCTATCTGGGGCTTTTCTTTATGTAAAAATATACAATCAGACAGTTCTCAAACTGTGACATAATCACACTTCATCTAAATACCACTAAAAAATCATTGACCCATGCTCGTATATTTGTTAATCTATAGATAGTATATCCTTATAAAATGGTGAATTATGTCACCATGATTCCTTTCTAAATCAAAAGAGAAAGCAGGTATCACAATGGCTTTTAATAAAACACAATCTTTGTCTGCAGAATGCAAAGAATGTATCGATAAGATCATCGCATCTTACGATGATCCTTCTCCAAAAATGTTAGAGATTCTTCTGGAGGTTCAGAACTCCGTTGATGAAAAATATATTTCCGAACCAGCTGCTTATTATGTTGCAGAAAAAATGAACGTAAAACCAACGCAGGTTTATGATGTAATTTCCTTCTTTGCTTCCCTGCATGACAAACCAAGAGCAAAGTTCCCGATTCAGGTATGTTCCAGTATTGTCTGCAAGGTAAACGACAGCAACAGCCTCATGGCAAATCTGCAGGATCTGCTGGGCGTTGGCCTGAATGAAGCAACAGCAGACGGTAAATTTATCATTGAAGAAGTTGCCTGCTTTGGTGCCTGCGACGTTGCACCGGCAGTACGCATTAATGGTGTTGTATACGGCCATCTGACCTCTAAAGAAAAAGTAGCAGATGTTCTTAACAATTTACAGTAAGGAGGTGCCATAAAGTGAGTAAAGCAATTCAATTCATGACTAAAAACTTTGGTAAATATGATATCATGTCCATCGACTCTTACGAGAGCATCGGCGGCTTTGCAGCATTAAAGCGCGCTGTTACCATGGAGCAGCCGGCAATTGCAGACCGCATTGCAGAATGCGGCGTTAAGGGTCGCGGCGGTGCAGCTTATGACATGGGCAAAAAATGGCACCAGGCAAGAGAAGTTGCCAACCCAAATAAGGTTGTTGTGTGCAACGCTGACGAAGGCGAACCATGCACTTTTAAAGACAGAACACTCATCGAAAATGATCCATTCCGTCTGGTAGAAGCAATGATCATTGCTGGCTATGCAGTTGGCGCACAGAACGGCTACATCTATATGCGCGAAGAGTATACACATCTTCGCCCTCGCCTGCTCAATGCCATTGCACAGGCAGAAGAAAAGGGATACCTTGGAGAGAACATTCTCGGCGTAGAGGGTTTCAATTATAAATTGCACCTCCAGTCCGGCGCAGGCGCATACGTTTGCGGCGAGGGTACAGCGCTGGTTGAATCTATTGAAGGCAAAGCAGGCCGTCCAAGAAAGAAGCCGCCGTTCATCAAGCAATGCGGTCTTTACAACCTGCCAACCTGTGTTCAGAATGTAGAAAGCCTTTGCCTCGTTCCATCCATCCTGATGGACGACGAGCACGTTTACAACACCTACGGCACCGAAGGTTCCCCAGGCACAAAGATGGTCAGCGTAGCAGGCAATGTCAAGAACCCTGGCGCATTTGAGATTCCATTCGGCACTACCCTCCGCGAGATCATTTATGACCTGGCAGGCGGTATTGTAGATGACCGTGATATTCAGCTGATCCAGATCGGCGGCGCATCCGGCAAGATCTGCGGCCCTGATAAGCTGGATACTCCATTTACCTATGAAGATCTCCGTGCAGCTAACCTGACTGTTGGCTCCGGTGCAATCATGGTTATGGATACAAGAACCTCCGTTCTCGATTTCCTTACAACTACACAGGCATTCTTCTCCCACGAGAGCTGCGGCCAGTGTACACCATGCCGTCAGGGCAACAAGCAGATGAAATATCTCCTTGGTAAAGTTGCTGCTGGCACCCATACCGAGGAAGATCTGAAAACCATGAAAAAGATCATCATGATCATGCAGCAGGCATCTCTCTGCGGCCTGGGAGAAAGCTCCCAGAATGCACTGTGCACTGCAATGAAAGTATTCCCTGAAGTTTTTGCAGTAAAAGAGGAGGTAAAATAAGATGGAAATGATCAATATTAAAATCAACAATTTGCCTCTTCAGGTAAAAAGCGGCACACGCATCATCGACGCTGCAAAACAGCTGGGCATCGATATTCCGCACCTGTGTTACTTCCCGGACCAGGAGATCAAGGCTCACTGTAGAATCTGCATGGTAGAAGTTACCGGCAGCAGAAAACTACTGGCTGCCTGCTCCACCGTTTGCTGGGAAGGAATGGAAGTTTTTACCACCACACAAAAGGTGTATGACGCGCAGGTCGGTGTGCTGGAAATGATCCTTGCAAACCATAACCAGGACTGCCTGAACTGCCCAAGAAACGGCAACTGCGAACTGCAGACTCTCTGCAGCCGCTTTAATCTGACAAAACCAAATATGCTTCACGATTTCGACACAACTCCGATTCAGGACGGCAATCCAAGCCTGATCCGTGATATGTCCAAATGCGTCAAGTGCGGCAGATGCGCTCGTATCTGTCTCGAAAACCAGGGTGTTGCAGCGCTGACCTATTCCGGTCGTTCCAAAAACTTCGCTGTTACAACAGCATTCAGAAAACCATTTGAGCTGACTGACTGCGTACTTTGCGGCCAGTGCAGCACTGTATGTCCTGTTGGTTCTATCGTTGAGAAGGACGATACCCAGAAAGTATGGGATGCAATCCATGATACCAGCAAGCATGTAATCGTGCAGGTTGCACCGGCTGTTCGTGTTGCCATCGGTGATGCATTCGGCATGGCAAAGGGCAGCATTGCAACAGGTAAAATGGTAACTGCGCTGAAAATGCTGGGCTTTGATAAAGTATTCGATACCAACTTCAGCGCTGACCTGACCATTATGGAAGAAGGTCATGAACTGCTGGATCGTATTCAGAACGGCGGTAAACTGCCGATGATCACTTCCTGCAGTCCTGGCTGGATCAACTATATCGAGAAGCATCACAGCGATCTGCTGGATCACCTGTCCTCCGCAAAGTCTCCGCAGCAGATGTTCGGCGCTGTTTCCAAGACTTACTATGCAGAAGTTTCCGGTATCGATCCAAAAGACATCGTTACCGTTTCTGTAATGCCGTGCGTTGCAAAGAAATTTGAAGCAGCTCGTCCTGAAATGGAGCACGACGGTATCCGCGATGTAGATCTCGTTATCACAACACGCGAACTGGCTAAGATGATCAAATATGCAGGCCTTGACTTTGTCAACATGAGGGACAGCGAATTTGACAGTCCACTGGGTCTCGGCACCGGTGCTGGTGCAATCTTCGGCAATACCGGCGGCGTTATGGAGGCTGCGCTTCGTACTGTTGCAGAAGTTGTTACAGGCGAAACACTGGGTAAGCTGGAGTTCCATGCAGTCCGCGGCAATGAAGGCGTTCGTGAAGCAGAAATCGCCCTCGGTGATACATCCGTTAAGGTTGCGATTGCACACGGTCTGAAGAACGCTGAAAAACTGATGCAGATGATCAAGGACGGCACTGCAGATTACACCTTCATCGAAATCATGGCCTGCCCTGGCGGCTGCATCGGCGGCGGCGGTCAGCCTGTGAATACAACCTTCAAGATGAAGGAACTTCGCCAGGATGCACTTTACACCATTGACGAGAATCTCCCATTCCGCAAGTCTCACGAGAATCCGGAAATTATCGCAATTTATGAAAAATTCTTTGGCAAACCATTGAGCGAAAAAGCACACCACCTGCTGCATACCCACTACGCACAGCAGAAAATTGCTTCCGCTGATGATACACTTGCTTAAATAAACAAAAACCCCCGACTGGTTGGTCGGGGGTTTTTTATTTGCAGAACTTCATCTGCTTATAAAATTTCAATTTTTGAAAGGGCATCCTTCATGTCACAAACCTGTTGTATAAACTCCTTGTCCATACGCTTCAGTTTATAATTCTGCGGATAAACGATCACGTCTTTATAGGTGCCTTTCAGATCACTGCATCGGCGCTGAACCAGTCCGTTTGTTTTGAGAATTTCCTCCGGAATTGGAGACACCAGCATATAGGTAGTACGCACGTTCCGCAGAAGATCCATCTGGCTGCCGCGCTCGTAAAGAAAAATCTTCTTTTCCGATTTTTCCATCAGCTCCGACTGGGCATCCGTATAGGAAATGGAAGGGATTGCCGTATCGCCGTGAAGCAGCATTGGATAATCAACCAGATCATCACAGCAGATTTTTTTCTTCTTTGCCAGCGGGTGGTGCTTGGACATAGCCAGCACGCAGGTAAACTCCCACAGCAGCTGATGATGAATATTCTTTGCTTCCAGCAGATTCAGAAAGTATTTTTCGTAATCTGTGTGGTATCGGATAATTGCAAGGTTATCGTCATGCTCCACAATATTATTGATCGCTTCCATAGAGTTGGTTTCTTTGCAGTTTACATCCATGCGAGCATCATCCAGATTTTTAATAAATTCTGTAAACGCTGCAGAAATATAAGAAGCACGGGGAACTGAAATTCGAAACAGACGCCGTTTTACTTTACCGACACTGTACAGATTATCCAATTCATCAATCTTCTGGATCACTTTCTGGGCATGCGCTAAAAACTCGCCGCCTTTTGTTGTTGGGATCATACCTTTAGAGGTTCGTTTGAAGATTGTAATGCCAACAGAGGTTTCCAGTTCCTTGATTGCTTTGCTCAGGTTCGGCTGACCAACAAACAGATTATCTGCCGCACTGGTAATGGAACCTGTTTTTTCTACTTCCAGCGCATAGCGCAAGTGTAATATATTCATGGGTTCCGCTTCCTCTCCTGTAAAATTTACCTGCATTTTACCACATTTTTCAGGCAGACGCAAGAAAACAAATGCAGATTCTGAAAGAAAAAAGCGCTGTGTACTGCACAACGCTCTTCTCCGTTATTATCCATACAGGAAACAGGCAACTTCGTGATGATGTTTCAAACAATCAGGGCACTGTTTCATTGCGATGCTTTTTGGTTTTTCTTTTCGGCAGCGCTCTGTGCAATGTGGGCAGCGCTCCCAGAATTTACAGCCGTCACCTTCCGGGTAAATCTGCTGCTCCAGCTTTGGTACCTGCCAGTTATCGTCCGGTTCTACCGGGAAGACAGATGACAGAAGCAGCTTTGTGTATGGATGCTTCGGATTGCAGATCACTTCGTTAGTCTCACCGGCTTCTACAATGACGCCGCGGTGCATAACCAGCACACGACTGCAGATGTTCTGTACCAGTGCCAGATCGTGACTGATGAACAGATAGGACATTTCCATTTTCTTCTGCAGTTCCTGAATCAGGGAAACGATCTGCGCCTGCACTGAAACGTCCAGCGCACTGGTCGCCTCATCACAAATCAGAATCTTCGGATTGATCGCCAATGCTCTTGCAATTGCCGCTCTCTGGCATTCACCGCCGCTGATCTGATGAGGATAACGGTCTGCATATTCTCTCTGCAGACCAACTGTATCCAGCAATTCCAACATCCGCTGCTTTGCTTCCTTCCGTGGGGTATCGAAGTTCACCAGTATCTCTGCAATACTGCTGCCAAGTTTGATACGCGGATTAAAAGAATCCGTCGGCATCTGAAATACCATCTGCAAATCTCTGTAAGCCTCTCTGCGGGCCTTTCCTTTGCTTTTGGTAATATCATTGCCGTTCAGCAAAATCTGGCCGCCGTTTGCGTCCAGCAAACGTGTTACCAGCTTTGCAATGGTACTTTTACCGCAGCCGGATTCTCCTACCAGACCAACACACTCACCTTTATCTACATGAAAGCTGACACCATCTACGGCTGCAAAGGCGCTTTTGTTTTTGGTAAAGACCTTTTTCAGATCTTTCACTTCTAATATATGCATAAGCTGCCTCCTTACTTGCCGCAGCCGCATGGGCACAGCGCCCAGTGCTCCTGCTCATACTGCTTTCTGGAAAGGCATGCATCACAGGTACAGTCTCTGCCTGCTGATGGACAGCGCGGCGCAAAAGAGCATCCTTCCCGGATCTCTCCAAAAGCAGGCGGTGTGCCGGGAATACCGGCCAGGGAACCGCCGCCGATCACAGGAATCGCTTTAATCAATGCCTTTGTATAGGGATGCTGCGGATTCTGCAGCACATCTTTCTTTCTGCCGTATTCCACCAGATTGCCGGCATACATTACAGCGATTTTATCTGCCATGTAAGAAACAACGCCCATATTATGGGTTACAATAATAACCGTAGTACCGAGCTGCTCTCGCAGATCCATCATTTCTTTCACGCACTGTGCCTGCACTGTTACGTCCAGGGCGCTGGTAGGTTCATCTGCCAGCAGAATCTCCGGATTCATCACCATAGCCAATGCGATGGCCACTCGCTGGCACATACCGCCGGACAACTCAAACGGATAGCTTTGTAAAATCCGCTCGCCATCTCGTAAACTCAGCTTTGCAAAGATATCCAGAATCTGTCGTGTTGCCTGCTTTGGATCCACTTTTCCGTGGCTGCGCATGGCTTCCAGAAACTGCTTGCCGATTTTCCGCACCGGATTAAAAGACATTCCAGGATTCTGAAACACCATACCGATCTTTGTGCCGCGGATCTTACGCATTTCTTCTTTGGAAATACGAAGCAGGTCTGTGCCATTAAACTGCAGCCTGCCGGACTCCACGCGGCCATTATCGCCAAGAAGTCCCATCATGGCTTTGAGCAGCGTGCTTTTACCGCTGCCCGATTCACCAACGATGCCAAGGATCTCCCCTTTGTTCAGGTCCATGGAGAAGTCCTGCAGGATCGGCGTACCGTTATAGGTAACATTCAGTTTTTCCACTTCCAATATCTTTGCCATTGCTGTTACTCACTCACTAAAAATTACTTTGCAATATCAGTATCCACTGTAATCTCGTAGTAGTCGGATGGGTGCGGTGCCAGGCCCTTCACACCATTTGCTGTGCGGGATACGATATTCATTACGTTATGGGATACAACGCAGAGCACGCCATCGTCAATCATCAGCTGCTGCATTTCAATGCCGTACTGTGCACGCTTCTCCGGATCAGTCTCTGGAACGAGCTTGTCATAGAGTTCCTTGAACTTCTCAAAGTTTGGACCGGACCAGCCGCAGTGGTTGTTATAACCTGTCAGGAACTGGTTCATGAAGCTTGCAGTATCTGCATATGGTGCAGTTACAATTGCCCATGCATATACACCAAAGTCAGATGGGATCTGATCAACGCTTACGTTGCCTTCGCTGTCATTAATATTTACCTTAATACCGATGTTCTTCAGGGATGCCTGTGCAAACTCTGCCATCATTGGCAGTTCCTGGCGATTTCTGTATGTAACCCAGTTAATCTCGAACATCTTGCCATTCTTATCTACATAGCCGTCACCGTCTGTATCTGTCCAGCCAGCATCTGTAAGGAGCTGCTTTGCTGCTTCTACATCATAGTCCGGGCCATCCAGCTTGCTGTCGCCAAAGGTGTAAGATGCCGGATACAGCAGTTCAGCAACAGAACCGTAGCCGCTCAGCAGTGTATTTACAAAGCTTGCCTTATCAATTGCCATTGTTACAGCTTTACGAACGTTTACATCCTGCAGTGCCTCGTCCTTGGTGTTGAACATAAACATGTAAGAACGGGATGTAGATGCGCTGTCGATTCCGTAATCGCTGTTGTCCTTAAACAGCTGCATATTATTGTAGCTGAGGTTTGCGCAAACGTCCAGCTCGTTGTTCTGCAGTGCCATTGCCATGGTATCGCCATCCAGGAAACCATGAACGTTGATGGTACCGATCTTCGGTGTACCGTTCCAGTAGTTCTTGTTTGCCTTTACAACAACCTTATCAGTTGTAGCAGACTCCAGCAGATATGGGCCTGTACCAACCAGATTATTGCTGCCGTTTACTTCGCCGGATACGTCAATGATACATGCAAATG
>JAZUBL010000033.1:0-22128 GCA_045638545.1 Acutalibacteraceae bacterium | reverse complement strand
CCCTATCAAGGGGTTCCCCGGATCGGCTTTGCCGATAGAAACTCTTCCTGCTCTGCTAACCAACTTAAGGGAAACCCCCGACGAGGGTTTCCCTATGGAACATCCCACCGGGATGTTCCATTCACCCTTCCTGCGTTTTCTTTCTCATCAGGAATTTCGCGGCTTGCGAGCCGCGAGAGGGGTTTCACCCCTTCACCCCACCACTTTTGAAAAAGTGGACAAAACTTTAAATTTGCACTCCGACAGCACGGAGAAAATAAGAGAGGCCTGCGCAATGCAGGCCTCTTTGCTTTGCTTATTTATTTTTGCTCAGTACGGCAAAGGCAACGTCTGCCATGCCGAGGAACTGATTGATGTGCCGCTCTGTATGCGCCGCGGAAAGGAACATGGCATCAAACTGGGATGGTGCCAGATAGATTCCCTCGTACATCATATTGGAGAAGAAGCGGCTGTATTTTGCCAGATCACTTGTCTTTGCACCGTCGTAATCTTCTACTGCAACAGGCGTAAAGTAGATGCTGGACAGAGAACCGATTCCGTTGACCGTTGCGTCAATATTGCGGTTCTTAACCAGCTCCCGCAGTCCCTTGCGGAGATAATCACCCATTTCATCCAGATACTCGTAAACGTCCGGATGCTTTTTCAGCAGCTTCAGCTGCTCTATGCCGGCCGCCATAGCAATCGGGTTGCCGCTGAGGGTGCCGTTCTGAATTACAGGGCCAAGCGGCGCTACCTGAGACATGATCTCCCGTTTGCCGCCGTATGCACCGATCGGCATACCGGCACCGATGATTCTGCCCAGCAGTGTCATATCCGGTTTTACACCGTAATAACCCTGCGCACCGTCCAGTCTCAAACGGAAACCGGTAATAAACTCGTCAAAAATCAGAACTGCGCCGTAATGGGTGCACAGGTCACGAAGCTGCTGCAGGAAGCCTTCCTTTGGTGTGACAACGCCCATGCTTGCTGCAACCGGTTCAATGATCACTGCTGCAATGTCATCCGGATGTGCTTTGAACAACGCTTCCACACTGGAAATATCGTTGTAGCAGGCCACCAGCGTATCTTCTGCGCAGCCCTGGGCAACACCGCAGCCTTTTACCAGCATGGCATCACTGGTGCCGTGGTAGCAGCCCTCAAACTCGATGACCTTATTGTGGCCGGTATAACGACGGGCTACTCGCAGTGCGCTGATCGCCGCCTCTGTACGGGAGTTTACCATACGCACCATCTCCACAGACGGCACAATGCTGCAGATCAGTTCTGCCAGCTCCAGCTCCAGTTCTGTATCTGCACCAAAGCTGACGCCGTTTTTCATTGCCTTCTCCATAGCACTGCGAATGTCGCTGTGGTTGTGGCCAAGGATCATCGCGCCCCAGGAGCACAAATAGTCGATGTAACGGTTGCCGTCGGCGTCGAAAATTTCTGCACCTTTTGCCTTTTTGATAAAGTACGGCGTACCGCCTACCTCGTCAAATGATCTGTCTGCACTGTTTACACCGCCTGGCATAACCCGTTTTGCCCGTTCATACAGTTCTTCTGATTTTGTCATTCCGTCCAGTCCCTTCATTCATCCCAGATTTCCAACTGCAGGATCAGTCTTCCCAAACCTTTTCCTGCAGCTTCTGCATCATTTCTCTGCGCTTTTTTGTTTCCGCAGCATCAATCTTCAGTGCGCCGTCGTCGCCAATTGCCAGTACGTCGCCTTCTTTTGCGCCTTCCGGCAGCTCGTTCAGCTCAATGCCGTAATAATGAATATCCTTTTTCTTCTTTGGCTTGCCGTCTGCCAGTTCTTCGCAGATTGCAAAGCCGCCTTCAAAACGATCAATGATCATATTTCTAGCCATAGTTTTCCTCCTGCTCCGGCTCAGCCGGATTCTGTCATTACTTTTATTGTATTCCCGTCGCTGGCAAAAATCAAGATTCCATCTAAATCTGTTCGATAAGTTTCTGCCTGATATTTCTGCAGAAGCTGCAACACCTCATCGTCCGGCAGGTCACTTCTGTCCGGCCCAACTGAAACTGCTGCATATGTTGGGGACACCGCCCGGAGAAATTCTTCCGATGTGGACGTTCTGCTGCCATGATGGCCGACTTTCAGCACATCGGCCTGCAGCTCTTCGCCGCCGGAAAGCAGCGCTTTCTCTGCTGCGATGCCAGCGTCACCCATCAGCAGAAAAGAAGTTTCGCCGTAGGTAATGCGCAGCACCAGAGAGCTGTCATTGGTGGTTTTCATGTTTTCCGCCGGAGACAGTACCGTCACAGCAGCTTCTCCCACTGCAAAAGTATCACCGGCTGCAGCAGTTTTCCACAGGATCTGTTTTTGTTCCAGAATTTCTGCCACTGCGGCACGGCTTTTATTGCCGGCCAGCAGTTCCTGCTGCATTTCCGGCTCCAGATAAACGTTGGCAGAAACAAGACGAAGCAGATCCGGATACCCGCCGATGTGGTCATCATCCGGGTGGGTGGCAATTGCATAATCCAACTGCGTTACACCACGCTTATGGAGATAAGCTGCTACCTTTTCGCCGTCATCCAGCATACCGCAGTCCACCAGCATGGTGCTGTCGCCGCAGCGGATAAAAACAGCGTCGGCTTTGCCTACGTCCAGTACGTGCATGGCGAACGGATAGCCGTCGGCGCTGTCACCGAATTCTCCCAGGCCGAAAAGCGCATATACCCGCTTCCAGCCATCGGGGATCACGGTGATGCAGATGGATACCGCAACACAGACCGTCAGCAGAACAAGGATCAGCGTCCTCTTCCAGATGGCTTTTTGCCGCCGCGCTTTTCGTTTTTCCATGTAGATTGATTCTTTCCTCTGCCGCCGTTCTGCTGCTTCTGTATGCCTCTGCCCTGCTGTTTGCCGTTCTGCTGTTTTGCATTGCGGTCTGCCTGCGGCTGTACCGGCTGCGGCAGTGGACGCACCAGGCATTTATCACTGGTACCGATCAGGTCTGTTCTGCCGGCACGCTTCAGCGCTTCAATTACCAGCATCTTATTCTTTGGGTTAAAGTACTGGAGCAGTGCGCGCTGCATAGCCTTGTCTTTATCGGTCTTCGGCACATAAACTTCTTCCAGTGTGTATGGGTCCAGCCCTGTGTAGAACATACAGGTGGAAATGGTACCCGGTGTTGGATAGAAGTCCTGCACCTGCTCCGGACGAAGCTTTTCCTGCTTCAGGAACAGTGCCAGCTCTACGGCATCCTGCAGGGTACTGCCAGGGTGAGAAGACATCAGGTACGGCACCAGATACTGCTCTTTATCGATGGACTTGGTGATCTCAAAGAATCGTCTCTGGAATGCCTTGTAGCTTTCAATGTGCGGCTTGCCCATGTGATCCAGCACGTTTGCAGAGCAATGCTCCGGCGCAACTTTCAGCTGACCGCTGACGTGATGGGTCACCAGCTCCTTGAAAAAAGTATCATCCTTATCCTGCATCAGGTAATCAAAGCGGATACCGGAGCGGATGAACACCTTCTTCACCTTTGGCAGTGCGCGGAGTTTCCGCAGCATCTGCAGGTATTCGCTGTGGTCTACGTCCAGCGCCTTGCATGGTGTTGGTGCAAGACATTTTTTATTTTTGCACATACCGGCCTTTTCCTGCTTTTTGCAGGAGCAGTGGCGGAAGTTTGCTGTTGGGCCGCCAACGTCGTGAATATAACCCTTGAAGTTCGGATTCTCTGTCAGCAGTTTTGCTTCGCGGAGAACAGATTCTTCACTTCTGGTGGTGATCATTCTGCCCTGATGGAATGCGATGGAACAGAAGTTGCAGGCACCAAAACAGCCGCGTGTATGGGTAATGGAAAACTCCACTTCCTGAATTGCTGCCACACCGCCTTCTTTTTCGTAAATCGGGTGGTAAGTACGCTCATAAGGCAGCTCGTACACTTCATCCATTTCTTCCTGTGTCAGCATCGGCATCGGCGGGTTCTGCACCAGAATCTGATTACCGTGCTTCTGAATGACCTTGCGGCCGATGACAGCATCCTGCTCGTCCTGCTGTTTGCGGCAGGATACGGCATACTCCTTTTTAGAAGCACATACCTGCTCATAGCTTGGGCAGTCTACTGCCGGGCCCGGCTGGTACTCTCTTGTCGGAATCGCATAACAGGTGCCCGGAATATCCATCAGTGTGGAAATGTGGTCGCCCTCATTCAGGCGGGCTGCGATCTCGATGGTCTGTTTTTCACCCATACCAAATGTCAGCAGATCTGCACCGGATTCAATAAGAATAGACGGCTTCACGCAGTCATCCCAGTAATCGTAGTGAGCAAAGCGGCGGAGTGATGCCTCCAGGCCGCCGATGATCACAGGGCAATCCGGGTAGATCTCCTTGATTTTCTGGCTGTATACGATCACCGCTCTGTCAGGGCGTTTGCCTGTTTTGTTGCCGGCTGTGTAAGCATCTTCGCTGCGCTTGCGGCGGGCCGCTGTGTAATGGGCAACCATGGAGTCGATATTGCCGGAGGACACCATAAAGCCAAGGCGCGGTCTGCCAAAGCGGGTAAAATCCTTGTCACTGCGCCAGTCCGGCTGGGCAAGAATCGCAACCTTATAGCCGTAGTGCTCCAGCACACGGGAGATGATCGCGATGCCAAAAGAAGGGTGGTCTACGTAGGAGTCGCCTGTTACAACGACAAAGTCCGGCGCATCCCAGCCGCGTTCTTCCATTTCTTTTCTAGTAATCGGTAAAAATGCCATTGCAGTTCCTCCCGTTTATTCCAAATCTTCGTTCACAGCAGCAACGGTCTCGCCATTCTGCTGCATCTGCATTTCCAGATACTGCTGATAGGTCAGCAGCACCTGTCTTGGTTTGGAGCCTTCATGCGGGCCAACAATGCCCATCTGCTCCATTTCGTCAATGAGTCTGCCTGCACGGGCATAGCCAAGGCGCAGGCGGCGCTGCAGCAGGGAGGTGGAAGCCTGTCCGGCTTCTACCACGCATTTGATGGCTTCCGGCATCATCGGGTCTGTACTGATGCCGCCTGTTTCGGCAGCTTCTTCCTTGCCGGCCTTGCTTTCTGCTGCGTTCTTTTCAATTTCCTCAATGACGGATTTATCATAGTCTGTATCGTGCTTTTTCTTCACGTAGCTGGTAACTTTTTCTACTTCCTTGTCATCTACAAAGCAGCCCTGCACACGAACCGGCTTTGGAGAGCCAACCGGCGCAAACAGCATATCGCCGCGGCCAAGGAGCTTCTCCGCGCCGCTGCCGTCCAGAATGGTACGGGAGTCGATCTGCGAAGAAACAGCAAAGGCAATTCGGCTTGGGATGTTTGCCTTGATAACACCGGTAATAACGTCAACAGATGGACGCTGGGTAGCGATGACCAGGTGCATACCTGCCGCTCTTGCCATCTGCGCCAGTCGGCAGATAGAATCTTCTACGTCGTTTGGCGCTGCCATCATCAGGTCGGCAAGCTCATCGATGATGATGACGATCTGCGGCATACGCTCCAGCTTCACGCCGTCCTCACGAACAAGGCCGTCGCCGACCATTTCGTTGTAACCGTGGAGATCACGAACGTTGTTGTCTGCAAAAACTTTATAGCGGTTCAGCATTTCTGTTACCGCCCAGCCAAGCGCGCCGGCTGCTTTTCTCGGGTCTGTTACAACAGGCACCAGCAGGTGCGGAATGCCGTTATAAATACCAAGTTCTACTACCTTCGGGTCAACCATCAGCAGCTTCACTTCGTCAGGCGAAGCCTTATAAAGAAGGCTGATGATAAGTGAGTTGATGCACACTGACTTACCGGAACCGGTGGAACCGGCAATGAGCAGGTGGGGCATCTTTGCAAGGTCTGCCAGTGTGATCTGACCGGAAATATCACGGCCGAGAGCTACAGTCAGCTTGCTTTTTGCATTCTGAAATGCTGCGGACTCGATCAGCTCGCGCATTTTTACAACGCTGACGTTCTGATTCGGCACCTCTACGCCAACGGCTGCCTTGCCCGGAATCGGCGCTTCGATACGAACACCGGATGCTGCCAGGTTCATGGCAATGTCGTCGGAGAGATTTGTAATCTTACTGATTTTCACACCGGCTGCCGGCTGCAGCTCGTAACGTGTTACGGCCGGGCCGCGGCTGATGTCGAGAATTCTTGTCTGCACACCAAAGCTCTTCAGCACCTCTACCAGCTTCTGGCCGTTGGTCTGCAGCTCCAGCGTAATGTCATCCTGATTTGCAGCAGGCGCGGTTTTCAGCAGATCCAGCGGCGGGAAGCGGTAAGTTTCCTTTTCTTCCTGGGCTTCCACAGCTGTTTCCAGCTCCTGCGCCTGGTTTTCTTTCATCTTCTTCACAAAGGCCTCTGCTGCAGCTGCTGCGCCAACGTCTTCCAGTTCCACAGCCGGTTCCGCTTTTGCTGCCGCTGGTTTTGCCGGTGCAGCTTTCTGTACCGGTGCGGTCATTGGTACCGGCGCAGCCTTCGGTGCTTCTTCCATTGGCTCCACCGGCGCATCTTCGTCACCCGGCAGCGGGATGTCAAACACATCCACATATTCTTCTTCAAAAGCCACAGGCTGCGGCTTTGCAGAAGCTTTCTGCTTTACCGGCTGCACTGCAGGCTCCTCCAGCGGAATATCGATCGGATCCAGTACTTCGCCTGTTTCCGGATCTACCCGGATATCAACGCCAGGCTCCGGCATCACTTCCGGCTGGTATGGCTCGGTGAATGCCTTTTTCAGGTTCTCCAGCTTCTGCTGAGACTTCTTCTGCATTTCTGCTTCTCTGTCTTCGCCGTCCATGGCAATGTCAATATCATCTTCCCTGCCAATAATGATCGGCACATCAGCGTGCTCGTGGACTTTTTCCTTTGCGACCCGCTTCTCTTCCCGCTTTTCCTCACGGCGCTCCGCCACAACTTCTGCAGCTTTTGCAACACCCTGACCTGCTTTCTTTGCCGGCTTTGCCACAGCGCGGAATACCTGCATCAATGTGGTGCCGGTGAGGAGCATGAGAGACACGCAGAACGCCACGATAGAAACGATCTTCGCACCGGTAACACCAAGCATCGCCACAATTGGATACCCAATAAGGCCGCTGAACAGGCCTGCACTTCTCCAGTCAATGCCAAGCATGTACAGGTCTCCAAGGCTGCTGAAGAAATTCTGTCCGTGCTGTATATCGCCGTACTGGAATACGTAAGCGATGGAACAGGCCAGCGCCACTGTGACGAAAATCAGTACCGTTCTGCCAATGGTGCGGGGTTTTGATTTTTTGCCCGTTGCCAGCGTGACGGCAATATAGCCCATCAGCACCGGAACGAACAGACTCAGGAAACCGAACATACCCAAGATGAAATCATGGATCCACATCCACACCAGTTCGCCTTTGATAAAAATAAGAAACAGCAAAACAATGGACAACGCAAACAGAATAATCGCGCTGATCTGATTCCGGCGGCGCATGGATTCCACATCACGAGGATGAGCAGTCGATGCACGGGTCTGCTTTTTGGCCGGTTTCTTTTTTGTTGTTTTACCTGTTTGTTTTCCTGCCAATATGTATCACCTTCTTTTCAAATGCATATGTAACACAGCGGAAACCCGCTGTCAGCATTCTTTACTTTTTCATTGTTTTGCGGCTGACTTTGCCGCTTTTACTCTTCTTTCCTGCTCTGTCTGCTTCAATCATTGCATTCAGTTTTGCAATGGCCTGTGACAGACTGCCCACCGCATCGATGAGCCCTTCATCCACAGCTTTCTGTCCATCCAGCACCGTGCCGATATCCATGACAAGCTCTTCCGTGTTCATGGAAAGCTCCAGGAACCGATCCGGTTCCATGTTGGAGTTTTCCGAAACAAATTGCGTTATGCGCGTCTGCATCCGCTGAAAATATTCAAAGGTCTGCGGCACGCCAAGGAGCAGCCCGTTCATCCGCACAGGGTGAATGGTCATGGAGGCGGACCGGGCAATAAAAGAATATTTTGCCGCTACGGCCAATGGCACACCGATGGAATGGCCCCCGCCCAGCACAAGCGATACCGTTGGTTTTTTCATGCCTGCAACCAGCTCTGCAATGGCCAGCCCGGCTTCCACATCACCGCCTACAGTATTGAGAACGATCAGCAGTCCATCGATGGCCGGATCTTCTTCAATAGAGACGAGATTTGGGATCACATGCTCATACTTTGTTGTTTTATTCTGGCTGGGCAGAATATAATGCCCCTCGATCTGACCGATGATGGTCAGGCAATGAATGGTGTATTTCCCATTGTTTGTCACCACAGAACCGGACTCTGTGATCCGGTCCTGTTCCTCACCGGCGTTGTCTGTTTTTTCGCGTTGATCGCGTTTGTCCTGCAGCGCTGCCGCAGGCAGGTTTCTGGTCGTTTTTTCCCTGCTCAAAAAAGCATCCCTCCCATTGTTTTGGAGGTTAGTTTTCCCTGATGCAGAGATTTTATCCGCACAGCCCGGTTTTCAGGAATCAAACCATCCTGCCGGAAAAATGCAGAAACTACCACGGTTAACATTGTAGCATAAATCCTGCAGAATTGCACTATGCTTCCGGAAAAACACCAATGGTAAAAAGGCAGTTGTCCCATAAAAATCTCCGCGATTTCCGCAGGAATCTGCCGAAACTTCTGTTGCCGCTCTTCCCTGCTGCAGACAGCTGCCTCTCCATGGTCTGCAGCCCCTGCAGAATCTTCTCTGCGCGGACTGCCCCACAACAAAAAAATCGGCGGAAATATTGACAAGAACACTATAATATTAGATAATAACAATGTATAGTGTAATTTTGCGCCCTTTTGTCGGGCAGTAATTCCGGCAGAACAAGCGCAGCATTTACCTGGAACTTGAACTTAAAATCTGAGAGGAGTTACAATATGGGTTTCACAATTGCACAAAAGATCATCAACGCGCACCTTCTGAGCGGCGAGATGACAGTTGGCGCAGACATCGGTCTGCGAATTGACCAGACACTGACACAGGATGCTACCGGCACAATGGCATACCTCGAGTTCGAGGCTATGGGTGTTCCGAGAGTTAAGACAGAGCGTTCTGTTGCATACATCGACCACAACACACTGCAGACAGGTTTTGAAAACGCTGACGACCACCGTTTCATCCAGTCTATCGCTAAGAAGCACGGTATCTACTTCTCCCGTCCTGGCAACGGCATCTGCCACCAGGTTCACCTGGAGAGATTCGGTATCCCAGGCAAGACACTGATCGGTTCTGACAGCCATACACCAACAGGCGGCGGTATCGGTATGCTGGCTATGGGTGCAGGCGGCCTGGACGTTGCAGTTGCAATGGGCGGCGGTCCATACTACATCACAATGCCAAAGATGGTTCGCGTAAACCTGACAGGCAAGCTCCAGCCATGGGTTGCTGCTAAGGACGTTATCCTGGAAGTACTCCGCATCATGACTGTTAAGGGCGGCGTTGGCAAGATCATCGAGTACGGCGGCGAAGGCGTTAAGTCCCTCACTGTTCCGGAAAGAGCTACTATCACAAACATGGGTGCAGAGCTGGGTGCAACAACATCCATCTTCCCATCTGACGAAGTAACAAAGGCATTCCTCAAGGCACAGTGCCGTGAAGAAAACTGGGTTGAGCTGAAGGCTGACGAAGATGCAGTTTACGACGAAGTGATCGAGATCGATCTTTCTTCCCTCAAGCCAATGGCTGCATGCCCACATATGCCAGACAACATCAAGACAATCGACGAGATCGGTCCTAAGAAGGTTGACCAGGTTTGCATCGGCTCCTGCACAAACTCTTCTTACCTTGACCTGATGCGCGTTGCAGCGATCCTCAAGGGCAAGACATGTCACCCAGACGTTTCCCTGTCCATCGCTCCAGGTTCCAAGCAGGTATTCAACATGCTGGCTCAGAACGGCGCTCTGGCAGACCTGATCGCAGCTGGCGCAAGAATCCTCGAGTCCGCTTGCGGTCCTTGCATCGGTATGGGTCAGTCTCCAAACTCCAACGGTATTTCCCTGCGTACCTTCAACCGCAACTTCGAAGGCCGCTCCGGTACAGCAAACGGCCAGGTTTACCTGGTAAGCCCGGAGACAGCAGCTGTTTCCGCAATCACAGGCGTATTCACAAACCCACAGGAGCTGGGCGAGGCTGTTGACATTCCAATGCCTGAAACATTCCTCATCAACGACAACATGGTTGTTCCACCAGCACCGGTTGAAGAAATGGATTCCGTTGAAATTCTCCGCGGTCCAAACATCAAGGAGTTCCCAAACAGCGACAAGCTGGAAGAGAACATTGCTGCAAAGTGTCTGCTGAAGGTTGGCGACAACATCACAACAGACCACATCATGCCGGCTGGCGCAAAGATCCTGCCATACCGCTCCAACATTCCTTACCTCTCCAACTTCTGCTTTGCAGTATGTGACGAAGCATTCCCGGCTCGCTGCCGTGAAGAAGGCAAGGGCATTGTAGTTGGCGGCGCTAACTACGGTCAGGGTTCTTCCCGTGAGCACGCAGCGCTTGTTCCGCTGTACCTGGGCGTAAAGGCAGTTATCGCAAAGTCCTTTGCAAGAATCCACTGCGCAAACCTGGCAAACGCTGGTATCCTGCCATTCGTATTCAAGAACGAAGCAGACTACGATACCATTGACCAGATGGACGAGCTGGAGCTGCCAAACATCCGCGCAGCAATTGAGAACGGCACAAAGGTTGTTCTGAAGAACATCACAAAGGGCACAGAGATGGAGCTGGAGCCTGTTCTCACAGAACGTCAGCGCGGTCTTGTTCTGGCAGGCGGCCTGCTGAACTACACACGCGAAAACAACTAAGCAATCATTGCAATATATTATAGATAATCAACTTAATTTCAGGGAGGATACAGAAGATGGCAGATAAGATTAAGATGCTTACCCCACTGGTTGAGATGGATGGCGACGAAATGACCCGCATCATCTGGAAGATGATCAAGGATCACCTGCTGGAGCCATACATTGAGCTGAACACAGAGTACTATGACCTCGGTCTTGAGCACCGTGAAGCAACAAAGGACCAGGTTACAATCGATTCCGCAGAGGCAACAAAGAAGTACGGCGTTGCTGTTAAGTGCGCAACAATCACACCAAACGCAGACCGTGTGAAGGAGTACAACCTGACACAGATGTGGAAGTCTCCAAACGGCACAATCCGTGCAATTCTGGACGGTACAGTATTCCGTACACCAATCGTTGTGAACGGCATCACACCTTTCATCCCAACATGGAAGCAGCCAATCACAATCGCTCGTCACGCTTACGGCGACGTTTACAAGAACGTGGAAATGACAGTTGGCGAGAACTGCAAGGCAGAGCTGGTAGTAACTGATGCAAACGGCAACGAAACACGTGAGCTGATCCACAACTTCGGCACACCAGGCATCATCCAGGGTCTCCACAACATCGACGCATCCATCGGCAGCTTTGCAAGAGCTTGCTTCAACTATGCACTGGACCTGAAGCAGGACATCTGGTTTGCTACAAAGGATACAATCTCCAAGAAGTACGACCACCGCTTCAAGGATATCTTTGCTGAGATCTACGAAGCAGAGTACAAGGAGAAGTTTGAGGCTGCAGGCATCGAGTACTTCTACACACTGATCGACGACGCTGTTGCAAGAGTTGTTCGTTCCGAAGGCGGCTACATCTGGGCTTGCAAGAACTACGATGGCGACGTTATGTCTGACATGGTTGCAACTGCATTCGGCAGCCTTGCAATGATGACATCCGTTCTGGTTTCTCCAGAAGGCATCTACGAGTACGAAGCTGCACACGGCACAGTACAGCGTCACTACTACCGCCACCTGAAGGGCGAAAAGACCTCTACAAACTCCGTTGCAACTCTGTTTGCATGGACAGGCGCTCTGCGCAAGAGAGGCGAACTGGACAACACAGCTGATCTGGTTGCATTTGCTGACAAGCTCGAGCAGGCAACAATCAAGACAATTGAAGACGGCGTAATGACAGGTGACCTGGCTGCTCTCTCCAAACTGGAGAACAAGCAGGTTGTTGACACTGAAGCATTCCTGCTGGCTATTAAGGAACGTTTAGACGCAATTCTGTAAGTCCACACTTGAATTGGGAGATGATTTCATAATATGGCGAAACGAGGCAACATATCCATGTCTGTTATCCGCAGACTGCCACGCTATTACCGTTATCTCACCGAGCTGATGGAAAGCAATATTACCCGCATTTCTTCTAAAGATCTGTCCATTAAAATGGGGCTCACTGCTTCTCAGATCCGCCAGGACCTGAACTGTTTTGGCGGCTTTGGTCAGCAGGGCTATGGTTATATTGTAGACCAGCTGCGCGATGAAATCGCACAAATCCTTGGTCTGAACAATGCGAAAAAAGCGATTGTTCTTGGTGCCGGCAACCTGGGTCAGTCTGTTGCTGCTTATCTGCAGTGCGAAACCCGCGGCTTTAACCTGATCGGCATCTTCGATAATGATCCGGAGATCATCGGAACACCGGTATTCAACGATCTGAAAGTTCAGGATATCACCACACTGGTTGAATTCTGTGAGCGCGAGAAGCCGGAAATGGCTGTGCTCTGCACACCAAAGGAAGCTTCTGACGTGCTGGTTGAACAGGCATACAACAGCGGCATCCGCTTCTTCTGGAATTTCAGTCACTTTAATATTTCCAGAAAACTCCGCGACCGCGACGACGTGACCGTTGAAGCTGTTCATCTCAATGACAGCCTGATGACGCTGAGCTATCTGATGAACGATCGTGATCCATCGGACGAAGAATAAACAATAAAAAAGCAGTCGACTCCATTTGGAGCCGGCTGCTTTTCTTTTTCAGTGACGTTTTTGTCAGATTACAGTCACCGAATTGTAAGATTTCTCTGCTACAATAAAACATGGGAAAGGAAGTGTAAATAATGAATCTGACAAAACGAATGCTCCCCATTGCGGGGCTGCTGATGGGTGTTTTCTGTATACTGCTGACAGCCTGTACCCTCCCCGAAAAAATGTACATCTTATTGGGCGTTCCTTACCTGAGTCAGCAGGGATGGCCAACCGGTTGTGAGGCTGCCAGCGCTGCTATGGTGCTCCGGTATTATGGTATCCCCGCTGCAATTCATGACGTTGTGAACGTTATGCCAAAGGAACCGCTGACCTATCAGAATGGTCAATACTATGGGCCAGACCCTAACGAGGCCTTTGTGGGCTCACCGATCGACGAAAAGAGCTTTGGCTGCTATGCCGGCACAGCGGCAGAAGCACTGAATGCTTTGCTGCCGGACAACATGGAAGCTTTGGTGCTCCGCGGACAGAACATGACTGTTTTGGAACAGTGTATCGATCAGGGCCAGCCTGTTCTGGTGTGGGCAAGCATCAATATGGAGCCTACCTACCAGACCACAACATGGACGATTCACGGCACCTACAGGACCTTTACCTGGATTGCACCGGAACATTGCCTTGTGCTGGTAGGGTATGATGAAGCTTACTATTATTTCCAGGATCCATACCAGGGGAACGGCCTGCAGAAATGGGACAAATCGCTGGTTATAGACCGCTACAATGCAATGGGACAGCAAGCCGTCGTTGTGTATGAGAATGCGTAAAGTGACAGTTTTGTTATGGCAAAGTCACCGTCGTGTCACTCTGCTTTGCTAAAATAACAGTATCAAATCGAAAAGGATCGAAACATATGAAATCACTGCGAAGTTACACGATTCTGGCCGCGGCGCTGATGGCGCTGACAATGATTCCCTGCCTGATTATTTTCTTCGGCTGCAGTTCAGAACTGCCAGAAAGCCTTGTTGCTCTGCGGGAACGCAACCCAGAGACAGCAGAATTTGTTGCTGCTTACCCAACAGAAGGACAGATCGACCACAAAATCGACCTCTCTGCCGACTATGTACCGGGGGAAATTCCGCATTTTCTGCAGTGGGATATTCGCTGGGGATACGAAACGTATGGTGATGATATGATGGCCATTACCGGCTGTGGACCAACCTGTCTTTCTATGGTCGCTGTTGGCCTGACCGGCAACACCGCTTATGACCCGCTGACTGTGGCAAACTTCTCCATGGAAAACGGCTATTACTACAGAGGCACCGGCTCCACCTGGACGCTGATTTCAGAAGGTGCACAGCACTTTGGCTTGTCTGCACAGGAGCTGCCGCTGGATGAAGCGATCATCCGCAGACATCTGACACAGGGTTATCCGATTATCTGCACAGTTGGACCGGGAGATTTTACGACACAAGGCCATTTTATCGTGATTTCCGGCATCAACGGCAACGGTACTGTAACAGTTAACGACCCGAACAGCATTCTAAAAAGCCAACAGAACTGGAATTTGCAGCAGATCATGAATCAGACGCAGAACCTGTGGGCAATTTCTGCCGCATAACAAAAAAGACGATGGAGAGCCCATCGTCTTTTTTGTTTATTATAAAGATTTATTGTAGTAGCCCTTTACGCCAAGGCCAATGCACTGGCAGAAGTGGATCTGCTCTTCTTCGCGAGCGATCTGCTCCTTGCCGAATTCGCTTTCCGGATCGATGCAGTCTTCTTCCAGCTCTGTAATGAAGTTCTCCAGATCGCCTGCCTTGCCACCACGCATCAGGTTAATGCTCAGGTCAAAGAATGTGTACTGCAGGCAGTCTTCTTCCATTGCACAGCTGTTTTCTTCCAGCGCTGCAATTACCTTGTCAGCATCTGTGTTGAATACATCCAGACCGAAAATTACAGGATGGATGGTATCGTCGCTGCCTCTTAAAAAGTCGATAAACTCAACTGCACCCTGCTCGTTAAAAGTAAACTGCAGCTGGTTCTTGCGGTACATCATTGTGCTGCCGCTTGTATCTTCCGGTGCGCCAAAAACTTCCGCAACGCGCTTCTGAGAATCACCAAAGCGGATCCACTCTTCTTTGCCGTTCTTGTTCTTCCAGCATACGCCTTCTAAAGGCTTCAGAATATAATTCATTGTTCCAGTTCTCCTTTTATATCTCAATTATCTTTTTATTTTCTGTAAATACCAATGGTAGACCAGTGCTCGGAAAGCTGCTGTTGGTATGTCAGGGACTGCCATGCTTCCACACTGTCCATTCCCATGCCATCCAGATCAACACCGCCGTTTCGCAGTTCCGCTTCGTAGTTTTCTACGTCTGCCGGAGTGTAGTCACGATAAATGCGCACACCCAGATTTTCAAAGGTAAAGGCATGGCCGTCATCGCTTTCTGCTGCTTTGCCGCCGTCTTTTTCTGCCAGTGCCAGGAACAACGCCGAAGCCTTTGCCTCAAATGCTGACTGGCCGAAAATGTATGGGCAGAGCAGCGCATCTTCCACACCGCCGCCTAAAAACTCGATGAACTTTACGGTATCTTCTTTATCGAACATAATCGCAAGCTCACTGTCGAAATAATAGTAGGAATCCTCGAAAAAATCACCTTCCCCAAGCTGTGCCGCAACCTGCGCTTTGCTGTCGCCAAGGTTTACACGCTTATTTTCCCAAGCAATGCCTTCCATTGGATGCAGATAGACTTTCTTTTTCTCCGGCTGCTTTTTTGCGATCTTCTTCACTGCAATTTTCATAGCTGTCTCTCCGATTATTCAAACAGGATTTTTTCAGCCAGTGCAGCTGCGTCGCGGATGCAGTCCGGACAGGAACGAAGCGGCTTGCCTGTTTCCATACCCTTCAGATCCTTGCAGACAACGGAGCCGTTCTGCTTTGCAAACTCGTCCATGATCTGCGCTGCAATTTTGTAGGTGTTCATCTTGCTGTCCGGATGCTCCAGATTGCCGGTGCTGTTCTTGAGACCCGCCAGAATGCAGGCACCGGAAACTGCGCCGCAGGTGCCTTCTTTATTGCCCATGCCGGCACCAAGCGCCTCAGTCAGGCGAAACATAGTTGCTTCGTCCATGCCAACCAGATCGCAGTAAGTGCAGGCTACAGACTGGGCACAGTTGTAACCGATGTCGTGCTTTTCGATGGTTTTATTTACACGTGTTTCCATTACGTCTCTTCTCCCCTCATCCTGTTATATAAATATAGCCGGGCAGGGGCCCGGCTATATTTAATCTATCATATTATTTACTGTTCTTTTTGTCAATAGCAGCTTTCACAAAGCTCTGATAAATTGGGTGCGGATGGTTTGGACGGGACTTGAATTCCGGATGGAACTGTACGCCCAGGAACCATGGATGATCCTTCAGCTCCAGGATCTCGATGAGGCGGTTGTCAGGAGAGCAGCCGCTGAATACCATACCTGCCTCTTCCAGACGAGCACGGTAATCGTTGTTTACCTCATAGAGATGACGGTGACGCTCGGAAATGAGAGTCTCGCCGTAGATGGATGCTGCCAGAGAGCCTGCTGTCAGCTTACATGGGTAGCTGCCCAGACGCATCTTCTTTGTTTCCTTCTGTTCCGGCATAATGTCGATCACATGATTTGTGCTCTGTGGATCCAGCTCTGCAGAGTTTGCATCTTCAAGACCCAGCACGTTGCGGCTGTATTCCACAACAGCCAGCTGCATGCCAAGGCACAGACCAAAGAATGGCACCTTGTTCTCACGGCAGTAGCGGATTGCTTCGATCTTGCCTTCCATGCCGCGCTGGCCAAAGCCGCCCGGTACCAGAACGCCGTCTGCATTGCCGAGGATCTCCGCAGCGTTGTCTGCTGTGATGGTTTCGGAGTCGATCCAGTCGATCTTTACCTTTACCTTATTGCCGATACCGCCGTGGTTCAGTGCTTCTACTGCGCTCAGGTAAGAGTCCTGCAGCTCCACATACTTACCAACCATAGCGATGGTCACAGTTTCTGTTACAGTAGTTGCAGTCTTAACCATTGCCATCCAGTCAGCCAGGTCAGGACCTCTTGTATCCAGGCCAAAGTGCTTGCATACGATGTCGTCCAGACGCTCTTCACGGAGTGCCAGCGGAACTGCATAGAGGGATGGCAGGTCCAGGTTTGTGATAACGTGATTTTCCGGCACGTTGCAGAACATTGCGATCTTTTTCTTATCGTCTTCTGCAACTTCACGCTCTGCGCGGAGAACGATCACGTCAGGCTGAATACCGATGGACAGCATTTCCTTTACGCTGTGCTGAGTTGGCTTTGTCTTATGCTCACCGGAAGCAGACAGCCATGGCATCAGTGTTACGTGGAGGAACAGGCAGTTTGCTCTGCCAACCTCTACTGCAAACTGACGGATTGCTTCCATAAATGGCATGCCTTCGATGTCGCCAACGGTGCCGCCGATTTCAACGATGGATACGTCTACGTCATCCTCTGCAATGTGCTTTTTGATCTCGTTGGTGATGTGCGGAACAACCTGTACAGTGCCGCCGTTGTAGAGACCGGCACGTTCATTCTGCAGTACCTGCCAGTAAATTCTGCCGGAAGTCACGCTGCTCTTTCTGGACAGATTTTCGTCGATAAAACGCTCGTAGTGGCCCAGATCCAGGTCTGTCTCCGCGCCGTCCTCTGTTACAAATACTTCACCGTGCTGAATTGGGTTCATGTTGCCCGGGTCCACGTTCAAATATGGATCCAGCTTCTGCATGGTTACTTTGAGGCCTCTTGCTTTGAGCAAACGGCCGAGAGATGCCGCTGTGATACCCTTACCAAGACCGGATACAACGCCGCCGGTCACGAAAATATATTTTGCTGGCATAAGACTTTTCCTCCTGTATCTATAGCATTCAAATGATTGCAATTTATTATAAAAAAGAAAGCGCTCCCGTGGATTCCATTTACCTGAAACGGGAGCATAAAATACACTATTAATTATATAACTTCAGCGCATGGCTTGTCAACAAAATGCGGGAACATTTTCAGAAAAACCAGCCAAAACTCAGCCTTCGTACTTTACAAAGGTAATGCTCTTGATTTTGTATGCAGCTTCATCTGTTGGGCGGTCATTCACGCCTGTTTCGGCCTTTGCAATTTTGTCTACAACTTCAAGACCTTCGAACACCTGACCGAAAACTGTATGACCAAGACCGGTGGTAGTATAAGCACCGTCCAGTGTTGGGTTGCCGCCGTTCTGCTCGTACAGTGTCTTCACATTCTCACCGATTTTAGACATATCAGTCCAGCTGCCGTAGTTCATGGTAAACAGCTCACCCTGCTGCATATAGTAGCGGTAGCCTTCTGTATAGTAATCCCAGCCAATAAAACTTTCTGCCGGTGCCTGGTTGATGAAGAACTGGGTACTGTTGGTATCCGGCTGGCTGATATTCGCCATGGAAACAGCGCCGCGGAGGTTCAGCAGCTTATCGCTGAATTCATCCTCGAACCAGTCGCCGTAAATGCTGGTGCTTGCAGTTTCGCCGGTCTGGATCATAAAGCCGTCAATCACACGGTGGAACAGCATATCATTGTAAATGCCATCCTGTGCAAGCTGCTTGAAGTTGGCAACAGCCTTTGGTGCCTGCTCCGGGAACAGGCGCATTTTAATGGTTCCCTGTGTTGTTTCAATCACAGCAATCTCCTCACCGATTGCCGGCTTATCCAGCTGGTCGCCAACTTCTGTGATCACTGCGGAAACAGCTGCATCGTTTGTTGTTGGCAGCAGGGAAGATGTTTCTGTCTGGCTTTCTGCCTGAGAAACAACAGTGCTGTTATTCTGTTCTGTGGTGCTTGCAGCTGGTTCTCCTGCGCCGCCGCAGCCTGCCAGTACTGCAGCGCCTGCGCAGCATACCAGCATAGCGCAGAAAATACCAAGGATTCGTTTTTTCATAGCAATCTCTCCCAATTCAAAAATAACTCTCAAAAAATACTTATCTGTATTCTACCGAAAATACAGAACTTTATCAAGTTAAGATCCTGTGATTTTTGTATTTTCTCATGCTGCCGCGCATATAGATAAACCGGACAATAATAAGGGAGGCTGACAAAATGAGTTTCTACTATCCGGAAGGGCGGCTGATAGACACACCGCTGAACAAAGCAGCGCTGGCCAGTGCTGCCGCCCTTGCAGATGCCTGCCGTGACGGACAGATTCTGGAAGCACGCGCTGTCGTTTGCGACAGTGAACATAATTTGATCGTAGACCTTGGCTGCATGAGAGGAATCATTTCCCGGGAAGAATGCGCCATCGGCATTCGGGAGGGCACCGTGCGGGATATCGCTATTATTTCCCGCGTGAATCGACCGGTGTGCTTTCATGTTACCGGATTTGCAAAACAGCAGGACGGCAGCACAATGGCAATTCTTTCTCGCCGAACGGCACAGGAGCAGTGCCGTCAGGCATACTTATCTGCCCTGTGCCCCGGCGATGTGATCCCTGCTACGGTAACTCACCTGGAACCTTTCGGCGTTTTTGCCGACATTGGCTGCGGTATCATTTCTCTCATGCCTATCGACACCATTTCCGTGTCCCGCATCAATCATCCCAGAGAGCGATTCTGTGCAGGGATGGAAATCCGCGCCGTAATAAAAAATATAGAGGGTGATCGTATTACCCTCTCCCACAAAGAGCTGCTGGGCACATGGGAAGAAAACGCCGCCCGGTTCTCACCGGGAGAAACAGTTGCTGGCACTGTCCGCTCTGTGGAGCCTTACGGGATTTTTGTAGAGCTGGCTCCCAATTTAGCCGGCCTTGCGGAACTGAAAGAAAATGTGAAGCCGGGACAACAAGCCAGCGTGTTTATTAAGAGTCTGATCCCAGACAAAATGAAAGTGAAGCTGATCATCATCGACACCTTTGACGAACCAATGAAGCCAACGGAACCGGACTACTATTTTTACGGCGATCACATGGATACATTCCGCTACTCCCCCGCCGTCTGCGAAAAACAGGTCCTCACTACATTTGAATAAAACAACAGCAAAAAAACGGTACCACACCATGTGATACCGTTTTATTTTGCTGTATTTATTTCTTTACAGATTCCAATACCATCTCTGCGCAGCGGAGGCCGTCTACTGCGGCGGAAATAATGCCGCCTGCATAGCCTGCGCCTTCACCGCATGGATACAGGCCGCTGAGAGAAACAGACTGCAGCTTCTCGTTGCGAAGGAGGCGCACAGGTGCGGAACTTCTTGTTTCCACGCCGGTCAGCACAGCATCCGGGTACGCAAAGCCGGACAGACGATGATCCAGCATTTTAATACCTTCCATCATGGATTCTGCAATGAAGTTCGGCAGCAGATCGTGGAGGTCACTTGGCTCCACACCGCGCTGATATGTTGGATGAACGTCGCCGAAATGAGTAGAGCGTTCCTTTTTCAGGAAATCCTCTACTCTCTGGGCCGGGGCTTTGTAATTACTGCCGCCAAAGCGGTAAGCGGCACGCTCCAGCATTCTCTGCAGGTGCATACCAGCCAGCGGGTGCTCACTGCCAAAGTCCTTCGGCTCAATGCCAACCAGCAGCGCTGCGTTAGCGTTCTGGCCATCACGGGCAAAGTTGCTCATACCGTTGGTCACCACCATACCTTCTTCTGAAGCAGCAGCAACTACCTCGCCGCCAGGGCACATACAGAAGGTATACACGCCGCGGCCGTCCGGCAGATGCACTGCCAGTTTGTACTCTGCGGAACCAAGAGCAGGATGCTCCGCAAAGCTGCCGTACTGGGCTTTATTGATGAGACTCTGCGGATGCTCGATTCTTGCACCAACGGAGAATGGCTTCTGCTCCATGAAAAGGCCCATTCCGTTGAGCATTTCATAAGTATCTCTTGCACTGTGACCGATTGCCAGAATCAGGTGATCTGTCTCCAGCACGTGCTCGCCGTCTGCATTCTTTACTACGGCCGCTGTCACTGCGCCGTCTTTTGTATGGATGGCTGTCATCTGTGTGTTGAACCATACTTCGCCGCCCAGCTTTTTGATGGTCTCGCGAATGGTGCGGACGGTCTGCGGCAGCTTATCGGTACCAACGTGGGGATGTGCCAGATAGAGGATCTCCTCCGGCGCACCGGCTGCACAAAGCTCCTCCAGTACTTTACGGGCACGAATGTCCTTGGTGCCGGTGTTCAGCTTACCGTCAGAGAAAGTACCTGCGCCTCCTTCACCAAACTGTACGTTGCACTGGGTATTCAGAGCACCGCCGTTCCAGAAAGCTTCTACCTGCTGCTGGCGTTCTTCCACAGAGCCGCCGCGTTCTACGATGATCGGGCGCTGGCCTGCCTGTGCCAGCAGAAGACCTGCAAACATACCGGCCGGACCAAAGCCAACCACAACAGGGCGTTTTTCCAGCAGGCCGCACACCGGCATTTCATAATGATATGGCTTTGCAATGGAGCTCTTCTTATCTCTTGCCTTGGTAAAAACAGCCTGCTCCTGCTTCACGGTTACATCTACAGTGCAGCGGAATACAATGGCATCCTTTTTGCGGGCATCGATGGATTTTTTAAACAGGGAGATTTTTTCAATCTGTCCCTCATTGATCTTCAGACGCTTTGCCGCCTGCTTTTTGAGATATTCTCTTTCTTTGATCGGCTGCACGTCCAGCGGCAGCACGATTTCTGTAATGCGAATCATGTTCTTTCCCCCTATTATGCGCCTGCGCAATCACGGCCTGCCGCAATTCCGCTGCTCCATGCAAAATGTAAATTAAAGCCGCCGCAATCTCCGTACAGGTCAACCAGCTCGCCTGTCAGGTATAAACCGCGGCACTTTTTTGATTCCATGGTATTGTTGTCGATTTCTCTGCAGTCCACACCGCCAGCTGTTACCTGGGCGCTGTCCCAGCCCATACTGCCGGTAATCGGGAAGCGGAAATTCTTCACTGTTTCGGCAATCTTCTGATATTGATCGTAGGTGCAGTCGCCGGCACAGGCCGGCATCTGCTTGCCAAGCGCTTCTTTGATCACAGCCTGTCCCACACGCTGGTTCACAAAGCCGCAGAGCAGATCGATGGTCGGCAGATCTGCGTAACGCTTGCCCTGGCCGGCAATGCGCTTGCCAAGCTGGTCAGCTTTCCACTCCGGCATCAGGTCAAGGGCAATTTCTGCTTTTGCGCCCTGTGCCAGCTGCTGGTTAACACTGCCGGAAAACTGAAAGATGCAGATACCGGAAAGGCCGTGCTCTGTAAACTGCACCTCGCCTGTTTCTTCCATCGTCTGCTTTCCATTAATAAAAAGTGACGCTGTGCCCTGGCTGCGCATTCCCTTGATGGCTTTCATGCGGTTTGGATCAGACTTCAGCTGCACAAGCGCCGGGAATTCCTGCACAATGGTATGGCCCAGCT
>JAZUBL010000032.1:0-11722 GCA_045638545.1 Acutalibacteraceae bacterium | reverse complement strand
GGCGCTTGCAGAAGCAGCGCAGGAAGGGTGCAGGGTTTTGGTGCCGTTTGGGCGTTCTAACGGCAAGCGTCAGGGAATGATCCTTGCTTTGAAACAGGTACAAATGTCTGAAATTTCAGACAATATTAAACCGATCCACAGCGTGCTGGACTGCCAGCCACTGCTGAACCGCGAAATGCGAGGGATGGTGTTCTGGCTCAAAGAGCGGTACTTCTGTACCCTTTTTGAGGCGGTACACCTACTTTTGCCTACAGGTATAAATTTGAAGATCCGGCAATCCTTCCATCTGGAAAAGCCGCTGGACGAACTGGACCTGACCTGTTTTTCAGAGCTGGAGCAGCAGATTCTGCAATATCTGCACCAGAAGAAAAAGGCCGTGCAGGAGGAAAAACTCCGTACTGACCTTGGCCTGACAAAAGACTGCTGCAGCCTGGAGATGCTGTACCAGAAGGGCGCAGTGGTAAAAACAAGCGGCGCTGTCCGAAATATTGGCGACGCCACCACGAAAATGGTGCGCCTCTGTGAAGATGACCCGGAAAAGCCTTACCCAAAGCTGACACCGCGGCAAAGAGAGGTCCATCAGGTGCTGGAGGCGGTAGGCAGTGCCTCCGTAAAAGAGGTCTGCTACTTTACCGGTGTCACACCGGCGGTCATCAATACCATGGTGAAAAACGGTGTAGCGGAGTATTACGAGCAGGCCGTTTACCGCAATCCGTATGAGTCTGCCAAAGCAGAAGAAGTTGTGCCGGAAGTCACGCTGTCTCCGGACCAGCAGGCAGCTTATGAAAAGCTTCTGGCACAGTATCGGTCGGAGCAGGCAGCGGTATCGCTGTTATATGGTGTTACCGGCAGCGGCAAAACGCTGGTTTTTCTCAAGCTAATCGATGAAGCTGTTGCAAGGGGCGAAGGCGTCATCGTCATGGTGCCGGAGATTTCTCTGACACCGCAGACCATCGGCCGCTTCCACAAACGATACGGCAAAGAGGTAGCTGTATTCCACAGCGGCCTTTCTCTGGCAGAGCGCATGGACGAATGGAAGCGCGTGAAAAACGGCGAAGCAAAAATTGCAGTTGGCACACGCTCGGCAGTGTTTGCACCTTTTGAAAAGCTGGGGCTCATCATCCTCGATGAAGAGCACGAACATACTTACAAATCGGAGATGAGCCCGCGCTTCCATGCCAGAGAGGCAGCGAAGTTCCGGTGCGCTTATCACAAGGGTCTGCTGCTGCTGGCATCGGCAACGCCTTCTATGGAAAGTGCCTATGCAGCTCAGACAAGCCGGTATGGGTATGCAGCTCTGCCAAATCGCTACGGTGCGGCAAAACTGCCGGAAGTAATTGTGGCAGACATGAACGAAGAACAGCTGGCCGGCAACACCACCACCTTCAGCAGTACGCTGCTGGATGCATTGGAGGAAAATCTGAAGCAGGGGCATCAGTCTATCCTGCTGCTGAACAGAAGAGGATACCATCCTTTTGCAAGCTGCCGCAGCTGCAAAGAAGTGGTGACCTGTCCTCACTGCAGCATTTCGCTGACATACCATGCGGCAAATCACCGCTTATTGTGCCACTACTGCGGATACTCCGTACCGTTTAATGATGAGTGCCCGACCTGCCATGAACGAGAGGTGCGCTTCACCGGCGTTGGTACCCAGCGAGCGGAAGAGCAGCTGGCGGAATTTTTACCGGAAGCAAAAATTCTCCGCATGGATACAGACTCCGCCATGAACAGGACAGACTATGAAGAAAAGCTGGCTGCCTTTGGACGGGGTGAGTACGATATTATCATCGGCACCCAGATGGTGGCCAAGGGCCTGGATTTTGAGAACGTGACACTAGTCGGCGTGCTTTCAGCGGACCAGTCATTGTACAGCGATGACTTCCGCAGCAGCGAACGTACCTTTGATCTGCTGACGCAGGTCATTGGCCGCAGCGGCCGCGGCGAGCACCCTGGCAAGGCAATTATTCAGACCTTCACGCCGGAGAACAACATCATCGCCCTTTCTGCAGCGCAGGATTTTCCGGGCTTTTACCGCCAGGAGATCCAGTACCGCAAAGCCATGCTGTATCCGCCGTTTGCGGATCTTGTAACGGTTGGCTTTGTAGGCGCGTCAGAGCGGCAGGTGCAGCAGGCCGGCGAGCGGTTCCTGTGCCTGCTGGGAGAACTGGCCCGGGCGGAGTATGCAGAGCTGCCAATGCGCGCGCTGCAGCCGTCGCCGGCACTGGTGGCAAAGGTCAGCAACAAGTACCGGTACCGTGTTATTATCAAATGCAGAAATGACAAACGGTTCCGACAGATGCTGTCCCGGCTGCTGATTCTCTTCCGGAACGAGAAAGAATGGAAAGATATCACGATTTACGCAGATACCTGCCCGGATATGGTATAGAAATTTACGGGATGTTAACCAAAAATCAGCGGAATTGTGTTAAAATAATAAGATACAGCAAATTTAGAACGATAATGAATTTTAGATAAAGGATGAAAGATTATGGCTATTCGTAAAATTGTAATTGAAGGCGACGAGTTACTGACAAAAAAGTGCCGTCCTGTTGAAAAGTTTGACGCACGTCTCCACGAGCTGCTGGACGATATGTACGAAACAATGGTAGATGCAGACGGCTGCGGCCTTGCTGCACCACAGATCGGCATTATCCGCCGTATTGCAATCGTTGATATCGGCGAGGGCAAAATCGAGCTGATCAACCCGGAGATCATTGAGTGTTCCGGCGAGCAGAATCTGCAGGAAGGCTGCCTCTCCTGCCCGAACCAGTTCGGTTTTACAAAGAGACCTGCAAAGATCAAGGTTCGCGCACAGGACAGAAACGGCGAGTTCTTTGAATATGAAGCAGAAGAACTGCTGGCTGTTGCAAGCTGCCATGAGATCGACCATCTGGACGGTATTCTCTTTAAAGAGCACCTGATCGGTGATCTTGTTGCAGACGTAGATGACGCTGACGAAGCAGAAGAGCTCCTCAACAGATAAGGCGGTGGCACCATGAAGTTAGTATTTATGGGTACCCCTGATTTTGCAGTGCCATGCCTCCAGTCTCTGCTGGATGCAGGCCACGAAGTGTGCGCTGTTTACACTCAGCCGGATAAGCCGGTTGGCAGAAAGCAGATCCTGACACCGCCGCCGGTAAAATCTCTGGCGCTGGAGCACAACATTCCTGTATACCAGCCAACCACTTTCCGTGACGAAGCAGTGGTGCAGGAGCTGGCTGCTATGGAGCCGGAGCTGATCGTTGTTGTGGCTTACGGCAAAATCCTGCCAAAGAGCGTGCTGGATATTCCGCCGCTGGGCTGTGTAAACGTACACGGCTCCCTGCTGCCAAAGTACCGCGGCGCAGCACCGATCCAGTGGTCTGTGCTCAACGGTGACCCTGTGACAGGTGTTACTACCATGTATATGGGCGAAGGCCTCGATACCGGCGATATGCTGCTGAAAGCAGAAACAGCCATCGATCCGGATGAGACTTCCGGCGAACTGTTCGACCGCCTCGCTGCTATGGGTGCTTCCCTTATTGTAGAAACTGTAGCAGGCCTGAAGGAAGGCAGAATTGAGAGAGAGCCGCAGGATGAAGCGCTCTCTACCCACACATCTAAAATTGACAAATCTCTCTGCCCAGTGGACTGGACCGGCACTGCCGCACACATTCACAACCAGGTGCGCGGACTTTCTCCGTGGCCGGTTGCAACTACCATGTTCCACGGCAAGACGTTGAAGATTCATAAAACAGGCCGATGCGGAGAAACACTCTCCGGTGCGGCTGGTGAAATTATTACCCGCGGCGGCAAGTACTACGTCGTCTGCGGTGAAGGTACCCTGGAGCTGCTGGAAGTTCAGTACGAAGGCAGCAAGCGCATGGCAGCGGCAGACTTCTTCCGCGGTCATCCGGCGCAGGCAGGGGAAACACTGGGAGAAACTGTATGAGTAATGCAAGAACTGCAGCCCTTGCAGCGCTGCTTCAGGTAGAAGAAAGCGAGGGCTATTCCAATATCGTTATTGATAAGACGATTCGTAAAAGTGAATTGAACCAGAAGGATGCCGCCCTGGCAACTGCTATTTTTTATGGTGTGCTGGAGCGGAGAATGACACTGGACTACTATATCGGCCAGTTCTCCAAAATTCATGTGCGCAACCTTTCCATCGAAGTGCTGAACATTCTCCGCATTGCGGCGTATCAGATTCTGTATATGGAAAAGATTCCGCACTCTGCAGCAGTAAACGAAGCAGTGAACACAGCGGCCAACGATAAAAAGCTGGTGAAGGCAAAGGGCTTTATCAACGGCGTGCTTCGCTCTCTCGTTCGCGGCCTGGACAATCTTCCGGTACCGGACGCAAAGCGTTCTCCGCTGAAGGCTATGAGCATTGAGTATTCCGTGCCGCAGTGGATCCTGGATCTGTGGTTCCACAGCTACGGCATTGAAACAACCAAGGCGATGGTGCACCATCTGCAGGAGAAGCTGCCGATTTATGCTCGCGTGAACACCACAAAGATCACAACAGATGAGCTGATTGCAAAACTGGCAGAAGAAGGTGTAACCGCACGCAAAGTAGATCTGCTGCCGGGTGCCATCTCCATGAAAGGCACCGGTGCAGTAGATCATCTGGAATCGTTCCAGCAGGGTCTGTTCCACATTCAGGACCTGTCCTCTCAGCTTTGCTGCCACATTGTAGCGCCAAAAGCTGGCGAAACTGTAGCAGACCTGTGCGCAGCACCGGGCGGCAAGACTTTCACCATGGCAGAACTGATGAACAACGAAGGCAAGGTACTGTCCTTTGATAAATACAAAGGCAAGGTTGGCCTTATCCGCAAGGGTGCAGAACGCCTTGGCCTGACTGCTGTTGAAGCATGGATCCGTGACTCCACCAATCCGGAGGAGAAACTGCTGGAAGCTGACCGTGTACTCTGCGACGCACCATGTGCCGGCCTGGGCATCATTGGCCGCAAACCGGAGATCCGCTATAAGGATAAGGCAGAGCTGGAAGAACTGCCGGCACTGCAGTATACCATTCTGGAGCAGGCAGCAAGACAGGTAAAAGCTGGCGGCGTGCTGGCTTATTCCACCTGCAGCCTGAATCCGGCAGAAAACGGCGAAGTTGCAGACCGCTTTGCAAAGGAGCACCCGGAGTTTACACCGGTGGCAATCGATCTGCCGCAGGGCGTAAAGCGCGGCGTGAAGGAACCGGAAAACCAGCTGACACTGCTGCCGCACATTAACGGCACAGATGGCTTCTTTGTTGCGCTGTTCCGCCGCAACGGCTGATTGAAAAGAAAGGAGGGGGAACATGGAACGCAAAGATATCAAATCCATGACACTGCAGGAAATTCAGGCAGATTTTGCCGAACTGAAACTGCCGAAGTATAAGGCACTGCAGGTGTATAAATGGCTGCACAGAGGTGTGCAGAGTTTTGAAGAGATGAGTGACCAGTCCAAGGCCATGCGGGAGCAGCTCAGTGAGCGCTACTACATTGCCACGGCTGCCGTAGAGCGGAAGCAGGTCTCCAAACTGGACGGCACCATCAAATACTTATTTTCACTGCCGGGCGGCGATTGTGTAGAGTCGGTGCTGATGCAGTACCACCACGGCTATTCCATCTGTATTTCCACACAGGTAGGATGCCGCATGGGCTGCACCTTCTGCGCCACCGGTATGAGCGGTTTTCTGCGGAACCTGACGCCGTCAGAAATGCTGGCACAGGTGCAGGCTGCTCAGCTGGATGAAAATATCCGCATCTCCAACATTGTGCTGATGGGCATGGGCGAGCCGCTGGATAACTACGAGAACGTGCTGCGTTTTCTGGAGCTGGTGTCTTCTGATGACGGCATGAACATTGGTATGCGGCACATTTCCCTTTCCACCTGCGGCATTGTGGATAAGATCTATGATCTGGCGGACAGAAAGCTGCAGCTGACTTTGTCCGTTTCCCTCCACGCGCCGAACGATGAGATCCGCTCCCGCACCATGCCGGTGAACCGCAAGTGGGGCGTGGATGAACTGCTGAAAGCCTGCAGATATTACATGAAGGCTACCAGTCGCCGGATCTCCTTTGAATATGCCATGATCGCCGGTGTCAGCGACAGCGACGACTGCGCAAGAGAACTGGCAAAGAAATTAAAAGGCACACTGAGCCATGTGAACCTGATCCCGGTCAACGATGTGACCGGCAACGATTACCGGAAGAGTGACAACGGCAGACTGCAGAAATTCTGCAAGATCTTAAATGACAGCGGTGTGACTGCAACGGTGCGCAGAACACTTGGCTCCGATATAGATGCATCCTGCGGACAACTGCGCCGCAGACAGAAAGAGGAGGTGGCAGAATGAAACTCGATAGTATTACAGATATCGGCCTTGTTCGAAAACAGAATGAGGACGACGTAGCAACCGGCACACTGGCAGACGGCGTCTGGGCCGTTGTATGCGATGGTATGGGCGGCGCCAATGCCGGCGAAGTTGCCAGCCAGAACGCGATCCGCGTGATTCGTGACGGCATTCATAAAAATTACAGTGAAGGTGCGTCGGACAATACCATTAAGTATCTGCTCCATGCAGCAATCTGTGATGCCAATACCGTGATTTTCAATCTGTCCAACGAATACGACAGCCTTTCCGGCATGGGTACCACAGCAGTGGCGGCTCTTGTCAGCCGCGGCAGAGCACACATCTGCCATGCAGGCGACAGCCGCGCTTACCTGATCCGGGAGGATTCCATCGAGCAGATCACAAGAGATCACTCTGTTGTGCAGGAGCTGGTAGATGCCGGCACCCTGACAGAAGAGGAAGCAAAGCGCCATCCGCAGAAGAATATTATTACCCGCTGCCTTGGTGTGCGGGAGCATGTGGATGCTGACTACAGTGAACGCCAGGTGCATCCGGGCGATGTGATCCTGCTGTGCTCTGACGGCCTGACCGGTTATGTGGAAGCAGAGGAGATTCTGGAGGTATCCCAGCAGATGGATCCTTCTGCCATGATCCGCACATTGGTAGAAATGGCAAAAGAGCGAGGCGGCAATGACAACATTACCGTTGCCGTGATTGAGAACTAAAGAAAGAGAGGAAACGATATGGATAGATATTCGGGTAAACGATTAGACGCCAGATATGAGATCCAGGAGCTGATTGGTGTTGGCGGCATGGCTTATGTTTATAAAGCCTACGATATCATCGATGACCGTACCGTTGCCATCAAGATTCTCAAAGAGGAATTTCTCGGCAATCAGGACTTTATGCGCCGATTCAAGAACGAATCCAAGGCCATTGCCATGCTGGATCATCCAAACATTGTAAAAGTGTTCAGCGTCAGCTTCGGTGACAGAATGCAGTACATTGTAATGGAATATATTGACGGTATTCCGCTGAAGGAATATTTCAACCGTCAGAAGGCAGATGTCAGCTGGAAGGAAGCGCTCCACTTTACAGCGCAGATTCTGAAAGCACTGCATCATGCCCATGAAAACGGCATTATTCACCGTGACATCAAGCCGCAGAACATTATGCTGCTGCAGGATGGCACCATTAAAGTAACAGACTTCGGCATTGCACGCTTCTCTCACAGCGAGACAAGAACCATGACCGACCAGGCTATTGGTTCCGTGCACTACATTGCGCCGGAGCAGGCAAGAGGCGAACTGACCGACGGCAAGACCGACATTTACTCTGTGGGCGTTATGCTTTATGAGATGATCACCGGTCAGCTTCCGTTTGAAGCAGACAATGCAGTTTCTGTTGCAATTATGCAGCTGCAGACCGATCCAAAGCCGCCGAGAGAGATCAATCCGGCAATTCCTGTTGGACTGGAGGAAATTACACTCCGCGCCATGCAGAAGAACCCGCAGCAGCGTTACCAGTCTGCAAGAGAAATGCTCATTGATCTGGATACATTCCGCCGCGATCCTGGCATTCGCTTCAACTATTTCTTTAAGTCCGTCAATCCGGATGCAACCCGCGTTGTCAACAACCTGGGCGGCGTGACTTCCGGCTACGAAACAGCTGCGAGAACTTCCGCGCCAAGATCTTCTGTACCGCAGACACCAAGCCGTCCGCCGGTGCAGGAGACACCGCGCTACAACGACAACTATGCTTATGAGCACGAAGAGTATAACCGCAAGGAGCCGGGCAAGAAAAAGACCGGCCTGATCATCGGTCTCTGTGCCGGCGGTGCTGCAGTGGCAGCCGGTATTATCATCGGTCTGCTGGCAGCCTTTGGTGCATTCAGCGGCGGTGGCGGCGGCGATACCACCAGCAGCATGGCAGAAGTTGTAGACGTAGACCTGCCGCAGCTGGCAGGCCAGAAGTGGGAAGACGTGCAGAAGAACCCACAGTACAGCACCTTTAACTTCAAGGTAACTTATGAAGAAAGCGAAGAGCACGAAGAAGGTGTGATCATCAGCCAGAATCCGCACGGCGTGAAGAAGGTGAAGTCCAACACCGTGATCGAACTGATCGTCAGCAGCGGCGTCAGCGCTGTTGAGGTGCCGGACGTGACCGATGAGTGGGAAACTGACGCCAAGAGAATGCTGAAAGAAGCAGGCTTTAAGGTAAAGGTAGAGGAAATTGCCAGCGACGAGATTGAAGCAGGCAAAGTTGTAAAGACCAATCCTGAAATCGGCAATAAGGTACCAAAGGGTGAGGAGATCACCATTTATGTAAGCACCGGCGTGGAAACTGTAAAGGTACCGCCGATTACCGGCTCTACTATTGCAGACGCAAAGAATCAGCTGTCCTCTGCGGGCCTTACTGTGAATAATATTACCTACACCAACAGCGATGACGTTGCCAAGGGCTATATTGTATCGGTAACACCGGGCGTTGGCACAGAAGTAGAAAAGAACAGTACTGTTGATATCGTTGTGAGCGAAGGCCCGAAGAAGGAAGAGGTAAAGGAGAAGGAACTGAATGTTCAGGTGAATCTGCCATCCGGCGTAGAGGGCCAGATGACACTGGATTCTTACGTGAACGGTTCCCTGTATTACAGCACACAGGTAACTTCTTCTCAGAGAACTTTCTCCCTTGGTGTAAAGGGCAAGACCGGTACCCAGTCTGTGCAGATTTATCTGGATGACCAGATTTTTGCAGAGTACACTGTAGACTACGGTACCGGCACAGTTCGTCAGACAGGCAGCTATCAGTACACACCATCCACCAACAGCGGCGATGATTCCGGCGATTACACAGAGCCGGACATCGGCGATGAAAATACAAACGAAATTACAGACTAAAGGCGAAGTATGGAAGTAAAACAAGGATTATTATTACAGGGTATCGGCGGCTTCTATTATGTAGAGGCAGAGGATACCGTATATGAATGCAAGGCCCGCGGTTCTTTCCGCAAAACAAAGCAGAAACCGCTGGCCGGCGACCGCGTTTCCATTTTACTGGAAGACGGCGGCAATACCGTAACAGAAATTGCAGAGCGGAAGAACAGTCTTATCCGCCCGCCGGTAGCAAACATTGACCAGCTGTTTATTATCAGCTCTGTTTGCGACCCATCTCCAAATCTGCTGATCCTCGACAAGATGATCGCAGTGGCAGAAGATAAGGGCATTGAGCCGGTGGTGGTGTTCTCCAAAACAGACCTGAAAGATTATAAAGCGTATGCGGCTGCCTATGAGAAAGCAGGCATCCCGGTTATCGCTGTTTCTCTGGAAACAGAAGACGGCCTGGATCAAATCCGCGCCCGCCTGGCAGGGAAGATTTCTGCCTTTGCCGGCAACACTGGTGTTGGCAAATCTACCCTGCTGAACCGTATCAGCGATAAATTCCAGCAGGAGACAGGCGAGATCAGCCAGAAACTGGGCAGAGGCCGCCACACTACCCGCAGCGTAGAGCTTCTGAAGCTGGACTGCGGCGGCTATGTGGCAGACACCCCTGGTTTCTCTACCGTAGATATTGAACGCTACGACATGGTAAAGAAAGACAATCTGCAGTTTGCGTTCCGGGAGTTTGATCCATACCTGAACCAGTGTAAGTTCCAGTCCTGCGCCCATATTGGCGAAAAGGGCTGCGCTGTGTGCGCTGCTGTGGCAGAGGGTGAAATTCCAAAATCCCGCCATGAAAGCTACGTAGCCATGTATAATGAAGTGAAAGATATTAAGGAGTGGCAGCTGAAGTGAAACACTGTGTGATTATCGGCGCTTCTCCCTGGTGCACTGTGCCGGCAGATTTTTCTACAGATGGCTGTACGGTCATCTGTGCCGACGGCGGCTATGAAACAGCGCAGAAGCTGGGGATCCGCCCTGATATTGTGATCGGTGACTTTGATTCTGCAGGCTTTGTGCCGTCCGGTGACTTTGAGCTGATCACGCTGCCGGTGGAGAAGGACGATACAGATTCTATGGCAGCAGTAAAACTGGCACTGGATCGCGGTTACCGGGAATTTTCCATTCTGGGCGCTTTGGGCGGCCGATTTGACCATTCCTATGCCAACCTCTCTGTTTTGCTGCTGATTGCCGCAAACGGCGGCACAGGCGTGTTGCTGGATGATAATTCGGCTATTACTGTGCGCCGCGCCGGAGATGTCCCTTTCCTGATGAAAAATTGTGTGGGCAAGTCTGTTTCTGTTTTTCCGTTTGGTGCGCCGTCCTGTACAGTTTCCTATAAAGGGCTGTACTATCCGTTGGAGCACGGCACGCTTTTCATAGAAACATCCCTCGGCGCCAGCAATCATGTGGTGGCAGAGGAAGCTTCCATTACAGTAGAAGAAGGCACAGCGCTGATCGTTGTATTAAATCACGTTTAAATAGAAGGCAGTCGGGTAACCGGCTGCTTTTTTGTTGTCACAAAGTTTTGAACAATCAATATTATAGAAGTGAGTGCGAAAAAGTTTTCAACAATTGGGAGGCGGCGTGATGAAACTACCGGTGAAAGGGATGCGAAAGTGCTACTGCAAAAGCCAGTTTGCGGTCACGTTTGGTCTTGGGCTGGTGATGGCCTGTTTTTGCCCCATGCAGCTGTCCCTGTTTTTAGCGGGGATCATCATTGCAGCGCTGGGAATTTCGGTTGCCAAACGCAGTCTGTGAATTTATCTGGGAGGGATTTGTATGAAAATCGTTCTGGTCGATCATCCAAAAGTACTTGGTTTTCTTCTGCGGCATTATTTTAAGATTCCAAAGGAAAAAGAAACGCAGTAAATAAAAAATATTTTTGCAGAATAAAAATAATTTTTCTGAAAAAAGAGGCGGGATTTCCCGTCTTTTTCTGTTTTTTGGCAGAAAAAAGCAAAAAATACAAAATATTTTGAAAAAATTTTAAAAAAGATGAAAAAATCAGAAAACCGCTACAAGAGGCGGTTAGAGATTTGTGCACATACTACACATAGAGATTTTGTCAATAGATTTTGCAAATAAAATGCAGAAAAAACGAGAAAAAGCAAAAAACTTGAAAAATAATTGAAAAAAGGTGTTGACATTTAGATATACCCATGATATTATAGTGAAGCTGTCGCACGAGACAGCAACCAGGACCTTGAAAATTAAACAACGAGAAGACAAATAAGGAACCCGTAATTCCTGGGGCTACGGCCCCGAATTATGAATGGAGTTTGACAGATCTCCACAAAACTGTCGACGCCAGAATGGCGTCTGAGAGCTAAACAAGTTCTTAAGATATGATTAGTACGGCGAAAGTCGTGATAATACAATATTTTAGAGAGTTTGATCCTGGCTCAGGACGAACGCTGGCGGCGTGCCTAACACATGCAAGTCGAACGGAGATTTT
>JAZUBL010000031.1:0-16016 GCA_045638545.1 Acutalibacteraceae bacterium | reverse complement strand
CACTGTTGCTTATGAAGACAACATTGCAGTAGGCACAGGTAAAGTTATCGTGACCGGCATTGGCGACTACGACGACGTTGTAACAGAGCGCTTTGCAATCAAGGGCAAAAAGCTTACCGGCGCAGTGATTACAGTCAGTGACCAGCAGTTTACCGGCGAGGCGCTGACACCAGCTGTCACCGTAACAGATGGCGAAACCGTGCTGGAAGAAGGCGTACACTACACTGTTGTATACGAAGATAACATTGCAGTAGGTACAGGCAAAGTCATCGTGACCGGCATCGGCGACTACGACGATGTTGCAACAGAGCGTTTTGCAATTAAGGGCAAAAAGCTTACCGACGCAGTGATTACAGTCAGTGACCAGCAGTTTACCGGCGAAGCCCTGACACCGACTGTTACTGTAACAGATGGCGAAACCGTGCTGGAAGAAGGCGTACACTACGCCGTTGCTTATGAAGACAACATTGCAGTAGGTACAGGCAGGGTTATCGTGTCCGGCATCGGCGACTACGACGATGTTGTAACAGAGCGCTTTGCAATTAAGGGCAAAAAGCTTACCGACGCAGTGATTACAGTCAGCGACCAGCAATTTACCGGCGAGGCACTGACACCGACTGTTACTGTAACAGATGGCGAAACCGTGCTGGAAGAAGGCGTACACTACACCGTTGCTTATGAAGACAACGCTGCAGTAGGCACAGGCAAAGTCATCGTTACCGGCATCGGCGATTACGACGATGTTGTAACAGAGCGCTTTGCAATCAAGGGCAAAAAGCTTACCGGCGCAGTGATCACAGTCAGTGACCAGCAGTTTACCGGCGAAGTCCTGACACCAACTGTCACCGTAACAGATGGAGATACCGTGCTGGAAGAAGGCGTACACTACACCGTTGCTTATGAAGACAACACTGCAGTTGGTACAGGCAAGGTTATCGTGTCCGGCATTGGCGACTACGTAGGTACTGCGAATGAAACCTTTGCAATCAAAGCAATCCCGGCTAAGGAAATTTCCGTATCTTCCGTTGAAGACCAGGTTTACACCGGCGAGGCAATCAAACCGAAGCTGACGTTGCGTTATAACGGCAGACTGCTGGAAAAGGGCGAGGATTACGAGCTTTCCTATCAAAACAACGAAAGCGTTGGCACAGCCTCTGTTAAGATTACCCTGAAAGGCCATTATACCGGTACCAAAACAGTGTCCTTTACCATCAATCCTGCAAAGGTGAGTGGCTTAGAGGCTGCGGCAGAGGGAGACGCTGTAAAGCTTACCTGGAAGAAAGCATCCGGCGCAGATCGATACATCGTTTATCGCTGGAGCGCAGCGGAGGGCGGCTGGACCAAACTGAAAACAACAGAGCAGCTGACTTACACCGACAGCACCTGCCAGAGCGGAGCGGAAAATCGCTACCGTGTAGAGCCGTGCAGAACGGTAGAAGAAAGCAGCTATCAAGGGGAGGCAGCCTCTGTTTCCATACTGACCAATCTGGCAAAATTAACCGGTCTGGCAGTTTCCGGTAACATGGAGCATTCTGTAACGCTGCAGTGGAGTGCTGTAACAGGTGCCGAAGGCTACCTTGTGTACCGCAAAAATGCAGAGGGTAACTGGCAGAAGCTGGCAGAGACAGAAGATCTTACCTATACAGACACCGGCCTGCAGGCAGGCGTCGGCTATGAATACGGCGTAAAAGCGTACAGAACCGTAAACGGCGAACAGCAGAGCGGTGGTCATCAGACTGTGAAAACAGCGACTGTACCGGCAAAAGTAACCGGTTTTGCTGCTGCAGAGGCAACAGACACCACCGTCACCTTGCAGTGGGAAAAAGTCAGCGGTGCAGGCAGCTATCTGCTGTACCGCTGGGATGCGGAGCAGGAGCAGTGGCAGAAGCTGGGTTCCACCGATCAGCTGACCTATACAGACACCGGTCTCCGTGCCGGTATGACGCAGACTTATGCAGTTCGTGCCTGCAGAAAGGCAGGAGACGAAACACTCCGCAGCAGAGAGGTAACAGCATCTGCTGTAACACTGCCGGCAAAACCAACTGGTCTGCAGGCAACATCCTCTACAGCAGATACCATTACGCTGCAGTGGAACCGTGCCGATGGCGCAGACGGCTACCTGATTTATGAGAAAAAAGCAGGGGAGGACCAGTGGTCTCTGCTGGAGCGCACAGACTCCTTTACCTACACCAATCAGGCGCTGCAGTCCGGCACAGCATATCAGTATGCAGTGCGGGCCTATGCAGTTGTAGATGAGAAAGAAATTCTCGGTAAAATGGCATCGGTCAGAACAATGACCAGCCCGAATGCTGTTACGGGACTTACTGCAAAAGTAAGTGCAGATTCTGTTGCCCTCAGCTGGAATAAAGAAGTTGGCGCAGCCGGTTATGTTGTTTATCGCTGGGATCATACCAAAGAAACCTGGACAAAACTGAAAACAGTGAAGTCCTGTTCCTTTACAGACAGCAAGCTGAAGAAGAATACTTCCTATCAGTATGCAGTGAAAGCGTATACCGAGCTGGACGGTAAACATTACAGCAGCCAGGACGTAAGCGTAACGGCGAAGACAAATACGCTGCGTGCGGCATCGATCACAGCGGCGGCAAATAGAGACGGTACCGTGACACTTCGCTGGAGCAGCGCGGCAGACGCAGACGGCTACCGTGTATACCGCTGGAATCCTGCGACAGAAAAGTGGAACCGTATTCAGACAATTGCGGAAACTTCCTGTATTGACACTGAAGCAAAGGACAATGCGTCCAACATTTATACTGTCTGCGCATACAAGCAGGCAGAGAGTGCGGTTGTCTGCGGTCCGTCTGTAAAATCGAAGGCTGTTGTACCGGTGAATATGAGCCAGCCTGTGCTGCGCTCTGTCTGCAAGACAGAAGTAAACGGCAAGCCATCTGTTCGCGTTGAATGGAATGCTGTGCCGGGTGCACAGTACTGCATCATGAGAAAAACAGCCGGCAGCAGCTATGCAAAAATCGCCACAGTAACAGCAAAATCTGCTGATGGCGCATATGTGGACAATAAAGCAAAATCCGGTGCAGAATACACCTACACAGTGTATCGTCAACTGGAAAAGAACAAGAAAGTACAGACCAGTTCCTACGATGCGGAAGGCATCACAACCATCACTGCAAAGCCGGCTATGCAGGCTGCAAGCACCAATACACAGGCGGAGATCTCCTGGCAGAGAACTTCCGGCGTAGATGGTTATGCGATCTTCCGCAAAACCAAGCAAACTGATAAAGTCTGGACAGAAGTTGCCAGAGTGGATGCAAACACCGACCGCTATACAGACGTTTACCAGGATACCTTTGGCGAGAAGGAAAAATCCAAGCTGATTACGGAGCGTTACCTGGATCCATCCAAGTACTGCGTCACATATACTGTGAAGGCATATAAGGAAGTAAACGGCAAGATTTCCTACTCCGATTTCTATGCCGATGGTGACTTTACACTGGAAGCACCGACCATCATCAGTGCCTCTCAGAAGGATGATGTTGTAACGCTGAAATGGGGTGCAGCTGCCAATGCGGAGCAGTATATTCTCTACATGGCAAAGCCTTCTGCCGGAACACTGCAGTGGGTAAAAGTCAAAACAGTCAATGCGACTTCTGCAAAAGAGGAGACTGCAAAGCTGGAGGCAAAGAGCGGCTATACCTGTTATGCCGTAAAAGCTGCTGCAAAGAAAAACGGTACCATGGTTTACAGCGGTATGGATGAAGGGTTCCATCTGGAGGACAGAGACTACAGCGGCACAAACGTGCTGTATCTGGGCGACAGTATTACCTTCGGTACACCGTATGTAGGGGAAGTTTATTCCTATCCATGGCGCGTGGCGCAGCTGACCGGCGTGAAGTATTACAACCCGTCCATTCCGGGCGCAACGTATTGTTATCAGCCGCACAGAGGCGTTGGTACGAAACGCGGCCGCCTGATCACAGACGTAGTGGAAAAAATTCATAACGGTGAAACACCGGAACAGGCACTCCACGAAAGCAAGCAAACCTTTGCAGACTTTGACGTGGTGATCCTTGCAGCCGGCACCAACGACTACTACTACAACTCTCCAATGGGCGAGCGTGACAGTACAGATATTTCTGAGTTTAACGGCGCAGTTAATACGGTGCTGAAGTACATCGACGAAGCAAATATAGTGCGTGCTGCCAAGGGCAAAGCAGCCATTAAGGTTGTGTTTGTGGATCTGTTCTACAGCAGCAGAGGATATGGCTCCACTGCAGAGGACGTTGACCGCTTTAATGCGAAAAATAATCTGGGCTATACGCTGGGTGACTACCAGCGCAGTTTGGATGCCCTGGCCGATAAGTACAGAGCAATGGGCATGAAAATTTACCACTTTGAAACAGACAGGATCATTACTGCAGAAAACATCGAAACTGCAACCAGTGATAACCTGCATATGACAAAGTTTACTTACAGCCAGATCGGCAATCAGCTGGCAGATTATCTGATCGAAAACAGAATTTTATCTTAAGAAAAAACTCCTTTCCGAGCGAAGCGGAAAGGAGTTTTTGTTTGCTCAAAATTGAGGGATGGGGTGTTTTTTGTCCATAAATTTTGCGAAAAATCGTATTTCTTGACTTTTAAAACAGGTGGCGTATAATATAAACTAGGTGTTTATATCCATAAATTTGTTGTAAAATTTAGTGCAAAAAGACGAAGAATGAAAAGTGCGATCTTGCTGTAAAAAGTGCTGTTTATAATGTTAAAATAGCATGATATTTTGTGCAAAATAAACAGGAGATCGAAGTGTGAAGATGATAGGGTGAAAGCTATGAAAAGAAAGACTGGCATCGATATTGTTGTTCCGGTGTATAATGCGCTGGATGATTTAAAATTATGCGTAGAAAGCCTGAAAAAACATACAGATCTGACATTGGACCGCGTGGTTCTCATTGATGACCGCAGCCCGGACAAAAACGTATTTCCTTACCTGAAAAGCATCGAGCAGGAAGGAATCATTGTTCTGCAGAATGAGAAAAATCAGGGCTTTTCCGGCACAGTTAACCGTGGTATGGAATATGCTGGTGACAGAGATGTGATCCTGCTGAACACAGATACCATCGTAACAAAAAACTGGGTGGATAAAATTACAGCCTGTGCTTATTCTGATCCGGCTATTGCAACTGTCACCCCGTTTTCCAATAATGCAACACTTTGTTCTATCCCGAATTTCTGCGAGGAGAACGTGGTACCATATGGTTTGACCATTGATGAATATGCGGCAATTATTGAACAGCGCAGCATGAAGAAATATCCGCGTATTACCGTTGCTGTTGGCTTCTGTATGTTCATCAAGCGCGAAGTCATTGATCGTGTTGGTCTGTTTGACAAAGAAACATTCCAGCGCGGTTATGGTGAAGAAAATGACTTCTGCTGGAGAGCAGAGCAGCTTGGTTATCATCACGTTCTGTGCGACGATACCTATATCTATCATAGTGGTACTGTTTCTTTCCAGAGCGAGGAGAAGCGAAAGCTGATTGCAGAACATGAGCGTGTGCTGGTAGAGCGTTATCCGAAACAGGTACAGAAAAATGCAGAATACGTCCGCGATAACCCACACCAGTATCTGCGCACAAATGTAGATCTTTATGCAAAGCTTCACAACGACAGAAAAAACCTGCTGTACGTGCTGCATATGGATTTCCGCAGTGATGCAAATAATAACATCGGCGGCACCCAGTTCCATGTAAAGGATCTTGTAGCCGATATGCGCAGAGAAAACAACGTATTTGTTCTGGCAAGAGACGGCGAAATTCTCCGCCTGACCGTATATCTGGAGAAAGAGCAGTTTACTTTTACATTCTGCATTGGCACAAAACAGCTGTTCCAGCAGTTTGAAGATCAGGAGATTCGGAAGGTGTTCTGCGAAATTCTCTCTGCGTTCTCCATTGATCTTGTTCACATCCATCATGTGATCGATCTGTCCTTTGATCTGTTCAAAGAGACAAAGGCAAGAAATATTCCACTGCTGCTGACACTCCACGATTATTACTACATCTGTCCGACAATCAAGCTGCTGGAAAATGGCACCAGTTACTGTGCAGCTTCCGGAAAGCAGTGCACCAATTGCCTGAACAAAACACTGGGCTATGCAAAGCAGGTACCATACCTTTCCGTATGGAGAGAGAAGTGCAGAGAAGCACTGGCTCTCTGTGATATGCTGATTGCACCGTCTGAGGCAGCAAAAGCTGTTTATGCGAAGGTATACCCGGAGATGGCAGATCACATTCGTGTGATTCCACATGGTATGGATGCTTTTCCAACAACAGTGTCTTCGTTCCGCAGAGAATCTACACCGGGTTTTGAACTTGGTGTGGAAAGTGTACTGCAGAAAGACAACTGCATCAGCGGCTGGGCAATTCAGAAGGGCAACGACAGCCGCCACAGCGACGTATTTGTGCTGATCGAAGATGAAGAAGGAAAGCGCTGCGAATATCAGGCGCTGACCAAAAGCAGACCGGACGTAGCAAAGGCAAGAGGCAGCAATGATTATCTGTACAGCGGTTTCTCCGTACAGCTGCCGGATGGTTACTTTGCAAGCGGTAATCTGAAAATGCAGGTGATCATTCAGAATCATAACGGCAAGCGTTTTTACAGCAAGGGCATGCTGATTAAAAATTATGTGAAGCGTGAGAAACAGCGCAGACGCATTGCATTCCTTGGTGGACTCAACGAAGCAAAAGGAAGCCAGATCGCATATGAAATGATCAAACAGAGTGGTGATCAGTACGACTGGTACATCATCGGCGGTATTGGTGATCCAAATCTTCATACACTGGAAAAGAAGAATGTGCACAAAACAGGCTGGTACAAGCGTGAAAGCGTAAATACCATTCTGCGTCAGAACAGAATCGATCTGGTGTGCATTTTACCGATCTGGCCGGAAACATTCTGCTACACTGTTTCTGAAGCACAGCTTGCAGGCGTTCCGGTACTGGCAACAGATATTGGTGCGCTGGGCGACAGACTGCGTCAGGATAAAACAGGCTGGCTGATCCGTCCGGAAGCAGGCGCAAAGGGTGCACTCCGTGCACTGGAAGATATTTTTGCAGACACTGCAAAATTCCAGCAGGTACGTGCAAAAGCAGCAGAGTTCCGTCACAGATCCATTGCGGAAATGAATGCGGATTACGCAGCGCTGTACAACATCTTTGCAAAGCCGGAAAAACAGCCTGCAGACTATGACACGGAGGCCATGTATCATGCTTATCTGCTGGGACAGGCGGATCAGTCTATGGTTGGCAGCGGCTCTGCAGCGGCGCTGATTCAGCGTGTTAATGAGCTGGAGGCAACGCTGAATGCCATTAACCAGAGTATTGAATATAAAATGGTAAAATTCTTCAATCGGGAAAATATGCCGTTTAAGCGCCAGATCAAGTGGTCTATGGGTGCGGCATACAGAGCGTATGTAAAGTTTTTCCGCTGAATGGATTTTTGATAAATAAAGGAGAAATCGTGAATGACAAAGTATGACTTTCAGGTCGATTTATCACTGAATTCTTCCACAGGAATTATTCTGAATAAACTGAAAAAAGGCTCCACTGTGCTGGAGTTTGGCTGTGCGGCAGGCCGCATGACCCGCTATATGAAAGAGGAGCTGGATTGCCAGGTTTACATTGTAGAATATGAGCAGTCAGCTTATGAAAAAGCGCTGGAATACGCTGTGGATGGTGTGTGCGGTGATATTATGCAGTTTGCATGGGTGGAAAAGTTTAAGGGGATCCAGTTCGATGCCATTATTTTCGCCGATGTGCTGGAGCATCTCACAGAGCCGGAAAAAGCGCTGGAAGCTGCGGCAAAGCTGCTGAAAGACAGCGGCAGCCTGTATATTTCGGTGCCGAACGTGACTCACAATGATATTCTGCTGAAGGCTGTGGAAGAGCGGTTCGATTATACTGCTACCGGTTTGCTGGACGACACCCATGTACATTTCTGGGGTCTGGAGAATATCAAGGCACTGGACGGCAAGTTTGGCCTTCACATGAAGCGGGTAGAAGGCACTTACTGCCCGACAGGTGCAACAGAACAGTATGAGAATGTGGAAAGATCACATCGCCCGCTGTTGGAGAATCTTCTCAGAGAGCGCCAGTGCGGTGAGGTCTATCAGTTCCTCATTACTTTTGAGAAAAAAGCAGGCGGTGAGCCGGTTTATGTATTCCGAAAGCCGTCTGTAAAGAGCCATATTTATGTTGATACCGGCAGCGATTTTAATGATGAAGAGAAGATCGCATTTACTTCTCACTATGCCGGCAATGGCATCTATAAACTCCGCTTTGTAGTGAAAAATACAAAAAGCAATATCCGCAGAGTTCGCCTTGACCCAGTAGAAGGCCATGGCTGTATTCTCCGGAATCTGTCAATTCATCAGGGCAGTACAGCACGCAGCTGGATCTCTCCTCGTGCAGTTACATGGGAAAATGAGATTCTGCTGACTGGTAATGACCCGATGCTGCTGGCAGATGTGGAAGAAAACAGCGAGCCGATTACCATCGATGCAGAGATGATCCTGCCGGGTGAACAGTATCTTGCGGCAGTAGAAAATGCATATGAAGCACAGCAGGCTGAGTATAAAAAGCAGAAAGCAGAATATGCCGATTTCCAGGCTAAAGCAGCTGCAGTTGCAGCAAGAAAACAGGAACTGGAAGAAAAGCTGGCTGCTGCAGTTGCAGAAAACAAAGCGAATAAAAGAATGCTGAACGGTCTGACTGCAGAAAACAGAGATTACCGCCGGAAAACAGCGGCTCTTGCAAAAGAAAATAACGAGCTGCGCCGTGATGTATCTGCATATATTATTCTTGCAAATAACAAGGAAAAGTATATTCTTTCTCTGAAGCAGAAGATTCGTGAGCTGGAAGGCAAGCTGGGCGAGTATATGTTCCTTGCAGAGAACAGAGCGAAGTATATTCACACACTGGAAGAAGCAATGCAGTACTATGAAGGTCTGCTGGTTGTTAAAGTACGCGGCTATCTTGTACGTGGTCTGCGCAAAGGTATGCGCAAGCTGAAGCAGTACCTGCGCTGATCAATAGAAAAGAGGGGAATTCATGCGAAAAAAAGGAATTGTGGCAGGCGGTTTTGCTGTGCTTGCAATACTTTTGAATATCTATATTTTTAATGTGGTGTCCGTTGAGTGGAACCCGATTCTTGTTAAAATCCTGCTGTGTGTAGCAGTCGATCTGGTGATCCTTGTCTGCGTTCTGCAGATGAAATCACTGTTCAGTCTGCCGCTGAGCATTCTGCGGGATAAGGGAATGTTCTTTACCCTGGCAAAAAACGACTTTCAGGCCAAATTTGCCGGCTCCTATCTGGGTCTTTTCTGGGCCTATGTGCAGCCGATTATTACCATTGTGCTGTATTGGTTCGTGTTCCAGGTCGGTCTCCGGTCCGGTGATGTCAGCAGCCATCCGTTTATTCTGTATCTGATGGCCGGCCTTGTTCCGTGGTTCTATTTTGCAGAGTCCTGGGGCGGCGCCTCTACTTCTCTCATCGAATACAACTACCTGGTGAAAAAAGTTGTCTTTAATGTCGGTTTGCTGCCGGCAATCAAAGTTGTTTCCGCACTGTTTGTTCATGTATTTTTTGTTGCGGCAATCGTAATTATCAGCATCTGCTACGGCTACGGCGTAGATTTATACCTGCTGCAGCTGCCGTACTATATGTTCTGCACAGCGTTTCTTGTGCTGGGCCTGTCCCATATCACATCTGCCTGTTCCGTATTCTTCCGCGATATGACACAGATCGTGAATATTTTCCTGACCATCGGTGTGTGGCTCACACCGATCATGTGGAATCCAGAAACAACAATGGGCGGTGTTCTGCAGACAATTTTCAAGCTGAACCCGGTATATTATATTGTAGACGGTTTCCGTGATGCGATTCTGGAAAATGTCTGGTTCTGGGAAAAGCCGGTGTGGAGCATCTTCTTCTGGTGCTTCTCTATGCTTGTTTATCTGCTGGGTACCAAGATGTTCAACCGACTGAAAGTGCATTTTTCCGACGTATTGTAAGGAGGGAAAGGCGATATGGAGCAAGTGATCAAAGTTGATCATGTTACAAAAATCTATAAGATTTATGACAATCCCAAGGATCGTTTTAAAGAGGCCCTTGGCATTAAAAAGAAAAAAGAATACCACAAAGATTACTATGCCCTGAAAGACATTTCCTTTAACATCGGCAAGGGAGAAATTGTAGGTATTGTTGGTCGAAATGGTTCCGGTAAATCCACCATTCTGAAGATCCTCACCGGCGTTCTCAATCAGACAGAAGGCAATGTGGAGATCAACGGTAAAATTGCAGCTCTGCTGGAGCTGGGTGCCGGTTTCAATATGGAATACACCGGCATGAAGAATATTTATCTCAATGCTGCTATGATGCGTGTCAGCAAGGATGAAATTGAGAAAAAAATTCCGGAAATTCTGAAGTTTGCAGATATTGGTGACTATATCCATCAACCGGTAAAAACGTATTCCAGCGGTATGTTTGTGCGTCTTGCTTTTGCCGTGGCAATTAACGTAGACCCGGACATCCTCATCGTAGACGAAGCGCTGGCTGTTGGTGACGCCCGCTTCCAGATGAAATGTATGGACAAGTTCACTGAGTTTGTTGAACGCGGCAAGACGATCCTGTTTGTTACCCATGACGTTAACTCTGTGAAGCGTTTCTGCAACAGAGCGATCTGGCTGAACCAGGGCGAGATGATCATGGACGGCAACACCGACGAAGTTACAGACCGCTATCTGGACTTCCTCAAAAGTGATATGCCGATGGACAAGTATCTGGCGCAGTGTGCGGCGGAGCAGCAGGCGGCAAGTGCAGAAAATCTTGCCAATATCAACACAGATAACATTGATATGGTGCAGATCCACGAGCTGCATATGTTTAACGGCGCAGGCCGAGAGATCCATGAGATTCAGCATGGCGAAAAAGTGGTACTGAAAGTAAGTTATATCGTCGGAGATGATACAATCAAAGATCCGCTGATCGGTGTAGCCATCCGCAGAATCGATAACGAGTACATCTGCGGCCTGAACACCAAGCTGGACGGCATGTCCATCCCGTGGAAAAAGGGCTACAACGAAGTAACACTGACCTATCCGAAATTTAATCTGATTGGCGGCGAATATTACTTTGATGTTGGTATTTTCGATCAGACCGGTCTTGTTAACCTGGACTATAAAGCAAGAATTAAGAATTATTTTGTAAAAATGGACTATATTGCAGAAGGCGTTATTGTGCTGGATCATGAATGGAGTGTGAAGTGGTAATTATGAACGAACAGACAAAAGCATTGTTGAAAAGTAAAATCGACAAGGCAGAGCTTGTTTCTTTTGACGTTTTTGATACCCTGCTTTTCCGCAAAACAAATTCTCCGGAATCTGTTTTTGATCTGATGGGCAGACAGTTTCAGATCCATGGCTTCCGAAAAATGCGCATGAATGCACAGGATGAAGCCAGTCGCAGAGCATATGCGAACTTCCAGTATCCGCATGCAGATATGGACCAGATTTATGAGGTGCTTTCTGAGCGCACCGATATTCCGGTAGACTGGAATGCAGTGAAGGCACTGGAAATCGAAATGGAAGGCGATGCGCTGGTTGCCAACGAGGAAATGCGGGAATTTTTTCAATATGCCAAAGCACAGGGCAAGCGTGTTATCGCTGTCAGCGATATGTACCTGTTTGCTGAGACCATTGACGACTACCTGAAGAAGGAAGGCTTTGACGGTTTTGATTATATTTACTGCTCTGCTGACGAGCATAAAGCAAAGTTTAACCGCGACCTGTTTGAGCATGTAGCGCAGAAGGAAAATATGCCGTACGAAAAGATCCTTCACATTGGCGACAAGATGCGCGATGACGGCGAATTTCCAGCCGACTATGGTATGGATACTTTTGTATATCATCGAGATACCGATCTGGCAAAAGTGAAGGATGTTGCCGGATCTGACGTAGATAACGGTCTGTATAAGATCCTTTGTCCAGACAGCGACAACTTCTGGTACAATCTTGGCGTAGAAGTGGGCGGTCCGATTTATATGGGCCTGTACCGCTGGCTGGTAGAAAAACTGCCGAAGGACAAAAAAGTTTTCTTCCTGTCCCGTGATGGTTACAACCTGTACCACATTTTCAAAGATCTCGGCTATGAAAATATCGAATATCTTTATACTTCCCGCCGTGCGCTGACACTGGCGGTGATCACAGAAATGAATGCCCGTGACATTGCCAGCCTGCCGCCGTACACTTACGGTCAGACAGTCGGTGAAATTCTGGATTACCTGAAGATCGACCGGAATGATATTCAGCATCTGTCAGAGACAGGATTTAAGTCTTTCTACGATGTGATTAATACAGAAGAAGACCAGGCAGCCTTTAAAATGCTTTATGAACTGGACAAAGAAGTTTTTCTGGAGCGATGCAGAATTGAGCGGGAAAACGCCATCGCTTACTTTGAAAAAATTGGATTCTTTGACGACGATGCCACCTGTTTTGACTGCGGCTGGCAGGGCAGTTCTCAGGAGCTGATCGAGGAATTTAAGGCAGCAGTTGGCTGCGAGAAGGAGCATTTCTTCTATTACTTCGGCATCAAAAACGGCGAGAAGAGCCGCAAACAGTTAAAAGGTATGCGCTATGAATCCTACCTCTTTGACTTTTATAAAAACTTCTCCCTGCAGGCTGATTTGCACCAGAATGTGGTAATGTACGAACTGTTCTTCTCTGCACCACATGAGAGTGTGTATTACTACGACACCAATGGTGAGATCGTATACGAGAGCGGAGAAGGCGACTGGCAGAAGACAGAGCTGTTAGCTGGTATCCGCGATTATGTGCAGCTTGGTCTGCCATTTGTAGAGAAGTACAATGTAGAATTTACACCGGAAATCTCCGTAGGCCATCTCAAGCGCCTGATTCACTTCCCAAATGAGGAAGAAGCCATGTGTATCGGTGACCTACAGAATGTAGACGGTTTTGCCAGAAAAGCAGGCGAGACCAAGTACATTGCCAGGGTGACACAGGCACAGCTGGACAGCAACCCGAACATTGAAATTTACTGGCTGAAAGGTCTGCTGATGCGTCCGGATATCAGTGAAGAAATCAAGATCGAGTGTGCAAAGCGTCTTGGCCATCAGTATCCGGAAGTAGAATCTGAGTATCATCTGGAAGATGAGCAGAGCATCCGCAACTATCACCGCTGGGTGAACTATACAGAAAAGCACAGAGAACCGCAGACAGAGTTGGCTTACAAGCCGCGCTTCTCCGTGGTGATCCCTGTTTATAATACGGTGACAGAGCAGCTGGTAGAGTGTTTTGATTCTGTGATCCACCAGACTTACGATAACTTTGAACTGATCCTGGTAGATGACCACTCCTCCTGGGATAACGTACGTCCTGTGCTGCAGCGATACGAGACCCATGAAAAAGTCCGTGTGATCTATCGTGAGACAAACGGTCATATTTCCATTGCAACTAATGATGGTATCCGTGTGGCGGACGGTGACTTTATTGTATTCATGGACTGCGACGACGTGATCGAACTGGACGCACTCTATGAGTTTGCAAAGAAGCTCAATGAAAACCCGGAACTGGATTTCATTTACAGTGATGAAAATAAACTGACAGAAGACGGAAAGATCCGTCATCTGCCGTTCTTTAAGCCGGATTGGTCGCCGGATCTGTTCCTGAACATGATGTATACAAACCATCTTGCAACTTACCGCGCTTCCATTGTAAAGCAGGTAGGCGGCCTGCGTACCGAGTATAACGGCAGCCAGGACTATGACTTTACCCTGCGCTTTATGGAGCAGTCCGACAATAAGCGCGTAGGTCATGTGGCCAAAGTACTGTATCACTGGAGAGAACGCAAGGAGTCTGTAGCTTACGCTATGACTTCTAAAAACTATGCGGCTGAGGCAGCAAGACATGCTAAGGAAGATTACATCCGCCGCAACAAGCTGAATGCCCGTCTGGAGATCATTACCGGAATGTCTCAGTACCGTATGGTATATGGTGTGAACGGTGATCCTCTGGTAAGTATTATCATTCCATCAAAAGACCATCCGGGCATTGTGCACCAGTGTATTGAGTCTATTTGCAAGTATACCACTTATAAAAATTACGAGATCATCGTCGTAGACAACGGCAGTGATGATGAAAACAGAGCAATGATCGAACCATATCTGGAGCACGTGGGAGCAAAGTACCTTTATGAGAAAGCGGAATTTAACTTCTCAAAAATGTGCAACCAGGGCGCTCAGGCAGCAAATGGTGAATACCTGCTGTTCCTGAACGATGATATGGAAATCTTCCAGCCGGATTGGCTGGAGCGTATGCTGGGCCATGCACAGCAAAAGCACACTGGTGCTGTTGGTGCAAAGCTGTATTACCCACAGACTACCTTTATTCAGCACGCAGGCATTTCCAATCCGGAGAGCGGTCCGCTTCATAGCTTTATGACACTGGATGACCAGGTGCCATACTACTTTGGATGGAACAGAGTAGATCACAACTGCATTGGCGTAACAGGTGCCTGCCTGCTGCTGGCAAGAGAGAAGTTTAACGAAGTGGGCGGTTTTGACGAGGCTTATCCGGTGGCATATAATGATGTAAAACTGTGCTTTGCGCTTCATGAAAAGGGATATTATAATGTGATCCGCAACGACGCTGCACTGTATCACCATGAGTCTCTCAGCCGTGGATCTGACCATATTGATGACGAAAAGCTGATTCGTCTCAGCAGCGAGCTGATGCGTCTCTACGCTGATTTCCCGAATCTGAAGGGCAGAGATCCATACCTGAATACCCACCTGAAAGGCTGGTCTGCCGGTCTGGATCTGAAGCTGTATTACGATGAACTGGAAGAGATGGATGTGACCAACTGTGAATCTGTTGGCCATGCTTCTGTTGATACCGTCAACATCGGTGACCGTGTGCAGATCATTGGTTGGTCTGTACTTCCGGGGGAAGAGAATCTGGAAGATCTGGAGCGCTATGTGATCTTTAAAGATCCGTTTGACAGAACATATGGTGCCAAAGCAATGATCTGTTCCCGTCCGGACGTAGCCGATCATTTTCAGAAAGAAAGCTATGTTCATGCCGGTTTTGAGTGTGTACTGCGCAGAGCAGACCTGCGCGTGGATATTATGCCATATCAGATGGGTGTGATGACCATTGGCAGAGACGGTAAGCGTTACATCGGTTGGTGCCATGAGACAAACGTGGTTCGTCATCCAAAGGCAAGACCGTTTGCGCTGGCGGACAGAAAACTGGATTCTTTCCAGAAGCACGAAAATACAGAGGGCATTCGCTGGTATCTGGATGCCTGTGAGCACATGGACTGTTACCATGAGATCCGCGGCTTTGCCTTTAAACAGGGCGATGATCATTATCGCTATGACAAATCCCTGATTCTTGCAGACCAGAACGGTGAGGCACGTGAGTTTGAAGTTTATTATGATGAACGTGTCGATGTTGCTTACAGTTTCTGTGAGGAGCACTTCCTGTATAACACCGGCTTTATCTGCTATGTATTTGACAGTGCGCTGCAGAAGGGTCGGGAGTATGAGATTCTCATTCGTCTGAAAAATCAGTTCGATGAGAATGATATTCGTGACATTGTGACCGGTAAAACCATTAGCGTATAATGGAACCGACTGATTGGAGAAAACTATGAGAAAACATAAATTATGGATCGTGACTCTTGTGGTCTGCGTAATGTCTGTACTGTTTTCTGCAGCACCTGTTTTTGCAATGGAGCCAAATGCCAGTGACATTCAGCTGGAAGGAATGATTCCGGAAGATGATGGCTCTGGCGCAGGTGATGGAGAACAAGACACAGAACAGGAAGCATTTTCCTGTTTTGCTTATGATGCAGACGGCAAAGCACTGCAGGGATTCTGGGATGAAGAAGACGGTCAGTGGTATCTCTTTGTTCCGTCTACTGTATCTCTTACAGATCTGAAGCTGCATTTCACAGGCAGTGTAGAAACA
>JAZUBL010000030.1:0-4983 GCA_045638545.1 Acutalibacteraceae bacterium | reverse complement strand
GAAAAACTGCTGGCGCCGCTGCAGAGTCTGGCATTTTCTCTGCAGGAGAAAACAGGCAGGGAGATTTCTGCTTCCATTTACGATTTCCTTCTGGCAATCGGCGCAGATCAGTGCGTGCTGCGCCTTGCAGGAAAACTGCGGAATCTGGGACAGTTTACACTGGCAGATGAACAGATCCGTCTGTGGGAGCTGCTGATGTCCGTACTGGACCAGATGGCGCTGATTTTACATAACACAGCTGTTACAAAAGAGCGGTATGCTTCTCTGTTTCAGCTGGTGCTGAAATCTTCTGAGATTGCCGGAATTCCTGCAGGCGTTGACCAGGTAACGATTGGTGAAGCAGGCAGAATGCGCCCGGCAGACCCGAAAGTTGTGTTCCTTTTGGGCGCGGTACAGGATGAATTTCCGGCGCCGGCAAAAGAATCCGGAGCATTCTGCGACAGAGAGCGGCAGGCTATGATCGAACTGGGACTGCCGTTGACCTCTACCCTGGATGACCTGGAAAGCGATGAAACCTATCTGGCGTATACAGCGGCTGTCAGCGGCAGTGAGCGGCTGTATGTGTGCTGGTTTAATATGGACCTGACCGGTGAACTGAAAACACCATCTTCTCTTGTAAAAGCTGTCAGGACAATTCTGCCAAAGGCAAAGGTACTTTCCCGTACGATGCTGCCGAAAGTGCAGGAAGCAATGACAAAAGAAACAGCCTTTGCGCTGCTGGCAAGGGAGGCAAAGGAGCAGTCGCTGCTGGCTTCTACGCTGGAAGAATTGTTTGCAGAGGATGAGGCGTATCGTTCCCGCCTGGATGCATTGGAGCGGACGGTCAGCGGCAAGCTGCAGTCGTTTACCCACCCGGAAAAGGCAAAGCTGCTGTTTCCCAAAGAAATGAATCTGTCCGCTTCGCAGATCGAAGTGTATCATCTGTGTCAGTTTCAGTATTTCTGTAAGTACGGCATTCGTGCCAAAGAGCGCAAACCGGCAGAAATTACGGCACTGGAATACGGCAGCCTGATGCACTATCTGCTGGAGATTCTGTTCAGTACCGTTGGATATGAAGCGCTGGCAGATTCTGCGCCGGAGGAGCTGAAAGCACTGCTGCTGAAAACCATCCATCAGTATGTAAATGAGAACATGATCGGCATGGATATGGATTCCAGACGAAATCAGGTGCTGTTTGAGCGGCTGGCAGAAGCGGCCTCCGTTGTGGTGGGGCACGTTGCAGCAGAGCTGAAGCAGAGCGGATTTGAGCCGTATGGCTATGAAATGACACTGCGTCATGGCGGTGATTTTCCGCCGCTTACATTGCAGCTGGAGGACGGCGGAAAAGCTACGGTGATCGGTGTTGTGGACAGAGTAGACCTTTACACAGAAGGTGATGAGCAGTATGTACGCATCATCGACTATAAGACAGGCACCAAGGAATTCAAGCTGTTTGATATTCTCAACGGTATCAATATGCAGATGCTCATTTATCTTGCGGCGCTGATAGAAAAGAAGCGATTCCGCCCGGCTGGTGTGCTGTATATGCCGGCGTCGAAACCGGTAATTTCTGTAGATAAAGATGCCGATGCAAAAACAGTACAGGAAGAGCTCCGAAAAAAACTGCGTATGAACGGCCTTTTAGTGGATGACCCTGTTGTTCTGGCGGCACTGGAAGCGGAGCCGGGAAAATTCATTAAGAACATGACCCGCGGTGAAAAGCCGACGGTGACAGCATTCCAGATGGAGAGCGTACTGCGGCATATTAAAAAACTGGTAGGCGAAATGGCACAGAGCCTCCACCGCGGTGAAGTGGCAGATGCGCCGCTGAAAGGCTGCTACGATGGCTGCGCTTACTGTCCGTATTTTGCTATCTGCTGCCACGAAGACGAGGCCGGCGGCAGAATACGGCTGAAAACAGACAAAGAGGCCGTACTGGAAGAACTGGCCTGTGAAAGAAAGGAGGAGAAACAGAATGAGTGCAAAGTGGACTGAAGCACAGCAGGATGCCATCCGTGCGAGAAAAGGCACGGTGCTGGTATCGGCGGCGGCAGGCTCCGGTAAAACAGCCGTATTGGTAGAACGCGTTATTGAGCGTCTCTGTGACCCTGTTTCTCCGACAGATGCCGACCGCCTGCTGATCGTAACCTTTACCAAAGCAGCTGCAGCTGAGATGAAGGAGCGCATTGCGTCCCGTCTTGCTGCCATGCTGGAAGAAACACCGGGCGACCAGAATCTTCGCCGGCAGCAGGTGCTGCTGCGCCGTGCGAATATCAGTACCATTCACAGCTTCTGCAGTCAGATTGTGAAGCAGAACTTTTACAAGCTGGGAATTTCGCCGGAATATTATATTGCCGACGAAAGTGAGATGGAGCTGTTCCGCGGCCAGGCTGTCAGCGACGTAATGGCGCAGGCATACGAAGACAGCACACCGGAATTTTATCAGCTGCTGGAATCCTTCAGCAGTGAACGGGATGATAAAAAGCTGATTGCTGCGATTCTGCAGGTTTATCATTTTACCTGTTCCATGCCGTTCCCAGAACAGTGGATGCAGGAAACAGCCGCCCGCTACAGAGAAGATCTGCCGGTGGAAGAAACCGTATGGGGACAGGTTCTGCAGCGCTATATTGGCGATGCGGTTGCCAACTGCGCAGCTGTAACACGGACAGCCCTGGAACTGCTGAAAGAGGACGAGAAGCTGTACAAGGCCTATACGCCGGCTTTCCAGTCCGATCTGGTGATGCTGGAGCATCTGTGTGAACTGAGCAGCAATGGTTCCTGGGACGCGCTGGTGTACGGGCTGGAAAACCGTTCCTTTGCACGCCTTGGATCTGTAAAAGGATATAAGGAAGATCCGTTGGCGCTGCAGGTAAAAGCGCTTCGCCAGCAGGTGAAGGATACCATTGATAAAAAGATTCTGCCGCGTATTTTTTCTTCAGAAGAATGCCGCATCGATCTTGCACGGCAGGCGCCGCTGGCAGAGGAATTGTTCCGTTTGGTGGGACAGTTTACAAAGCGGCTCAGTGAGATCAAACTGGAGAAAAAAGCGGCAGATTTCAATGATCTGGAGCGATGGATGCTCCGTCTGCTGTATGAAGAAAAAGACGGCCAGTATGTTCCAACGGAAGATGCAGAGAAGATTGCAGAACAGTTCGATGAGATTATCGTGGACGAGTATCAGGATACCAACGAAGCGCAGGATAAGATTTTCCGGGCGATCTCCAAAAAGGAAAGCAACCTGTTTTTTGTAGGTGACGTCAAGCAGAGTATCTACGGTTTCCGGCAGGCACGGCCGCAGCTGTTCATTGACCGCCGCAGTGCTTATGCAGAATATGACAGAGAAAAAGACCAGTATCCGGCCTGCGTGATTCTGGATAAAAACTTCCGCTCCAGAGAAAGCGTGACCAAAACGGTCAACTATATGTTCCAGCAGCTGATGACACGCTTTACTGCTGGCATCGACTACGACGACAGAGAATCCCTGAAAGTCGGTGCACAGTATGAGCCGCAGGATGGCGTGGAAACAGAGCTGGAGATCATTCAGGCCGACGTGGTGCAGGATGAAACCCTGGACGAAGATATGGCAATTCTGGAAGCGAGACAGATCGCCGGACGCATTGCGGAGATGATCGGCAGCGGTTTTATGGTGACAGACAAAGGCGCGCAGCGGCCTGTTACCTACGGTGACTTTGCTGTGCTGCTGCGCAACGCCAACAATCACATGGGCAAATATGTAAAGGAGCTGCAGCTGAACGGTATTCCAGCCAGAGCAGGCAGACAGCCGGGCTTTTTCAAAACGGCAGAGACAGCCGTGATGGTTTCTCTGCTGCGGATCATCAGCAACCCGATGCAGGATATTCCGCTGGTCTCTGTGCTGATGAGCCCGATTTACGGTTTTACACCGGATGACCTTGCAGATATCCGCACTGCCGAACCAAAGGCTTCTCTTTACATAGCGCTGCAGAAAGCGGCAGAAAATGGCATGGAAAAAGCAGTGTTCTTCCTGCAGGAACTGGAAGGATACCGCACATTGGCGGCAATACTGCCAACTGACAAAATGCTGAACCGGATCTACAACCGTACCGGTTACTGCGATCTTGTGCAGGCGATGAGCAATGGAGAGCGCCGTGCTGCCAACCTGCAGTTACTGCTGGAGTATGCTGCCAAATTTGAAAAGGCAGGCTATAACGGTGTAGCAGGCTTTGTACGGTTCATTGACCAGCTGCAGCACCATGAAGGTGACCTGAGCAGTTCGGAGGCAGCCCAGGAAGACGATAACGCTGTGCGGATCATGAGTATCCACAATTCCAAAGGATTGGAGTTTCCGGTGTGTATTGTGGCAGGCTGCGGTCGTAAGCTGAACCGCCTCCGCGAAAACGTGCTGCTGCATCCAAAGCTGGGTCTTGGCGTAAAGCTGAGCCCGCCGGACAATCCTTATTACAAACGTACTACCATGATGCGCGAGGCCATTGCCATTACCTGCGACAGGGAAGAGGTAGCCGAAGATCTGCGTATTTTTTATGTTGCATTGACAAGAGCCAGAGAAAAGCTGATCCTGCTGATGACAGAGAAGAAACTGGACGTACGGCTGAATGCCCTGGCGGCAGGCTTGCTGAACGGCCGCGTGGATTCTTATGCTGTGACTAATGCCGCTTCCTTCTCGGACTGGATCCTTACCTGCGCACTGTGTCATCCTGATGGACAGGAGCTGCGGGAAAACTGCGGCATTGATGTGCCGGTGATTCGAAGCGACGAATACACACCATGGAACGTGCGGCTTCTTCTGCCGTGCTATGCCTGGGAAAAGGAAAAGCCGGAAGTGGAAAAACCAGCGGCCGATCCGGCACTGCTGGCAGAAATCCGGGAAAGAGTATCTTATCAGTATCCGTACGCATCTCTGCTGGATCTGCCGGCGAAAGTAACGGCTTCTGCGCTGGCAGAGGAAGATGCTGCACAAACACAACTGCCGCAGAGTCTGCCGCGGCCGTCGTTCCTGTATCAGAA
>JAZUBL010000029.1:0-8249 GCA_045638545.1 Acutalibacteraceae bacterium | reverse complement strand
AAGAGCACTAAAGTTTCCCTCGATTTCAGAACCCTCACTGCTTACATGTCACATTATATGGTTTCAGGCAAAAAAAGTCAATGGTAAAATCCCATTTTAGATAGCATTTTAGCCGTTTCCGGGGCAAATATGGCAGAAAATGACAGCGTTGTAACTGTTGACTAAAAATTCGAAATCTTTACCCTGCAAAAGTATAGAAAGTCTTGTGAAAAGTGACGAAATTCTTACAATTTGATTGAAATTTCACAAGGAGAAAATCGGGGGAAAAACGTGCGGAAACCTGCAGAAGACGGCGCCGGAAAACGGGGAATAACACCCGTGTTAATGATACTGTTTTGGCCGAAAAAAGAAATTGCAGCTTTTTTATAAAAAATTCATGACTTCTGCCAAGGAATTCGCTATAATATAACCTGTAGAAGTATTAATTATAACCAAAAGCCCTTTGGGCTGCACATAGAACTGGAGGTTGAAACATATGAGTATGGGTAAAGTTTTAATCGTGGACGATGATCAGAATATCTGTGAATTGCTGCGTCTTTACATCGAAAAAGAAGGTTTTGATACAAAAATCGCCAACGACGGCAAGGCTGCACTGGAGGCGTTTGAGTCCTATAATCCGGATCTGATCATGCTGGATATCATGCTGCCGGAGCTGGACGGCTGGCAGGTCTGCCGTGAGATTCGCAAGAAATCTCAGTGTCCGATCATCATGCTGACAGCGAAGAGCGAAGTGTTCGATAAGGTGCTTGGTCTGGAACTTGGCGCAGATGACTATGTGGTAAAGCCGTTTGAGGCAAAGGAGATCGTTGCCCGCATTAAGGCAGTTCTCCGCCGCTCCGGCACCAACGAAGAGGACGAGGTAAAAGAGGTAAGCTACGATAAGCTGACCATTAACCTGACAAACTATGAGCTCCGCGTAAACGGTGTGCAGGTAGACACTCCGCCAAAAGAAATGGAACTGATCTATCACCTGGCAAGCAACCCGAACCGCGTATTTTCCAGAGATGAACTGCTGGATCAGGTATGGGGTTTCGATTATTACGGTGACTCCCGTACCGTTGACGTACACGTAAAGCGTCTCCGCGAGAAGCTGGAAGGCGTATCTGACAAGTGGGAGCTGAAGACCGTTTGGGGTGTAGGCTACAAGTTTGACGTAAAAAATTAAGCAAAGGCTTTGAAAAATTGAAGAAAAAGGAAGTGTTTCGGTGCAGAAATCTCTGTTTAAAAAATATTTGCGCATGACTTCCCTGATCATTCTCGTCAGTTTTCTCTGCCTTGGCACCGTTCTCATTGTGTTCATTTCCCGTTATTGGAATATGGAGCGGTATGACCTGCTGAAGAACAATGCGCAGGGTGTTTCCAACATTGCAGCGCAGAGTCTGATTGACGAGAAAAACAATACGTTTACCATTGATGGTCAGCGCCTGAATGAGTTTGTGGAAGCGTTTTCGGAGAATATCAACGCCTGCATTCTTGTTACAGACATCAACGGACAGGTCGTCATGGCGCATAACGGCGTAAAGCTGAAAGAAAATACAGGTGAAGGTATTGCGGCACTGGATTCTGTATTTATTGAGCAGGCAGTTCGAACCGGTGAGTTCAGCGGTACGTCTAATCTGGGCGGTTATTTCGGAGAGGACTATTACGTTGTTGGTCTTCCGATCGTTGTCACCAACGAAAGCGGCATCAACACTACCATCGGTACTGCTTTTGCGGCATCGACCCTGGACTTTTTAACAGGTTTCCGGGCGGAGATCATCAAGATGTTCTTCCTGGCAGCGGTGGCGGCGTTTATGGTGGCCTTTGGTGTAACATGGCTGTACTCTTACAAAATGACACGGCCGCTGCGTTTGATGTGCGACGCGACCAAGAGCTTTGCAATGGGTGACTTCTCTGTTCGTGTGCCGGTGTTCAGCGATGACGAAGTAGGCGAACTGGCAAAAGCCTTTAACCAGATGGCGGAAACACTGGCTTCCAGTGAATCCATGAACCGCAATTTTATCGCCAACGTGTCCCACGAGCTGAAGACGCCGATGACCACCATCTCCGGTTTCATCGACGGCATCATCGACGGCACCATTCCGAAGGAAAAAGAAAAGCACTATCTGGGCATTGTTGCGCAGGAAGTAAAGCGTCTGTCCCGTCTTGTAAAGACCATGCTGGATCTGTCCCGTATCGACAGCGGCAAAATGCAGATCCATCCGGCAAGATTCGACATCAGCAATACCATCATCGTAACGCTGCTGTCTTTTGAAGCGAAGATCGAGGAGAAAAACATCGAGATCCGCGGTCTGGAAGATTCTGAGCCGACCTTTGTGGACGGTGACCCGGATATGATCCATCAGGTGCTGTATAATCTGACAGAGAATGCCGTAAAATTTACCAATGAGGGCGGCTTCATTGAGATCCACACAGTGGAAACAGCAGACCGCATTACCGTGTCTGTCCGCAACAGCGGCCCTGGTATTCCGCCGGATGATGCCAAGATGATCTTTGACCGCTTCTTTAAAACGGATAAATCCAGAAGCAAGGATAAGACCGGCATGGGCCTTGGTCTGTATATTGTAAAGACTATGGTGCAGCTCCACGGCGGTGAGATCCGCGTGGAAAGTGTGGAAAATGAATACACCACGTTTGAGTTCTGGCTGCCGAATACAGCGCCGAAGGACGAGAAGAAAAAGGCAGCAAAACCTGCCAGAAGCAAAGTTGGTACCGTTGAAGTTGTGGATTCGGCAGAGTACGTGGAAGGCGAAGCCGTACAGCATCATCCGGAGAAGTATGATATTGTGGATGTAACAGATTCCGCAGTGGATGCAGACCCGGAAACAGCAAAGAAAAGAGAGGGCAAAAAGAGTAAATGAGACATTACACACGGGACGATGAGGGACCGATGAAGAAAAAAGACACGCCATCGGAGCAGCCGTCCTGTGGAGAAACGAATCTGCAGTGTCCTTATGGGCAGCCGCGGCCATCCGGCAGCAAAGGCGCCCGGACGCTGATCGTGATTATGATCGGTCTGGCGGCGGTGTTTGTGATTGGATTTGGCGGGTATGCCGTTCTGCTTTCTGTATTGGATAACGTGGGTTCTTCCCAGACGGAGCAAACAGACGACAGAGGTTCTCAGACAGAGGACGCCATGCCGCCGCAGAATGATGACGGTAAAAACCCGATCGGTTCTGCGACAGCCCCTGACTTTGCAGGACTGACCTTTGCAAATCAGTCTGCAGACTGGCTGACAGCAAAAGAGGCATTTCAGGCAGCGTCGCCGTCTGTAGCGATGGTGGGCGTTGCGGTGGAAGATGAAACGTATTACTCTTCCGGCATTGTGCTGACAGAAGATGGTTACATCCTCACAGCGGCTCATGCGATCGGTTATTCCAGAGAAGACGGTGTGACCGTGATCACAGCAGACGGCAAAGAACGGGATGCTGTGGTTGTAGGATTTGATTCTGCCTGGGACGTTGCTGTACTGAAGGTAGATGCAGAAAACCTGATTCCGGCAGCCCTGGCAAAGGAGGCATCCCTTTCTGTAGGTGATTCTGTGTATGCGGTAACAGCAGCAGGAGAAAAGAAATATAACTGCGTGCTGACACAGGGTATTGTTTCTGCTGTGGATCGTGACCTGACATATGATTCCGTCAGTGGTCTTGGTCATGTGCAGACAGATGCTGCCATCAGTGTTCATGGCAGCGGCGGTGCGCTGGTGAACAGCGCCGGCCAGATCGTAGGCATGACCATCAGCGATGCTTATCTGGATGATGGTGCAGGTTATGCGCTGCCGATCCAGCGAGCAGAAACGGTCATTGAAGGGATCATCCGCAGCGGCTATGTGCCGGGCAAAGTGCGGTTGGGCATTACCGGCACCAGCATGACAAAGAGCGAAGCGGCAGCGTACGGTGTGCCGCAGGGCGTGGTGATTCTGGACATTCAGCCGGACAGCGGTTTTGCAGGTACCGGTGTGCAGATCGGTGACATTCTGACAGAACTGGCCGGCGAACCGGTACGGGATATGGCGGACGTTGCGCCGATCCTGAAAAAGCATAAGCCGGGCGATCAGGTAGAAGCCGCTCTGTACCGACAGGATGAATCCGGCGACGGCCACAGTTTTACAGTGACGGTTGAACTGAAAGAAGATCTGGGCCATACCCAGAAATAAAGATTGTGTTAAGGAAAGCTTCCCGGTTGGGAGGCTTTTTTTATTTTGATTTTCCGGAAAAATAAAATAATTCTGAGAATTTTCTGAAAAGTTTCCTGTTTGAGGGAAACTTTTTTCTTTTTTCCGGGTATTGCAGAGGGGGTCAGAAAGGAGGAAAACCATGAACGAAAGACAGAAGAAAAAACTCCGCCGCGGCTTTGAGCAGCTGGCATTCGGCAGTGTGACCGATGCGGTTCGGCTTCTGTTTGAAGAAGAGCTGACAAGAGCGGCGCTGGACGAAATGAATCTGTTTAACGTGGCGGAGATCAAGCGGCTAAAAGGCGGCGGCATGGAAATTAAATTTGTCGACCGGTTGAAAGCGCTGCAGTGTCTGGAGCAGATGGACATGGCGGCGGAGAATGACGGCGGCGACTTTTACCGCGCGCTGGAACAGAGCGCCGCCAGCCTGAAAGGAGAGAGCGAATGAAGCTGCAGCGATTCTCAAAAAAGCAGCTGCAGGCGCTGACCTGGTGGTGCGACGGCAGCGGCTGGGAGAATAAAACAGCAGTAATCTGCGACGGCGCTGTGCGAAGCGGCAAAACTATGTGCATGGGGCTGTCCTTTGTTTCCTGGGCGTTTTATCGGTTTCATGATGCCTCTTTTGCGTTTTGCGGCAAGACAATTCGTTCCGTAAAGCGAAATCTGATCACCCCTCTGCTGCCTGTACTCAGGCAGCTCGGCTTTGGCTGCCGGATGCGGTCTTCGGAGAATTTCATGGAGATCCGCTGCGGCGGCAGAGTCAACCGGTTTTATTTTTTCGGCGGCAAAGACGTAGGTTCCGCCGCATTGATCCAGGGCATGACGCTCTCCGGCGTATTGTTTGACGAAGTGGCGCTGATGCCTCACGGGTTCGTGGAGCAGGCATTGGCTCGATGCTCTGTGGAGGGCTCGAAATTCTGGTTCAACTGCAATCCGGAGAGTCCGCAGCACTGGTTTTATCGAGAGTGGATTTTAGGCGCAAAGCAGAAAAATGCATTGTATCTCCACTTCCGTATGGAGGACAATCCATCCCTTTCGCCGCAGATGCTGGAGCGTTACCGCAGTCTGTATGCGGGCACGTTTTACGAGCGGTATGTGGAAGGGAAATGGGTGGCAGCGCAGGGGCTTGTTTATCCCTTTATGAGCAGACATGACTACTGTGATGCGCCGGCAGACTGTGAGGAATACGCGATTTCCTGCGACTACGGCACCGTGAATCCGGCTTCTTTTGGTTTGTGGGGCAGGCAGGGCAGCACCTGGTATCGTCTGGAGGAGTACTACTATAATTCACGGCTGACCGGCACTCAGCGAACTGACGAGGAGCATTACACGGAACTGAAAAAGCTGGCAGGAGAACATCCGGTGACCAAAGTGGTGGTGGATCCATCGGCGGCAAGTTTCATTACAGTGATTCGCCGTCATGGAGAATTTACGCCGATTGCCGCCAGAAATGATGTGCTGGACGGTATCCGCATGACCGGTGAAGCGCTGAAGCAGGGACGAATTAAAATCTGCAGCAATTGTGTGGATAGTATCCGGGAATTTGGTTTGTACCGCTGGAAGGATGATTTGAGCCGTGATACACCGGTAAAGGAGAATGACCATGCTATGGATGATATCCGCTACTTTGTGACCACGATACTGCAGGAAGATGGCGGCGGATGCTTTGCCATTGCGCTGCCGAGAAGATAAAACCAGAAAAAGGAGAGAGGAAATGAAAGTATGGAAACGAAACAGAAAACCACAGCCTGAACAGGAAGTGATTCAGGTGCAGACAGCCGGAAGCAGGCGATGGCAGGAACCGTTAGGCTCTCTCAGCTTTTTTGAGGAGAGCAGCGTAAATCAGCGGAGGTTGTACCGTGCACTGCGGGAAAATATCCCGGTGATCGATGCGGCCATTCACAAACTGCTGCGCCTGCTGGGAGATTTTACGGTGGAATGCGATGATCTGCAGGCGCAGGAAGAACTGGCTTATTTTTTACAAAATGTAAAAGTAAACGGCTGCCAGAACGGCATTGATGCATTTCTGTCCTGCTATTTTGCACAGCTTTTAACCTATGGCACTGCTGTTGGTGAAATGGTGCTGACAGCCGTCGGCGGAGAAATCGGTGCGCTCTACAATGCAGATCTGGACGGACTGGAGTTTCGCTGCGGCAAATCGCCTCTGGGCTGGAACCTGTACTGCAGAACAGAGCAGGGATTAAAGCCGGTGCTGTATCCAGAGCTGATTGTTACGTCGGCGCTGAATCCGCCCCATGGCAGTGCACAGGGTGTGTCGATCCTGAACGGTCTGCCGTTTGTCAGTGAGATTTTAATGAAGATTTACCACACCATCGGCGTGAACTGGGAGCGTGTGGGCAATGTGCGCTTTGCTGTTACCTACAAGCCGACCGGTGATGCGGTAGATCGTGCCAACGCAAAAGAGCATGCCCGCCAGATGGCGGAAGCATGGACAAGCGCCATGGAAAAGCGCGGACAGGTCAGTGATTTTGTAGCGGTGGGTGACGTAAATGTGAAGGTCATTGGTGCGGATAATCAGATTCTGGACAGTGAAATTCCGGTGCGGCAGATGATGGAGCAGATCGTGGCAAAGCTGGGACTGCCGCCGTTTTTACTGGGATTTTCCTGGTCATCGACAGAGCGTATGTCCAGCCAGCAGGCAGATATTCTCACCAGCGAAATGGACAGCTACCGCCGTCTGCTGACGCCGACCATCCGGAAGATCTGCGTCACATGGCTGCGGCTTCACGGCTACGCAGAGCACTGTACGATTCAATGGAATGAAATCACACTGCAGGATGCGGTAGACCTGGCGGAGGCAAGGCTGAAAAATGCGCAGGCAGCGCAGATTGAACAACAACTGGCAAAGGAGGAATCTGTATCAACAGGGAAATGAAACAGGAAAACACAGCGATTTCTGCAGAAGAACTGGCGCAGATCAATCGCTATACACGCCGCCCTATGAAAGCGGAGGAGCTTTACACGTTTACCGTTGTCCTCTGCGACAACGAAGTGGACCGTGATTACGAGCGCTTTACCGTTGATGCGCTGCAGGAGCTGGCAGCGCTGTTTCTGGGCAAGACAGGTATTTTTGACCACAGCCCAAAAGCGGAAAATCAGGCGGCCAGAATTTACAGCACCTGGCTGGAGGAAGACCTGGAGCGCAAAACGGAAGCAGGTGAAGTTTACACCCGTCTGGCGGCAAAGGCTTACCTGCCGCGCAGTGAGAAAAATGACCAGCTGATCCTGGAAATCGACAGCGGTATGAAGAAGGAAGTCAGCGTAGGCTGCGCAATGGCGAAACGAGTGTGCTCTATTTGCGGCGCAGACAAAACAAAGCTTGCCTGCGGTCATCACAAGGGCAGGGTTTATAACATTCACGGTGTGGAAAAAACAGCCCACGATATTCTCAGTCAGCCGACGGATGCGTACGAGTGGTCCTTTGTAGCGGTGCCGGCCCAGAGAAAAGCCGGCGTTATCAAGCGTTTTGCGCAGACAGGCACTGGCGCACCGGACGTGGAAAAACTCTTTGATGGCTGCTCTGACGGAGAAGTGGTTCTGACTAAGGAAGCTGCGCTGCAGCTGAAAGAGCATTTTGCTTTTCTGCAGCAGCAGGCGGAAACAGGCGCAAAGTACAGGGAAACAGTGGCGGCAGAAGTCAGAAAATTAAGCCGCATTGTGCAGCCGGAGGTTTCTGCAGACGTAATGGCGCGCATGATAGAAAATGCATCGCTGGAAGATCTGGAGTCTTTGCAGAAGTCATTCCGTCAGCGAGCAGACACTATGCTGCCGATGCGTCCGCAGCTCTGGCGTGAAACAAATGAAAAAACAGGTTCCGGCGAAAATCTGGAATTTAAAATTTAATTGGATTTGAAAAACAGGAGGAAATAACATGGCATTTTACGAAACAATCAAACTGGATAAGGGTATGTACGGTATCAGCGGTAAAAGTTTTACACAGGTGCTGGAGGATCTGGATCCATCCCGCAATTACATTGGCACAGAACTGGAAGGCCTTGACGCGTATCAGCGTCAGGTGAAGCGTGTTGACATTAAAGTCAGCGGCGAAAACTGC
>JAZUBL010000028.1:0-17027 GCA_045638545.1 Acutalibacteraceae bacterium | reverse complement strand
AAGCTGCCAAGCCGCACCATTACAACAGGTGCAGCAGCAGGCTACAGCTCCTACGGCAACCAGATCGGTCTGGCAACAGGTCAGGTAACCGAACTGTATGACCCAGGCTACGTTGCAAAGCGTATGGAGATCGGTGCAGTTGTTGGCGCATCTCCAAAAGAGAACGTACAGCGCGGCACACCGGAAGACGGCGACGTGATCGTACTGCTGGGCGGCTCCACAGGCCGTGACGGCTGCGGCGGTGCAACCGGTTCTTCCAAGGCACACACAGAAGATTCCATCGACATGTGCGGTGCAGAAGTTCAGAAGGGTAACCCACCAACCGAGCGTAAGATCCAGAGACTGTTCAGAAACGGCAAGGTTTCCAAGCTGATCAAGCGCTGCAACGACTTCGGTGCAGGCGGCGTTTGCGTAGCAATCGGCGAACTGGCAGACGGCCTGAAGGTAGAACTGGATAACGTTCCAAAGAAGTACGAAGGCCTCGACGGCACAGAGCTGGCAATCTCCGAGTCTCAGGAGCGTATGGCTGTTGTTCTGGAAGCAAAGGACGTTGACCTCTTTATTGAAGAGGCAAAGAAGGAAAACCTGAACGCACAGGTTGTTGCAACAGTTACAGCTGACCCAAGACTGAAGATGACATGGAGAGGCGACCAGATTGTTGACCTGAGCCGTGAATTCCTCAACACCAACGGTGTAACACAGAAGGCAAGCGCATACATCACAGCACCAAACCCAGAAGAAAACTACCGCAACATGATCCCAGAGTGCCTCCAGGGCAAGCCTCTGTGCGAAGCATTTGCTGAGAACCTGGCTCGTCTGGAAGTTGCATCTCAGAAGGGTATGGTAGAACGCTTTGACGCATCCATCGGTGCAGGTACTGTTCTCATGCCATTTGCAGGCAAGTACCAGCTGACACCAGAAGAAGCAATGGTTGCAAAGATTCCACTGGAAAAGGGCGAGACAGACGACGCAACTGTAATGGGCTACGGCTTCATTCCAGGTATTGCAAACTTCAGCCCATTCCACAGTGCTGCATATGCAGTTGTTGAAAGCGTTTCCAAGCTGGCAGCAGTTGGCGCAAACCCACTGAAGGCACGTCTCACATTCCAGGAATACTTCGAGCGTCTCCGCGACGAAGAGAAGCGTTGGGGTAAGCCAACAGCGGCACTGCTGGGCGCTCTCACAGCACAGATTGGTCTGGAACTGCCTGCAATCGGCGGTAAGGACAGTATGTCCGGCTCCTTCGAGGCTCTGGACGTTCCTCCAACCCTCGTAAGCTTTGCAGTAACTATGTCCAAGGCAAGCAAGACAGTTTCCGCAGCATTTACAAAGGCTGGCTCCAAGGTTGTTTACCTGCCTCTGCCAGAGGAAATCGACACTCTGCTTCCAAACTGGGAGAAGCTGAAGGCATACTACGAGTCCGTATACAAGATGATGCAGGATGGCAGCATTCTGTCCGCATCCGTTGTGAAGGAAGGCGGCGTTGCAGCTGCAGTTGCAAAGATGTGCTTCGGTAACGGCATCGGCTTTGTATTTGAGGACGACTTCAACAGCCTCGAAACACTGTTTGCTCCAAAGAGCGGCGCACTGGTAGTAGAACTGAGCTACGACGCAGTAATGGGCGCAGATCTGGATCCTGTAACAATCGGCTTCACATCCGAGAACAAGGATATCGTGATCGACAACGCTGCACTGTCTCTGGAAGACCTGTGCTGCGGCTGGATGGGCACACTGGAGCCAATCTTCCCATCTAAGGCAGAAGAAACTCCACTGACACGCGACATCGAGCTCTACACAGAGAGAAGCAGCCTGGCACCAGCAATCAAGGTTGCAAAGCCACGCGTATTCATCCCTGTATTCCCAGGCACAAACTGCGAAGTTGACACAGCACGCGCATTTGAAAAGGCAGGCGCACAGCCGGAGATCCTCATTGTGAAGAACCTGTCCTCCGCAGACATCGAAGAGACAATCGAGCGTATGGCAGAAGAAATCTCCAAGGCACAGATCGTAATGTTCCCAGGCGGCTTCTCCGGCGGTGACGAACCAGACGGTTCCGGTAAGTTCATTGCAACAACATTCCGCAACCCGAAGATCGCCGAAGAAGTTACAAAGCTGCTGGAGCAGAGAGATGGCCTTATGCTGGGTATCTGCAACGGCTTCCAGGCACTGATCAAGCTGGGTCTCGTACCATACGGCAAGATCACAGATATCGACGAGACATCCCCAACACTGACCTTCAACAAGATCGGCCGCCACGTATCCAGAATGGTATACACAAGAGTAACTTCCGTGAAGTCTCCATGGCTGGCAGGCGTTGAAGCAGGCGATGTACACTGCGTACCTGTATCTCACGGTGAAGGCCGCTTCGTAGCAAACGACGAAGTTCTGGCACAGCTTATTGCAAATGGTCAGGTGGCAACACAGTACACCACACCATGCGGCAAGCCAAGCAGCAAGATCGAGTGGAACCCGAACGGCTCCGTATGCGCAATCGAAGGTATCACAAGCCCAGACGGCCGTGTATTCGGTAAGATGGCTCACTCCGAGCGTAAGGGCAGTGACCTGTACAAGAACGTACCAGGCGATAAGGATCAGAAGATCTTCGAGTCCGGCGTTAAGTACTTCAAGTAAGATAAAATATTCGGCGTAAGTTGAATTAAAATAGAAAGCACCCTGTGAGCGTATTGCCCGCAGGGTGCTTTTTTATCGTTCACTGACATGATATACTTCTCCGTAAAAGAGCAGATCATCCAGATCCTGGCCATAATCCAGCCAGCCATAGAGGCAGCGGAATAACTGTTCATCCATGGAGTGCAGTTTCATTGGCGGCGCCTCCTTTGCTATGAAGTCTCATCCTGCTATTCTATGCAGACAACTGCAATAAAATTACAGTTTGGTTAACAATTTTTGAAACGGTTGACGAAACGGCCGCCGGAAGCATATAATAGGTAGAATGATTAAAAATGGAGCTTGAGACATGAATACATTTTTAAAGAGAACCTGGGCAGAGATCAATCTGGATGCCCTGAAGAATAATTATCACGTGATCCGCAATGCAGTGCGGGCCGAAACGGAGATCTGCTGGGTCGTTAAGGCAGATGGCTACGGTCATGGTGCGGTATTTGTTGCCCGTACCCTGGAAGGCCTGGGTGCAAAGTGGTTTGCTGTTTCCAATATTGAAGAGGCGGAGCAGCTGCGCAGCGGCGGTGTTACCGGCGCAATTCTTATTCTTGGCTATACACCGCCGGATATGGCAGAGAAGCTGGGAGAACTGAATATTTCTCAGGCAGTTTTTTCTGCAGAATATGCTGAGGAACTGAGCGCCTGCGCAAAGAAAGCCGGCATTACGGTAAAAGTACATATTAAGGTAGACACCGGCATGAGCCGTATCGGTTTCCTGTATCAGGATGCTGTTCGTGACAGCGGCAGCGTGGATGAGATTGAAGCTGTGTGTCGTCTGGAAAATCTGGAGAATGAGGGTATCTTCACCCATTTTGCGGTGGCTGATGACGGCAAAGTAGGCAGCGGTTACACAAAGGGTCAGTATGACGCGTTCATGACTGCTGTAGCACAGCTGGAAGAGCGCGGTATCAAATTCCGCTATCGCCACTGCGCAAACAGCGGTGCTGTGTGCGATTATCCGGAAATGCATCTGGATATGGTGCGCCCTGGTGTGATCATCTACGGCCTGAATCCATCCGGCGTGATCCGCAATAAGCTGCCGCTGCAGCCAATGATGGAACTGAAGACCGTTATCTCCATGCTGAAGGAAGTAGAAACCAACACAACTGTCAGCTACGGCAGAACATTCTCTGCCAGCCGCAAAACAAAGCTGGCAACTGTGCCGATTGGCTATGCGGACGGCTACCCGAGAAAACTGCATAACTGCGCAGATATGCTTGTTTGCGGCGAAAGAGCCAGAGTTGTTGGCCGTGTATGCATGGACCAGCTGATGCTGGACGTGACCGATATTGACGGCGTAAAAACAGGGATGACAGTTACTGTTTTCGGTAAAGACGGCAACGAGCTGATCACCGTTGATGAGCTGGCAAAGCTGAATGAAACCATTAACTATGAAATGATCTGCATTGTTGGTAAGCGTGTGCCTCGAATTTTCATCGAGCACGGCGAACCGATCGGCAGCCTCAACTATATCTGCCCGACAGAATAAAAAAGAAGCAGTCCGTAATGGGCTGCTTTTTTATTGAGAAAATAACAGGAAACGGAAAATAAAAAGCCACCCTCTGTGGGTGGCTTTTTTTGATGCGCAGATTTAGAATTCCTTCGGAATGAAGCCGACTTTCTTCATAACCTTGCGCAGTGTTTTATTGGAAATGTACTCTGCTTTCTGAGCGCTTTCTGTGTAGCACTTTGTCAGATAAGCCTTGTCCTTCATGAATTCATTGTAGCGTTCCTGAATTGGGCGCAGTGTTTCTACAACAGCTTCGCCAACAGCAACCTTAAAGTCGCCGTAGCCCTTGCCCTCAAACTCCTTCACGATCTCGTCCTCGGTTTTGCCGGTTACGCTGCCGTAAATGCCGATCAGGTTGTTGATGCCTTCCTTGCCTTCACCAACGTAGATGCCGCCTTCACTGTCAGTTACAGCGCGCTTGAACTTCTTCATGATCTCCTCTGGCTTATCCAGCAGGCCAACCCATGCATTCTGATTTTCGTCAGACTTACTCATCTTCTTTGTTGGGTCTTGCAGAGACATGATTCTTGCGCCTGTCTTTGCAATGTATGGCTCCGGTACCTTAAAGGTTGGGCTGTAAGCATTGTTAAAGCGGTTTGCAATATCTCTGGAAAGTTCCAGGTGCTGCTTCTGGTCAGCGCCTACCGGCACCATGTCTGCCTGGTACAGCAGAATATCTGCAGCCATCAGTGTTGGGTAAGCAAACAGGCCAACGTTGATGTTGTCTGCGTGCTTCTGGGACTTATCCTTGAACTGTGTCATACGGGACAGTTCGCCGAACTGGGTGTAGCAGTTGAGTACCCAAGCCAGCTCTGCGTGTGTGTGCACGTGGCTCTGGATGAAGAATGGGCTCTTCTCCGGGTCAATACCGCATGCCAGCAGCAGTGCATAAGCTTCCATGGTGTTCTTGCGGAATGCAGCCGGATCCTGACGCACGGTGATTGCGTGCAGGTCTGCCAGTGCAAAAATGCAGTCATAATCGTCCTGGAGTTTAATCCAGTGCTGCAGCGCGCCCAGGTAGTTGCCCAGGGTAATAGAACCGCTTGGCTGGATTGCGCTGAAAATAGTTTTCTTCTGTGGCGCCTGAACTGCGCCTTCGTTATTTGCTGTCATACTAAATTATCCTCCGGAATTATTTCGCCTGCATATCTCTGAGCAGCTGGCCAAGGATCTCTACGCCCTTTACGATTGCTTCGTCTGTTGGGGTGGAGAAGTTCATACGGAAAGACTGGCATGGCGCTGTTTCGTCGGTGAGGAATGCGGTGCCAGGCACAACGCAAACCTTACGCTTTACAGCCTCTGCACAGAATGTCATCATGTCGATGGAATCCGGCAGGGTGCACCATACAAACAGGCCGCCTTCTGTCTTCTTATAAGTGATGCCGGCAGGAACCATGTGCTCCTCAATGCCGTCCAGCATCAGCTTGGATTTTCTTGCATAGATGGTTCTCATCTTTGCAAGGTGTGCATCATAATCATACTTGTTGATAAATTCGTCGCAGATGATCTGGGACCATGCAGTGGTATGTACGTCGCTGCACTGCTTGCCAACGATCATCTTCTGCATGACTTCCTTTGGTGCAATGGCAAAGCCAACGCGGAGACCGGAAGAAATGGTCTTGGAGAAGGAACCTGCGTAAATAACAAGGCCTTCTGTATCCATGGACTTGATGGTTGGCAGGAACTCGCCGGCAATGCGGAGATCACCGTATGGGTTGTCTTCCAGGATCATGATCTGGTATTTCTTTGCCAGTTCATACACAGCTTTGCGCTTTTCCAGGCTCATGGTGATACCGGATGGATTCTGGAAGTTCGGGATCACGTAAAGCAGCTTTGCGCCCGGGTTTTCTTCCAGTGTTTTTTCCAGTGCTTCCAGGTTGATGCCGTCGTCGTCCATTGGTACGCCCTTGAGCACAGTGTTGTAGGAACGGAAAGTGTTGAGGGAACCAATGAAAGTTGGTGCCTCACAGATGATCACGTCGCCTTCATTGCAGAGAACTTTTGCTGCCAGATCCATAACCTGCTGTGCGCCGGTTGTAACGATCAGTTCGTCCATCTCTTCGTTGAAGGAGTTGTGCTTTTCTGCCATATATGTTTTGAGGGTATTGCGCAGTGCCGGATAACCCTCTGTTAAGCTGTACTGCAGCGCCGCAATTGGATTCTCCTTGAGAATGCGGGCAGAGATTTCCGCAATGGCTTCTGCCGGGAAAGCTTCCGGAGCAGGGTTGCCTGCAGAGAAAGCGATCACGCTTGGATCAGAGGAGTTCTTGAGGATCTCTCTGATGACAGAAGGCTTCATACTTTTCATGCGGTTTGATACTTGATATTCCATGTAACTGACTTCCTTTATATTGGATTAATTGCGCGGAAGTGTCGGCAGAAATCTGCCGGCGCATACCTATCCATATATTCTATCACAAACCATGCCGGGAATCAATTGTAAAGAAAAGAAAACCATTTCCCGGCGTTGCCCGTCATTTCCCTGTGGAATGCAGCATAAGCAGAAAGAAGCTGCCTGTTTCTGCATAAAGTGCCGCCGGAATGCGGCAAAGAGCGACAAAGTGCTGCAGCAGGTTCTGACATTTATTTTCTTATAGTGCAAGTATAATTTTGATATGGACAAGGTTGTCCAAAATAGGAAAAACAGGGAATGGGAAAGGGGAGTAGTATGAAAGAAAGAGCGGCTCCGGCAAAAATTGCGGGGTCGAAGGAGCGATTCCGGAAAAAGCTGGTGGAATCTCCGGCGCTGCAGCGGGCCGTGATGCACGGTGCCTGTTTTACCGCCGGACTGATCTGTTCCAGGGGGGTGATTTTCGGCAGGCATGCGCCCTTTGGCCTGGCTGTTGCCGCAGGGTGTCCTCGCGGCGCCATGTGGACCACTGCACTGGGCAGCGCAGTTGGCTATCTGATACCGGGTGCCATGCAGTCTCCCGGGCGATACCTGGCGGCTCTGTTTATGCTGGTTGTTTTTCGCTGGGCACTGGGAGAAATGGTACGGCTGAAGGACAGGCTGTTCTTTGCACCTGTCATTGTGTTTGTACCAACGCTGCTGACAGGCATCTGCCTTGCCATCCTGAATGGTTCCACGCTGCAGACATGGATCCTCTACATAACGGAATCTGCGGCAGGTGCCGGAACAGTATTATTTATTGACCGCACCTGCCGGATGATCAGCGAGGGAAAACCGCTGGGATCGCTGAACCAGAGCGAGCTGACCTGCGTTATTCTGTCTATCGGCATCGCAGTGCTGTCACTGTCCACCGTTCAGATCGGTATCATTTCTATCGGTCGTGCTGCAGCTGTGCTGATGATTTTATTTTCCTGTCGATTCGGCGGTGTCATCGGCGGCAGTCTGTCCGGCATTGTGGCAGGTGCCATGTTTGGTCTGGCTTCTTCCGGCATCAGCGGTATTTCCGGTGCTCTGGCCTTTGCCGGGCTGATCGCCGGACTGTTCTCACCGCTGGGCCGTGTGATTACCGCCATTGCATTCGTGGTGGCCAATGGCATCGGCAGCCTGCAGGTTGGCAGCTTTTACGCTGTTTTTAACGGCATGATTGAGGTCATGGCATCCTCGCTGATTTTTGTCATCTGGCCCCATAAATTCGGCAGCAGGCTGGCAGTGGTGTTTCGGCAGCCTATGCAGCTGGCACAGAGCGGCGGTCTCCGCCGTACCGTTATTACGAAACTCGGCGTTGCTGCAACAGCGCTGGAGAACGTATCAGAGTCGGTGGAGGCAGTTTCGCAGCGGCTGCTGCAGGTAGATACAGAAACGGTGGATATTGTTTATCGCAAAACCATGGAGGAGGTATGCATTGGTTGCAGGCATAAAACAGCCTGCTGGGGCTGCGCTGCAAAAGAACTGTCAATCCTCACTTGCCGCATGACAGAAGCCCTGCGTGTGGAAGGCGCAATTGCACAGGGGAATCTGCCGCCGCAGATTGCAAAAGCCTGTACAAAACAGGAGCAGGTCACAGCAGCGGTCAATCGGTATTATCAGGAATATCTTTCGAAAATCGCGGCAGAGCGAAAGCTGCAGCAGGTTCGTTCTGTAGTAACGGGTCAGTTTGCAACAACAGGAAAACTGCTGCGGGATATGGCAGATGAGCTTCGGCTTTACGAAAAATTCGATACGGCAATGGCAAGGAAAATCAATGGGGTATTGCATGACTGCGCCATTACGCCCATCGACGTAAGCTGTAGGCTCAATAAAGAAGGGAGGATGTTTATTGAAATTGAAGCACTGATCATGGATCGCTACAAGCTGACAAAAGTCCGGGTGCTCCGCGGCATAGCCCGGGTGGTTGGCAGAGAGTTCGGTTATCCATGTGTCAGTGTGTCTGGGGAGCGATGTCATTTTCAGATGGCAGAGAAGCCCCTTTACAAAGCAGTTTTTGGCGTTGCCCAGCACAGCTGTAAAAATGCATCGCTCTGCGGCGACAGCTGCATTTGTTTTGATGACGGCGCAGGCAAACAGATCGCCATTATCAGCGACGGCATGGGAACAGGAGGACGCGCTGCAGTTGACGGCGCCATGGCTTCCGGTATCATGGCAAAGCTGATCCAGTCCGGTGTTGGCTATGACTGTGCTTTGAAAATCACCAATTCTGCATTGATGGTCAAATCCGGTGCGGAGACGCTCTCCACGCTGGATGTGGCTGCAGTTGATTTATTTACCGGCGAAGTACAGCTGATGAAGGCAGGGGCGCCGATCAGTTATGTGCGGAAAGGCGGAGAAGTTCACCGTCTGGATGCCATCTCCTTGCCTGTTGGGATCCTGGAAGAAGCTGTTTTCTGCAAAACGTCAGCGCATCTTGGCGATGAAGATCTGCTGGTCATGTTCTCCGACGGCGTTGTTGCGCCGGGTGAGGAGTGGGCAGCGCAGCTGATTCATAACTGGAAGGGAGAAGAACCCAGCCAGCTTGCCAATCTGATTGTGGAAAAGGCGGCGAAACTCCGCAATGACGGCCGGGATGATGATATTACAGCCCTTGTGCTGAAGCTGCAGCCACGGCAGCAGGATTATGCAGATTAGAACTACAGAAAACATAAGACGCCCTGATGGGCAAAAACCTTTGCTGCGCAGTTGCGGAGCAGAAAACAAAGAAAGACCTCCCAGTTGGGAGGTCTTTTTGTATGCAGATTTATAATTGAAAGACAATGCCGGCTGCTGCGCCAAAAAGGATAAAGAAAATCGGGTGCAGCTTTTTGAACAGAATGGCACCGGCAAGAATAACACCAAAGAGAATGATTCCGCCGATATTGACCGTCTCGTACCATGGCACACCGGCAGAGAACAGCTCTGTGTGAAACAGAGACATGATCAGCACCTGCGACATAGCGCCGGCAATCATGGCGGCAGAAGCAGGACGGAGACCATAAAATGCATCATTGACCAGCCGGCTGGAGCGGAACTTCTGCATGAATTTGGAGATGATGCAGATGATAACCACTGATGGCAGTACCAGAGAAAGGGTTGCCAGAATACCGCCCAGAATGCCGCCGGCATTGAAACCGGCATAGGTTGCCATGTTGACGCCGATTGGACCAGGGGTAGACTCGGCAACAGCGATCATATCGGTCAGTTGTTCCGGTGTGAACCATGGGTAGCTCTCAGCCAGTTCCATCAGAAATGGGATGGTTGCCATACCGCCGCCGATGGAAAACAGGCCGACTTTCATAAATTCGAGAAACAGAGTGAGGAAGATCATGAGGACTTTCCTCCTCGTTTTGCTTTGATGTTTCGCTGCAGAATGCGGGCGATGATAGCGATGATCGCTGCGCCGACTACGATAAAGATCGCAGAGATATCAAAGAAGAACATGGCGCAGAACGATGCCAGAAACAGCAGCAGGGTGATGATGTCCACCACGCCTTTGCGGAACAGCTTGTAAATGGAAACTGCCACAATGGCGCATACAGCAATGCGGATGCCGTTGAATGCGTGCTTGACGATGGGGTTATCTGCAAAGTGGGTGAAGAACGCTGCCAGCGCCAGAATAATAATGATGGATGGCGTGATGATGCCCAGCGTTGCAAAAACAGCACCAAGAATACCTTTCTTTTTAAAGCCAATGAAAGTAGCGGTATTCACGGCAATAACGCCCGGTGTACACTGGCCAATGGCGTAGTAGTCCATCAGTTCTTCTTCTGTGGCCCAGCCCTTCTTCTCCACCACTTCTTTCTGCAGCAGGGGCAGCATGGCGTAGCCGCCGCCAAAGGTAAACAGCCCAATGCGGGCAAAGGTGAAAAACAGGGATAACAATAGTTTCATACGAACAGTCCTAACGTTGGTATTGATTTTATGATATACCTCTGTGTATCAAATGTCAAATTGCGGCAAAAGAAAAACCGCAGAGGCATTCCCCTGCGGTTCCTGTCAGATCAATCGTCCCGATCTTTTTCCTGTTCCAGAACAGCGCCGTTTGCAGCGTTGATCTCAAACTCATATTTCATACCGTCTTTTACAATTTCAATTTCATAGTAAGCCCGGCCATCATCATGATCCAGATGGTTCTTGGTCAGGATACCGCCGGAGAGATTTGCTGCTTTTTCAGCGGCATCAACGGCAGCTTCCGGTGTAATGTAACCGGCCTGTGCAGTGGTTGGGTTCACAACAACGTCTCTGTCCCGCTCCCGGATAGCGCCTGTTTTTGCATCGATCTCATAATCGTACTTGGTATTATTGTCGATCAGCTCCACATCATAAATCTGAGCGCCGTCATCTCTGTCAGGCGCGGCTTTGGAGAAAACAGGATTGGAAGCCTTTGCGTCATCGGCGGCAATTTTTTTTGCATCTTCCAGAGTAATCTCACCGGACGGGGATGTTTGAGATGGTGTTGGGTTAGATGATGCAGCAGGTTGATTTTCGTTATCCGGTGCTGCGCTGACAACCTGAGAGGAAACAGGTGGCTGCGTGTCTGGAACAGGGGCGGCTCCGCCGCTGCAGCCTGCCAGCAGTGCGGCGCACAGCACAGCCGGTGCTGCGCAGAATAATGCGATCTTTTTCTTTTTCATGTAAACATCTCCTTTGCCGTGTTATGTCGGTTTCTGTAAAACCTATGTGTTTTGTAGGTTGAAGAAATTATAGCACGGCAAGCTGGAAATTACAAGAAAAATTTGTCAGCAGAATATTAATTTTTTGTAAAGTCGAAAAAGCCATCTGCAAATTTTGAAGCCAGATGAGGCCGCTCCCGCACAGCAGGCGGGGCAGTGCTTCCTGCCTGGTATTGGGTATTGTGCTGCACCGGAGAGTCTTCCGGTATAACAGACGATTGCTGCTGGCTGCCGCAGCCGGTAAGCAGTGTGCCGCACAGTAACATGCCTGTGCAGAATATTGCAAATTTTGTCATGATCATCGCTCCTTTGCTCAAAATTCATCGAATGCATGAGTAGTATGAAGCGATGGTTCGGAATGATGCGCAGAAAAATTTTCAAAATAAAAAACATATTGCTGCATCAAAAAAGCTCCTCCGGCAAAGCGGGGGAGCTTTTTCAGTTCATTATTCTTCCGGGTCAAACTGGCTGTTGTACAGGTCAGCGTAGAAGCCGTTCTGCGCCATCAGTTCGTCGTGGTGACCTTGCTCGATAATGTCGCCGTCCTTCATAACCAGGATCATATCGGCATTTCGGATGGTGGAGAGTCGGTGTGCGATGATAAAGCTGGTGCGGTTTTCCATCAGCTTATCCATCGCTGTCTGAATGAGGATCTCTGTTCTTGTATCAACAGAGCTGGTTGCTTCGTCCAGAATCAGGATCTGAGGGTCTGCCAGAATTGCACGGGCAATGGTCAGCAGCTGCTTCTGACCCTGAGAGACGTTGCTTGCATCTTCGTTCAGTTCCATGTCATAGCCGTGCGGCAGGGTGTGCACAAAGTGGTCAACCTGTGCCGCTTTTGCAGCAGCGTAGATTTCCTCATCGGTAGCATCCAGTTTACCGTAGCGGATATTCTCTTTAATGGAAGCATTGTAGAGCCAGGTATCCTGCAGCACCATGCCGAACACAGAGCGGAGATCATCGCGGGTAAAGTCACGGATATCGTGGCCGTCCAGCTTAATAGCGCCGTCTGTTACGTCATAGAAGCGCATCAGCAGTTTGATCATGGTTGTTTTACCGGCGCCGGTTGGACCAACGATGGCGATTTTCTGGCCCGGTTTTACGTCGGCACAGAAATCCTTGACGATGATCTTTTCCGGATTGTAGCCAAAGCGAACGTGCTCAAACTGTACGCTGCCGGTCAGATGAATGCCTTCCGGATGGCCTTTTCTTGCCAGACGGATCGGGTTGGCAGCATCCGGTACTTCTTCCTCTTCATCCAGAAATTCAAATACACGCTCAGAGGCAGCAGCTGTCTGCTGGATGATGTTGGAGATCTGTGCTACCTGCATGATCGGCTGGGTGAACTGGCGGACATACTGGATGAACGCCTGAATATCACCGATGGAAATAGAACCAGTGATTGCCAGCCAGCCGCCCAGAATACAAACTGCTACATAGCCCAGGTTGCCGACGAATGTCATTACAGGCATCATCAGGCCGGAGAGGAACTGAGATTTCCATGCGGATTTGTACAGCGTATCGTTGTACTGAGAGAAAATTTTCTCGGAGCGTTCTTCGCCGTTAAAGGCCTTTACCACAATGTGGCTGGAGTACATTTCTTCAATGTGGCCGTTTACATGGCCAAGGTATTCCTGCTGCGCTTTAAAGTGCTTCTGAGAAGCCTTGGCGATGAGCATAACAAGAACCATGGAAACAGGCACAATGCAGATGGTGACCAGTGCCAGCAGCCAGCTGATGGAGAACATCATGACCATGATACCGATAAGCATGGTCACAGCGGTGATGATCTGTGTAACGCTCTGGTTCAGGCTCTGGTTAATGGCATCAACGTCGTTGGTAATATAGGAAAGAACTTCGCCGGTGGTAGTGCTGTCATAGTATTTAAATGGCAGCTTGTGGAGTTTCTGAGAGATTTCCTTGCGCAGGCTGTAGGTAACCTGCATGGAAATTTTTGACATCAGGTGACCCTGCAGGTAGGAGAAGCCTGTGCTGCAGAAGTACAGGCAGATGAGGATAACCATGATGATGCCGATATAAGCAAAGTCAATGCCGCCTTCATTGCCGGCAATGGTGCCGATGACGCCTTCTGCCAGCTTAGTAGTTGCCATACCGAGGATTTTCGGGCTGACAATATTAAAGACGGTGGAGCAGATAGCAAAGAACACTACAAGGATCAGAGACAGCTTGTAGCGGGAAATATAGCGCATCAGGCGCAGGAGGGAACCCTTGGTGTTTTTCGCCTTCGGGCCGCCGCCCATCATGCGGCCCATTGGGCCATGGCCGTGTTTTGGAGGAGTTGGTTTGTGATTACTCATGATCCAGTTCCTCCTTTGTCAGCTGAGATGATGCGATCTCATAGTAAACAGGACAGTTCTTCAGCAGTTCTTTGTGGGTGCCCTTGCCGACGATTCTGCCTTCGTCCAGAACGATGATCTGGTCTGCGTTGAGAATAGTGCCGACACGCTGCGCAACGATGAGCACAGTTGCGTTGTCGGTGTAGTCATGCAGTGCGCGGCGGAGCGCAGCGTCTGTCTTAAAGTCAAGGGCAGAGAAGCTGTCGTCGAAGATGTAGATGTCCGGTTTCTTTGCCAGTGCGCGGGCGATGGAGATACGCTGCTTCTGACCGCCGGACACGTTAGTGCCGCCGGCTGCGATCTCACTCTGCATTCCAAGCTCCTTCTTGCTGATGAAGTCCATTGCCTGGGCAACTTCTGCTGCAGTATTAATTTCGTCCAGGGTGGCGCCAGGTTTGCCGTAAGCAATGTTGGAGCCAATGGTACCTTTGTGGAGGATACCCTTCTGCGGTACATAGCCGATAGTTTCGCGCAGGTCATGCTGGTTTGCGGTGCGGACATCCACACCATTGACCAGAATCTGACCCTGTGTGCAGTCGTAGAATCGTGGGATCAGATTGATGAGGGTAGATTTGCCGGAGCCGGTGGAGCCGATAAAGGCAGTTGTTTTGCCCGGTTCCGCTGTAAAGGAGATGTGCTCCAGTGCGTCTGTATCGGCGCCGTCATAGCGGAAGGAAACGTCGCGGAATTCCACAAGGCCCTTCTTTTCTGTATGGAACGGAGCGGCTGCTTCCGGATTCTGTACAGAGTTTTCTGTTTCCAGCACTTCTTTGATTCTCTTTGCAGAAACAGCAGCACGCGGCACCATAATGAACATCATGGCGATCATCAGGAAGGACAGGATAATTTGCATGGAGTACTGCATAAAGGCCATCATGTCGCCGATCTGCATGGAAGAGTTGGCTACCTGATAGGAGCCGATCCAGATAATGGCAACAGAGGTCATGTTCATAATGAGCATCATCACCGGCATCATCACAACCATCAGTCTGTTAACAAACAGCTGTGTTTTTGCCAGGTTCATATTGGCTGTATCATAACGCTGCTTTTCAAAGTCTTCGTTATCAAAGGCACGGGTAACCATAATACCGGTCACGTTTTCTCTGGAAACAAGGTTCATGCGGTCGATCAGCTTCTGCAGGCTGGTGAATTTTGGCATCGCCAGCACGAAGATGATGCCGATGAGGCACAGCAGCGCCAGTACGGAAGCCGCCACAACCCAGCCAAGGGAAACGCTTTTCTGCAGCGCCATCACAACGCCGCCGGCGCCGGTCAGCGGTGCCTGCACCATCATACGGATACCCATGGTCAGGAGCATCTGTACCTGTGTTACGTCGTTGGTTGTTCTTGTAATGAGTGACGCTGTGGAGAAGGTATCGAATTCATGGTTGGAGAAGCTGGTAACTTTTTTGAAAATGTCACGGCGCAGCGCTCTTGCCACACCTGCCGCAATGCGGGAAGTCAGCAGAGAGATCATTACGGTTGCGGCGCCGCTGAGCAGTGTCAGTGCAATCATGATCGCGCCCATATATACAATGTAGCCGATCTGCATACCGTCGGTGTCAGCACCGAGTTCTTCGTAAAATACTTTTGCCATGGCAATGCCGCCCTGGTCCAGGAGAAGTTCCTGGCTGTTGGCAGCTTCTGCTCTGGCAGCGTTCATCTGTTCTGCAGGGATCTGCTGCAGTACAGGGAGCAGCGGATAGATCTGTTCCAGATCAATATTCATTTCTGCAGTAGAGCCGGAGGATTCAGCATCCTCTGATGGTTCTTCCTGCTGCGGTGGCGCCATGGACTGTGCCAGTGTGGAGAACGTCATGGTGGAGAGAGAAAATGCATCGTTCAGCTGTGCTTTTGTTTCTCCGTCAATGGTTTCTTCCAGCACATAAATGTCTTTTTCTGCCAGCCAAGGATATTCTGCTGTCAGTTCATGGTCAGGGTTAGCTTCGATGCGGGTGTAATTTTGTTTTGCCAGTTCCTGTTCGTCTTCTGTCATAAAGGTTGTCATCAGTGCAAAGGCATCTGTGCTGATGGCATCCGGTGCAGCATCTTCCACGCCGCCCTGCTGAATACCGACACTGACGATGTTGGACATCAGCGTTGGCAGGCTCAGGTCACAGGCAACGGTACCGGCAATGAGAAGTACGGCAAAAACCAGCGATACAATGTGAGGCTTTAAATAGCCCAGTACTTTTGTCATGGGGTTCCTCCTTTCTCAGTGGTTGATTGTGCTTGTTCCTGCTCGGTAATTTTCAGATAAATATCACAGAGCTTGTTGGTGATTTCGATCAGTGTTAAGGCATCCTCATGGCCAAGCTGATCGCAGATGGTTTGCAGATGGCGCATTAAGTGATCATACTGCGCCTGGATCAGTTCCTGTCCCCTGGCAGAAAGGGCCAGATAGGTAACGCGGCGATCTGTTTGAGACGCAACGCGTTGGATACAGCCTTTTGCCTCCAGTGCATTGATGTGCTGCGACATGGCCGGACGGGATACTTTTGTCAGATGGCTGAGCGTTGAGGGTTTAATGCCCGGGATGTCAGGATGTTCCACACTGTAATCGTAGATTATTTTGAGGCACATCAGCTCAAAGTGGGACAGATCTTTGCAGGGCGGCGGCAGCTTTTTGCTGATCCGGTGCAGTCTGGTAGATGCATTGTAAAACTGCACGTAGATTGGTGTCTGCTGCTCCATTCCGTCACCTCCTTTTATGAAATATAATTTAAAATATAAATAGTTAAAAATTTTAACTATTATAAGTTGAAATTATGATAACGCGATTTTCTTCCTTCGTCAATAGGAATCCTGGAAGGAAACTGTTTCTTTTTTATAAATTTTCCTGTATACTGAAACAATGAGAAAAGGTGGTGCATCACTATGGCGAATACAGCGCAGATTCTGGTGATCGGCGGCGGCGCATCCGGTATGCTGGCGGCCATTACGGCGGCGCAGACGCTGCAGAAACAGAAAAAAGCAGGACGTATTGTTCTGCTGGAAAAAGAAAATCGAGTGGGCAAAAAACTGCTGGCAACCGGCAACGGCCGCTGCAATCTGTCCAATCAGGAAATAGAACCGAAGCATTTCCACGGCGGCAGAGACTGGGCGGCGCCATTGCTCCAGCAGTTCCCGGCAAAAGCCATTGTGCAGTGCTTTGAAAAGATGGGGCTTTTATGCCGCACCGACAGCGAAGGCAGAGTGTATCCTTATAATCTGCAGGCATCTGCTGTGCTGGAGATCCTCCGGATGCAGATGGAGCTGCATGGGATCGAAGTGTTCTGCGAGCAGGGTGTGGAATCGGTGCAGAAAAAGGGAGAGCAGTTTCTCCTCACCACGGAGAGCGGTGACCGCTGGACAGCGGAGAAGGTAATTCTGGCAGCAGGCGGCAAAGCGGCGCCAAAACTGGGCGGCACCGGCAGCGGTACCAG
>JAZUBL010000027.1:0-9184 GCA_045638545.1 Acutalibacteraceae bacterium | reverse complement strand
CAGTTCTGCTCTCCATTGCTAAGGGCACCAGCATCATCAACGAGAGCATTTGGGATAACCGTTATCGTTACGTAGAGGAGCTGCGTAAGCTTGGTGCACAGATTTCTGTTGATGGCAAAATTGCTGTTGTAGACGGCGTGGATCAGCTGAAAGCTGCAACCATTCAGGCTACAGACCTTCGTGCAGGTGCGGCAATGGTTATTGCTGCTCTGTGCGCTGAAGGCGTAACAGACGTTGAAGAAATTCAGCACATTGAGCGTGGTTATGAGGACATTGAAGGTAAGCTGGCTGCAGTTGGTGCAGACATCAAGCGTGTACATGTTCCAGACTAAGAAGAAACAATAAAGTAGGGTAAGCTGGTAACGATTCGGTTTACCTGATTTACCGGGAGCGGCTTTTGCTGCTCCCATTTTTATTATGATAAAGGAGTCGGTTCTACATATGGCAAAAATCTGTCCATTATTCAGCGGCAGCAGCGGCAACAGTTATTACATCAGTGCTGGTAATACCGGCATCCTGCTGGATATTGGCCGCAGTGCAAAACAGATCAAGGAAATGCTGGAATCCTGTGAGATAGATCCATCCAGTCTACAGGGAATTTTTATTACCCACGAACATGTCGATCATGTGAAAGGGCTGCGTGTATTTGCTTCTAAATTTCAGATTCCGGTCTATGCTTCTGCCGGCACTCTGCAGGCTCTGGATCAAATGGGGGAACTGGCAAAAGTTACATATCATGAGATTGACTGCAGCGGCATGACCTGCGGCGATTTGCAGATACAGCCTTTTCTGACTTCTCATGACTGTGCGGAAAGTTTTGGTTATCAGATCAGAACACCGGACGAGCATACCATTACGTTGGCAACTGACCTTGGTATTCTGACCGACACTGTGAAGAATGCACTGTATCGCAGTGACTTTGTAATTCTGGAGTCTAATCACGACGTTGGTATGCTGCAAAATGGTCCATATCCATATCCATTAAAACGCCGCATTCTCTCTGATAAAGGCCACTTATCGAATGAAGCCTGCGCTGATATTCTGCCGGAACTGGTGGCAAATGGTACCACACGGATCATGCTGTCTCACCTGAGCCATGAAAATAATACACCGGAGCTTGCTTTGCAGACATCTCTCTGCGCGCTGCGTGTAAACGGTATGCAGGAGAACGTGGACTACCAGCTATATGTGGCACCAAGAGAAAATAAACTGTATCGATCCATTGTATTTTAAGGCGGTAATAATATGGTAACTGTAAAAATTATCTGTGTAGGAAAATTAAAAGAAAAATACTGGCAGGATGCTTGTAACGAATATGCAAAACGTCTGCGCCCATTCTGCAAGTTTGATATCATTGAGCTGCCGGAACACCGCCTGCCAAATAATCCATCTGATGCTGAAATTCAGGCTGGCTTAGAAGCGGAAGGTGCAAAAATTCTGGAAGCAGCCGGGAACTCTGCCTGCATTCCGCTCTGCATCGAAGGCAAAACCATGTCATCTCCGCAGATGGCCAAAGTAATTGAAAAAATCACTCTGGATGGTATGAGCGAAATCAGCTTTATCATTGGCAGTTCCTTTGGTCTGTGGGATAAAGTAAAACAGGCTGGATCTGTAAAATTATCCATGTCTCCAATGACTTTTCCACATCAACTGGCACGTGTTATGCTTTGTGAGCAGATTTACAGAAGCTTTCAGATTTTAAACAACGGAAAGTACCATAAATAAGAAGAACCCCCGGAGAAATCCGAGGGTTCTTTTCTTTTTTATTCAGCTTTTGGAACATGAAGGGACATATCACCTTTTTTGATCCAACCAATTTTACGAAGAATACCGTCAAAAATCAATGTGAGAATTGCCGGGAAAATAAAGTGCATCAGTGCCATTTCAATCAGGAGCCACCAGATTGGTGTTGTTGCTGCCATAGCCTCAAAAGTGCCAAACTGGCCAACCAGACCACTTGTACCCATACCTGCACCAGCCGCTGTATTTGTCATCTTAAATACACAGGTGGAAAGCGGGCCAAGGATCGCACTGGCAAGGGTAGGGGCAATCCAGATTTGTGGTTTACGAATGATGTTGCCAACCTGCAGCATAGAAGTACCGAGACCCTGTGCAATCAAACCACCAACACCATTATCGCGGAAGCTTGCTACTGCAAAGCCAATCATCTGTGCGCAGCAGCCAACTGTTGCTGCACCAGCTGCGATACCGGAAAGATCTAACATAATACAAAGAGCAGCAGAGCTGATTGGAAGCGTAAGAACCATACCGACAACAACCGCAATAACAATACCCATAAAAAATGGGGAATAGGTAGTTGCACCGTCGATCAGACCGCCAAGACCAGTCATCGCCCAGCTTACCGGAGGACCTACAAACTTACCGACAATACAGCCGGAAAGAATCGTTACAATCGGTGTGATTACGATGTCAACTTTCGTTCTGCCGGAAACAGTGCGGGCAATCTCTGCGCCAACGAGAGCCGCTATATAAGCGCCAACCGGCCCGCCAACTTCGTAACCAAAGGCGCCGACTGCAATGCAGGAAAAAATAACTAACGGCTTTGCTTTCAGACCGTGTGCAACAGCTGCACCGATTGCACCGCCAACTACTGCATTGGATTTTACAATGGCTGCAAACTCATTTAAAAAATCGAGACCGGGAATTTTTCCAAATTGTGAAATAATCAATCCGATAATCAGCGACGCAAACAAACCAAGCGCCATTGCACTGGTTGCGTCGACAAAATATCGTTTACAGTATCGTTTTATAAAGTTCATTTTCTAGTTCACTCCCGATTTTTGGTAGAAAAAATGACTATGTCCCATCACATGTGTTCTCATGTGTCTTGTCACATAGTCGTTTGTTATAGTTTATTCTAATTCCTATCAGAAGTCAAGCATTTTATCTATATCGTTTCTGTTTTACGGCAGAAGAAATGGCTATGCATTACTACATAGCCATTTCTTTTACTTTATTCCAAATCAGGAATTTAAATTTTTAATCAAACAATACCCTGTGCCAGCATTGTGTCTGCTACCTTTGTGAAGCCTGCGATGTTTGCGCCTGCTACCAGGTTGCCTTCCATGCCGTACTTCTTAGCTGCGTCATAGGAGTTCTTGTAGATGTTCTTCATGATCTGATGCAGCTTAGCGTCAACTTCTTCAGTTGTCCAGCTGTAACGCATGGAGTTCTGGCTCATTTCGAGACCGGAAACTGCTACGCCGCCTGCGTTAACTGCCTTGGAAGGAGCGATGATAACACCATTCTCCTTGAGGAAGTCCATAGCTTCGTTTGTTGTTGGCATGTTGGATACTTCAACATAGTACTTGATGCCGTTAGCAACGATCTTCTCAGCTTCTGCCATGCCAACTTCGTTCTGTGTTGCGCAAGGCATAATAACGTCTGCCTTAGTGCCCCATGGCTTCTGGCCTTCAAAGTATTCAACGCCTGCAAACTTGTCAGCGTAATCCTTAACCTTATCATGACCGGAAGAACGCATTTCGAGCAGGAAGTTGATCTTCTCTTCTGTAACAACGCCTTCTGCGTCATATACATAGCCGTCTGGACCGGAGATTGTAACAACCTTACCGCCGAGCTCAGCGATCTTCTTTGCAGTACCCCAAGCAACATTACCGAAGCCGGAGATAGCAAATGTCTTACCCTGGATGCTCTCGCCGAAGGACTGGAGCATTTCAGCTGTGTAGTAAACAGCACCAAAACCTGTTGCTTCTGGACGGATCAGGGAACCGCCGTAGTTGAGGCCCTTACCTGTGAGAACGCCTGTAAAGTCATTGGACAGTCTCTTGTACTGGCCGTACATGTAGCCGATTTCGCGTGCGCCAACACCGATGTCACCTGCTGGAACGTCAGTGTTTGGACCGATGTGACGGAAGAGCTCTGTCATGAAGCTCTGGCAGAAAGCCATAACTTCACGGTCAGATCTGCCGCGTGGGTCGAAGTCGGAGCCGCCCTTACCGCCGCCCAGTGGGAGACCTGTGAGGGAGTTCTTGAAGATCTGCTCAAAACCGAGGAACTTGATGATGCTCAGGTTTACGGATGGGTGGAAACGCAGGCCGCCCTTGTAAGGACCGATTGCGCTGTTGAACTGTACACGGAAACCACGGTTTACCTGAACCTTGCCGTTGTCATCAACCCACGGTACACGGAACATGATCTGTCTTTCTGGCTCTGTGATTCTTTCAAGAATACCAGCTGCTTCGTACTGAGGATTCTGATTAATAACAGGCTCGAGAGAAGTGAGAACTTCTTTTGTTGCCTGCAGGAATTCTGTTTCACCAGCATTTTTTGCTGCGAGTACTTCTAAGTGTTTGCTAACATAGGACATAATTCTTTCCTCCTAATACATTATAACCAAAAAACAATTGCTCAATTTCGCGTTTTGATGTTTTTCTGCACTCCATATTACCATAATCAGGTTAAAAACTCAATGTTTTTTTTAAAAATAATTATGAATTACGCATATGAAAGTGGAGAAAGTTTCATATTGTTTCGGCTTAATCTCTAAATAAATGCTTTTCTGCAGGAAATATTACCGTCTACTGCAAATTTAACATTATATGTAAAACAATGCGTTTTTTCGTCATTTTAAATAAATTCAAAGGGGAGGGCAAAAATAAATTATCCGGCAATTTTCTCTGCTTCTGGTTTCCCATTATCAAAGAACGATTCTTTCGCAAATCAGAAAAATATTTAGTATTTTGCTTTTAGATAGTGCCAATCAGGCGATTTTGTGATATAATCTTTACTGGGATTTTAATGTTTACGATTATGCAAAAATTGCAGATCGCGAACTTCCTGTTATTGATTTCGTAATAAACCTGCTTTTCATAGAAAGCGTATGAGAATATGAGATCTTTTCTAGTTGATTTAGGATGGTGAGCACATTGAACTCAACAATTACAAATTATACAGTATTAACAGATGATGGTAAGCTACACGAAGAATGCGGTGTTTTTGGTATTTATGATCCAAACGGTGAAACAGACCCTGCAATGGCCTGCTATAACGGTATTCTGGCATTGCAGCACAGAGGACAGGAAAGCTGCGGTATTGCGGTAAATAATGATGGTTTACTGTCTTACATCAAAGATATGGGTCTGGTAACGGACGTTTTCAATCTTGAAAAACTCAGCAAATTAAAAGGTCAGATCGGTGTTGGCCATGTTCGCTATGCAGATGGTGCAGACAGCGTGCGCGAAAATGCACAGCCACTGGTTATGCGCTATGTTAAGGGTGCTATTGCAATTGTTTACAACGGCGTTCTGACCAATTCATACGAACTCCGCCGTGAGCTGGAGGAGAAGGGGTCCATCTTCCAGACAACAACCGATCCGGAGATCATTTCCTATTTAATTGCAGAAGAGCGCGTGCATTCTCGATCTATCGAAGAGGCAATCCGCAAAGTAACCGCCCGCTTGGAAGGCGCCTACACAATGCTGCTTATGAGCCCTCAGAAGTTGATTGCTGTTCGCGATCCACGAGGCATTAAGCCGCTCTGCATGGGTAAAATCAACGATGCAGTTGTATTTGCTTCTGAGTCTCCGGCATTTGATGCTGTTGGTGCTGATTTTGTGCGTGATATTGAGCCAGGTGAAATTGTTACAATTGGTCCAAAAGGTTTGACCAGCACATACTCTGACATCAAGGCGCCAAAAGCAACCTGTATTTTTGAATACATCTACTTTGCCCGTGATGACAGTATTATTGATGGTGTCAGCGTTTATGAAGCAAGAAAAGAAGCCGGTCGACTCCTTGCAAAACAGCACCCGGTAGAAGCAGACCTTGTCATCGGCGTACCGGAATCCGGTATTGATGCGGCCATTGGCTACAGCGAAGAATCCGGTATTCCATATGAGAAAGGTATCGTAAAGAACGGCTACATTGGCAGAACCTTTATTAAACCAACACAGGCAGAACGTGAGCGCGGCGTAAAAATCAAGCTGAACCCACTGACAGCTGCTGTTAAGGGTAAACGTATCGTTATGGTAGATGACTCCATCGTTCGCGGTACAACAAGTGCTCGTATTGTAAAGATGATGCGTGATGCCGGTGCAACAGAAGTACACCTGAGAATCAGTTCTCCTCCATTTATCAAGCCTTGTTACTATGGCCGCGATATCGGCTCTGAAAAGGAACTGGTTGCTGCACAGATGTCCATCAAGGAAATCGAAAAGATGAGTACAGCAGATTCTCTGGGTTATTTAGACGTAAACAGCCTGAAGGATATTCTTCACTGTGACGGCACCGGCTTCTGCGATGCCTGCTTTACCGGAAAATATCCATCAGAAATTTCTGAGCGTTTACTGAATGGTGAAAAGGATCCTTATTGTCAGCCATTAAAGCTGTTCTGATTTTTCACAGCAGTTTGCGAAAAAATTTATTAAATTTTTATTTTCCTTGTGAATATAGTGTATTTTTATGAAGTCTTATGGTATAATGAATTGTATTTCACAATTTATATTTCATAAATTGATTGATAACAAAATACAGCTATAAACCAAAATTGATAAATATAATAGTCTTGGCGCAAATCAGAGTTGGGATACTCTGACACGTGATGACATTATTTACAGATAATTCTTTTATTGCGTCAACATTTCCGATAGTAATGTTGGCGCATCCCTATTATAAGGATACTATCGGAGAATGGTAGGTTTCTATGTGTGGAATTGTTGGCTATATCGGTAATGAGCAAGCCGCTCCATTTTTGTTAGACGGCCTGAAAAAGCTGGAATACCGTGGCTATGACTCTGCAGGTATTGCCGTCTATAATCAATCCGGTATTCATGTGGAGAAATCGGAAGGCCGATTAAAAGTTTTAAGTGACATGCTGAACGGCGGCAGCCGCGTAGACGGCAGCCTGGGTATTGGACATACCCGTTGGGCTACTCACGGTAAACCATCGGATATCAACTCCCATCCTCATATGAGCGGCACCGGCAATTTTGCTGTTGTGCATAATGGTATCATTGAGAATCATATGAAAATGAAGAGCTTCATGCAGTCTGTAGGTAAAGAATTTATTTCTGACACTGATACAGAAGTTGTTGTACATCTGCTGGAGCACTATTATAAAGGCGACATTATGGACGCAATCATCAAAGTTCTTGGTGTCGTAAAAGGTTCCTACGCACTGGGTATCATCTGTAAGGATGACCCGGATACACTGTACGCTGTGCGTAAAGACAACCCACTGATCATCGGTCTTGGCGAGCATGAAAACTTCATTGCTTCCGACATTCCGGCGATCCTGGAGAAAACAAGAAATATTTACCGTATGCAGGATAATGAGATTGCAAAGATCACAAGAGAATCTGTTACTGTATACGATATGGCAAAAGAAGAAGTTCCATTTACACCATATTACGTGGACTGGGACATCGGTGCAGCAGAAAAAGGCGGCTATGAGCACTTTATGCTGAAGGAAATTATGGAGCAGCCAAAGGCGATCCAGGACACAATTTCCCCAAGAATCAAGAATGGCCGCATCAATCTGGATGAGATGAACCTGACAGAGGAAGAAATCAAGAAATTCCAGAAGATCGTGATCGTTGCCTGCGGTTCCTCTTATCATGTTGGCGTTGTTGCAAAGTACGTCATTGAGAAGATGGTACGAATTCCGGTAGAAGTTGACCTTGCTTCTGAATTCCGTTACCGCGATCCGCTTGTGAATGAAAACAGCCTGGTCATCACTATCAGCCAGTCCGGCGAAACAGCTGATACGCTGGAAGCTCTCCGCGAAGCAAAGCGCCGCGGTGCAAAAGTTGTTTCTGTTGTTAACGTTGTTGGCAGCAGTATTGCAATGGAGTCTGACGGTGTGCTTTATACATGGGCAGGTCCGGAGATCTCTGTTGCTACTACAAAGGCATACAGCACACAGCTGACCATGCTTTACATGATTGCAATTTACTTTGCAGAAAAGAAGAGCTGCATTGATGCAGCTACATATGAACATTATGTAGCCGAACTGCAGAGACTGCCGGAACTGGTAGAAAAAGCACTGGAACACAAGGAAAATATCCAGTACGTTGCATCCAGACACTTCAATGCAAAGAATATTTTCTTTATCGGCAGAAACATCGACTATGCACTGTCTCTGGAGGGCTCCCTGAAACTGAAAGAGATCTCTTATATTCACTCTGAGGCATATGCAGCCGGTGAATTAAAGCACGGTACTATTTCTCTGATTGAAGATGGCACACTTGTTGTTGCACTGGCAACCCACAAGCAACTGTTTGATAAAACCATGAGCAACGCTGTAGAAGTAAAGACACGCGGTGCCTGCATTCTCGGCCTGACAACTGAAGGCAATGACAAGATCAGCGATTTTGCAGATCACATTTTCTATGTGCCGGATACCGATGAGATCTTTATGCCATCCCTGGCAGTAATTCCACTGCAGCTGTTTGCTTACTATATCGCATTAATGAAAAACTGCGATATTGATAACCCACGAAATCTTGCAAAATCTGTAACGGTTGAGTAAAATAGAGTTAAAAACCATCGCAACCATCATTTCATTGGAGGGAATATCAATATGGAAATAAATATGAGACCAGAATCTATGGAACGTATTACAACAAAAGAGCTTGCTGAAGCATTTATCGACGAGCAGGTTGCTGCAATTCGCGAACAGGTTGGTGACAAGAAAGTTCTCCTCGCACTGTCCGGCGGCGTTGACTCTTCTGTTGTAGCTGCACTTCTGATCAAAGCAATCGGTCAGCAGCTGGTTTGTGTGCACGTAAACCACGGCCTCCTGAGAAAAGGCGAGCCGGAAGAAGTTGTTACTGTATTCCGTGACGAACTGAATGCAAACCTTGTTTATGTTGATGCGATGGAGCGTTTCCTCGGCAAACTGCAGGGCGTTTCCAACCCGGAAGAAAAGCGTAAGATCATCGGCAACGAGTTCATTCGCGTTTTTGAGGAAGAAGCACGCAAGCTGGAAGGCATCGAATTCCTGGCTCAGGGTACAATCTATCCTGATATTCTGGAAAGCACCTCTGTTAAGGCTCACCACAACGTAGGCGGTCTGCCAGAAGATCTGCAGTTCTCCCTTGTTGAGCCAATCAGACTTCTTTACAAGGACGAGGTTCGTGTTGTTGGTGATACGCTCGGCCTTCCACACGGTATGGTTTACCGTCAGCCATTCCCAGGCCCTGGC
>JAZUBL010000026.1:0-26665 GCA_045638545.1 Acutalibacteraceae bacterium | reverse complement strand
CCTCAAAGTCCTCTGCCGGAATTTCTTCCAGCGCAGGTGGGACCATCATTGGCATATAAGGAGAAACTGCAGTTTCGTCTTCTTTTTTAACTGGTTTCGGGAAGGATGCGATCTTATCGAAAATCTCGCTTGGCTTATTCTCGTCAGCTGGTTCTTCCGCTGTTTCTGTCTGTGTATCTTCAGCAGTTTCCGCAGCAGGTGCCGCTTCGGATTCCACTTTTTCTTCTGTTGTTTCCTCTGCCTTTTCTGCAGATTCTGCTGCTTCTTTTTCCTTTGCAGCAGCTTCTTCAGCAGCGGCTTTTGCTTCGGCTTCGGCCTTTGCTCTTTCTGCCTCTTCGGCAGCGCGGGCTTCTTCCTCTGCTTTTCTTGCAGCTTCTTCTGCAGCCTTGCGTTCTGCTTCGGCAGCTGCTTCCGCTTCTTCAATGGCGGCTGTTTCTTCGGCCACGGTTACTTCCATGGTCTCTACCAGATCTTTCAGTTCTTCCGGCAGCTCGTCCAGTTCCGGTGCTGCTTCTTCAGCAGCGATCGGCATGGATGGTTCCTCAGCCGCAGGTGCAGGTTCTTCTTCCACTGCAGCAGGCGCCGCTTCTTCCATCACCGGTTCCTGCACAGCTTCTTCTGCAATGTCTGCGATCGCTTCCGGTGCAGGTTCAGCAGCTGCTTCCGGTTCTGCTTCCGCAGGTTCTTCCGGTGCTGTTACTGTTTCTTCTTCGACCAGGGCAGGTGCAGCCTGCTCTTCTTCAGAGCTTTGCCTCACGGACTCCGTTTGTGCGGCCTCCAGTTCTGCCTGTCGGCGGGCTTCTTCTTCCGCTTTTCTAGCTGCTTCTTCTGCAGCCTTGCGTGCAGCTTCTTCTTCGGCAGCTTTTCTCATCGCTTCCTTTTCAGCTGCTTCCAGCTCTTCAAAGCGGTCTGCCTGTTCAATGGCAGCGGTGATCGCTGCTTCGATACCGCCGGCAGTGGAGAGGGAGATCACTTCACCGTAGGAGGATACCTGCGGCTCTGCCTGTGCTGCTGCTTCCTCTTCCTGCGGAATCGGATCTTCTGTTCTTGGCGGGAGTGTTGGATCACGGTACATCTCCAGTTCGCCGGCAATCAGGTTGTTGATGTCGTCGAGACGGAAGGTGCGTACCGGAATCTGATGGAAGCGGTAGCGTTCCGGATCGGTAACCGGTGTAAAGTGCGGCGGTGTAACCGGCTTCACAACCGGGATCTTTTTTGTATGCTCTGCAGGTTTTGGTTCTTCTGCTTTTTCTGCCATAGCAGCCAGCACTTTTGTGCGGATAGATTCCTCTACGTCTGGCTCTGTTTCTATTACCGGTGCAGGTTCTTCGGCAGCTGGCTCTTCCATTACAACAGGTTCATCCGCAGCAGGTTCCTCTGCGAATACAGCTGCAGATTCTGCTGCAAATTCTTCCTCGCTGATCACTTCTTCTGTGTCAGTTTCCTGCTCAGCAATCGCATACTGTTCCATTTCGAACGCTGTTTCGGAGATCACTTCCGGTGCAGATTCTTCGAACACAGGCTCCTCTGCTGCAATGGTGTCTGCAGCCAGTTCTTCTGTCTGTGCCATTGCCTGATCCATGAGAAGTTCCAGCTCCAGCATAGTCTGCTCTGCCTGTTTGTCTGCCTGGCTTACAACGCCGATCGGCAGGGTGGAGGCATCTTCAGAACTGCTGATCTGAATTGGCAGGGTGGAGCTTTCATCCTCTGCATAGGTTGCTTTTTTGTGAGCCTCCAGCATTTCGTCGGTGATGATCGGGATCTGCTGTGTGTTGCGCTTCCATTCCACGTAGTCAAAGCCATCAATGATAATGGCACGATCGTCGCTTGTCGGCGCAGCCTGACGGTGACCAAATTCCGGCGCAATGGTTTCCTCGTGGAATTCCATTTCTTCTTCCAGAACTTCTTCAGCCATTGGTGTATCAGCAAGTGCATCTTCCATGGCCAGCTGTGCGCGCTCTTCACGCTTGCGCTTCAGTTCCTCTGTATCTACCGGATTGACTTCGTCCAGCATACCCTTTGGAATCTGTACGGTATCATCAAACAGGTGGGTGAATTTGGAAGTTGGCTCAGAAACCTGCGGGCCTTTTTCCTTCATTTCACGCTTGATCTCTTCGAAGGAGCGGATGCGGACACCATAGTAAATATCGTTTTCCATCTCATCTTCGATGATCTGATCCTTCTTATGCTTTTTGCGGGCTTTCTTTTCTTTTTTCTTCTTTTTCCGGTCGTCTTCTTCCGGCGCATACGCCATATACGGATCATCGTAATCCGCATACTCCATGTCATCTTCTTCGTAGCCTGTTGTTTCCGGAGAAGGTGCAGGGATCTCCTGCTGTGGAAGCGGCGTATCCGGAATCTCCGGAGACGGCTCGGTTTCTGTTGGGATTTCAGGCTGTTCCGGAGGAGGCGGCGCCACAGGGCGAACCTCGCTGACAGAACGAACAGGCATTACCTGCTCCATTGTGTCGAGATCTTCTGCTTCTACTTCAGAAACGACCTGAGCAGCCAGCTCAGGGCCGTCCTGACGGAGGCGGTCTACCTCAGAGAGGATCTCATTCACAATGTCCTGATCTTCCGGCAGCGGAGAAAATGCCGGCAGTTGTTCATTCTTTTTTTCGTTACTCATGTTATTCTCCTATTTATTCAGCGGATACAGATAGTATCACTGTTATCTTGCCTTGATCTTCTGTCTCTGGCGTGCGATCTCATAGCAGAGAACACCGCAAGCTACAGACGCATTCAGGGAATTGATCTTGCCAACCATTGGCAGGGATACGATGAAGTCAGACTTTTCTTTAATGAGGCGGCTGACGCCGTTGCCCTCGTTGCCGATTACAAGACCAACAGGGCCGCTGTAATCAACAGAGCACCAGTCCTGGCCGTCCATGTCAGCGGAGTAGATCCATACGCCGCGCTCTTTCAGTTCCTCAATGGTCTTTGCCATGTTGGTTACGCGTGCAACCGGTACGTATTCCACAGCGCCTGCAGATGCCTTGCCTACAGCGTAGGTGAGGCCAACTGCGCGGCGGCGTGGTACGATCACACCGTGTGCACCTGCGCATTCTGCAGTACGGAGGATCGCGCCCAGGTTGTGTGGGTCTTCCAGTTCGTCTGCCAGAATGATGAATGGTGCTTCGCCGCGTTCTTCAGCCAGTGCAAAGATGTCTTCTACAGTGGAGTATTCCTTTACTGCTGCAACAGCTACCACGCCCTGGTGGTTTGCGTTGGCACAGAGGAAGTCCAGCTTGCGGGTATCTGCTTCTTTAATGGCAATACCCATTTTCTTTGCCTGTGCAATGAGAGATACCAGGGAGCCTGTGTGGGTTCCGCGGGTGACATAAAGACTATCGATTGTTCTGCCGGAGCGGAGTGCCTCCTGTACGGCATTTCTGCCAGCGATAATATCGTTGCGCTGGTTCTGATTTTGTTGTTTCTGTTCCATATCACGAAACCCTTTCTTTCCTTCTTTAGTTGCTGTATTGACAGCATTATGCACCATAATTATATCATAAACGCACAAAAAATCCCGTTACAAAATGGTAAAAGTTCTGAGGGACCCGGCAGCGGTTCCGGCAAATGGAACCGGCAGGCTGTTTTGGAACACTTTGGGGAAGAACGGGGAAAAAGGGCTGTTTTTTCTCAGAAAAATCGGCATATTAATAAGAAAAGAAAGACTTTGACCGGAAATGGCGGAGAAAAGCAGGAAATGCAGGGAAATACAGGCAGTTTTTTGCCGGAAATGGATGATAAAAGATTTGTAATAATTATAAAAAACTTGAGATACTTTTTTGAAAATTAAAAAGAAACCGTGATGATTTTGTTATCTCTTTTGGGCGCTTTCCGGCAGTTAAAGCATAATGGCGCAGGAAAATACGGTGGCAATGCCGGCGCCCAGCGTTGCAGGGGCCAGCAGCCGCAGCCATGGCGTTAACCGGGGGAATCGCTGCTTGATGCCGGTGGGGGCATCCATAGAGCGGAGGAGCTTCAGGGCTTCCCGCTCCAGTACGGCTCGTTCTGCGCTGGTGAACTCCGGTTTCACAACTAAATAGGCGGATTCATAGTAGATGTTGTCAGTTTCTTTCACTTCGATGATTTGTCTGCTGATGCCACGGATCATAGGGACCTCCATAAAAGCAAATTGTATAAAAAGCTGTTTTTTTTAAAATCATGCTTGACACTATTTTTTACCGGAAGAAAAAAATTTATACAAATATACAATTTGTTGTTAGGATTGATGATTTTTGCAGCCGATGAAACAGAAAATCAACAGAGTGGAATAGCCATTGTGGAAAACTTCCTGTTTTCAACGGGAAATAATAATTGTTGAAAAGTCTGTTGAAAATGTTAAAAAGTAAGATTCTGCCCCATTTTTTATGGATTTGACCTGTTGAAAAGTGATTTTTGCGTAAAAACCCATGTTGAAAACTTGTTCAGAGTTTTTAATTTTTCATTTTCTTAACAATTTGTATAATTCTGGAAAACAGATTCGTAACAGAAAATTCACACTTGTGACGGCTTGCGGCAGCGCTACAACATATGGTATAGTTGGCTTTGTCAAGGGGAGATCGTCCCTAAAATCAGAAATTGATCATTTTCGTGAAAATGACAAAAGGGAGGAGGGCAGAGATGGATTTTACACAGACTGACCGGGGCATTGAGGTGCCGCTGACCGATACGTTTCATTTAGAAGAGACATTTCAGTGCGGGCAGTGCTTCCGCTGGCGAAAACAGGAGGACGGCAGCTTTGCCGGCATTGCCCTTGGGAAATACTGCAGGATCTCAGGAGATATCGACAATAAGACTATTGTTTTTCATAATATAAGTATGGAAGAGTTTGAACAGATCTGGGTGCCTTATTTTGATCTGGAAACAGACTATGCAGCCATCCGCAGCCGGCTGGTAAAGCTGGATCCTGTGATGGCGGAGGCAGCTGCGTTTGCGCCGGGCATCCGTATTCTGCGGCAGGATCCATGGGAAGCGCTGTGCTCCTTTATTATTTCGCAGAACAATAATATCCCTCGCATCCAGGGCATTGTGGACAGGCTTTGTGAAACCTTCGGTGAACCTGTGGAGGGCGGATATGCTTTTCCAACACCGGAGCGGATGGCGCAGCTGACGGTGGAAGACCTGGCACCGCTGCGGAGCGGCTTCCGGGCAAAGTATCTGTGCAGTGCTGCAAAGCTTGTGGCAGACGGCACAGTGGATCTGCAATCTTTGTATACGCTGCCGCTGCCGGAGGCGCGGGCCATGCTGATGCAGATTCACGGCGTGGGCCCAAAGGTTGCCGAGTGTGTGCTGCTGTACGGCCTGCACCGCATGGCCTGTTTCCCTATGGATGTCTGGATAAAACGGGCCATGGCTGTGTTGTTTCCAGGGAAGGACAGTTGTCTTTTTGGTGAGGACGCAGGCATGGCGCAGCAGTATATTTTTCATTATAGTAGGAGTCATCCGCAGTTGTTTGATGAAAGTATCAAAATTTAAACTTGAATTTTTCACAGGTTTTCGTCAAAAAACACTAGGATTTCTCAAAAAAGTATGGTATAATAACTTCGATTAAAGAATTAGGAGATGATTACAATGGCATTGGTAACAACTACCGAGATGTTTAAAAAGGCTTACGAAGGCGGCTACGCAATCGGTGCTTTCAACGTAAATAACATGGAAATCGTTCAGGGTATCACAGAGGCTTGTGCAGAAAACAAGGCTCCAGTTATCCTCCAGGTTTCTGCTGGCGCAAGAAAGTATGCTAACCACACTTTCCTCGTAAAGATGGTTGAAGCTGCTATGATCGAGCATCCGGAAATCCCAATGGCTCTGCACCTCGACCACGGTGATTCTTTTGAACTGTGCAAGAGCTGCATCGATGGCGGTTTCTCTTCCGTTATGATCGACGGTTCCCACCTGGACTACGAAGAGAACGTTGCTCTCACAAAGAAGGTTGTTGAGTACGCACACGCACACGGCGCTGTTGTTGAAGGCGAGCTCGGCAGACTGGCTGGTATCGAAGACGACGTTAACGTTTCTGACGAAGACGCTTCCTACACAAACCCTGCACAGGTTCAGGATTTCGTAGAGCGCACAGGCGTTGACTCCCTGGCTATCGCAATCGGCACAAGCCACGGCGCATACAAGTTCAAGCCTGGCCAGAAGCCACAGCTCCGCTTCGACATCCTCAAGGAAGTTGAAGAGAGACTCCCAGGCTTCCCAATCGTTCTTCACGGTGCATCCTCTGTTATGCCAGAGTTTGTAAAGATGATCAACGAAAACGGCGGCAACATGCCAGACGCTATCGGTATTCCAGAAGAAATGCTCCGCGAAGCTGCAAAGATGGCAGTTTGCAAGATCAACATTGACTCTGACCTCCGTCTTGCACTGACAGGTACAGTTCGTAAGTACTTTAACGATAACCCAGCTCACTTCGACCCACGTCAGTACCTCGGTCCTGCACGTACAGCAATTAAGGAAATGGTTGCTCACAAGCTGGTTAACGTTCTCGGCTGCAACGGCAAAGCATAATTAGAACTGATTAGAGATCTACACTGATTAGAACATACAACAGAAAGGGACATGGTAAACACCATGTCCCTTTTTGTTTGGTGAGTGTCGATAGGCAGACACTTTCTATTTTAGATATAAGAACTTTATTCAATGGAAAAGCTCCCCTCACAAAATGAAGGGAGCTTTTTATTTTTTATATTCTTTTATATTATTATAATGAAAAGAAAACACCCCGAACAGATTTGATTCCGCACAACAAATCTGTTTGGGGTGTTCTGTTCACAGCGCTGTTAATTCTTAAACTCGGGGGAATTTAGAAAGATGCATACTGTGAAAAAGAAGAATTTTTGATTCTGCTTTTGAAGAGTTTCGCTTACCATACATAGTACATTGTTCTGCGTACGGATTGACGACGTACGCACGTTTGCAGCTGCCGGTTTTTCGCACAATAAACGGCAGAACCTGCAAAACGTTCTTTTGATGAGAACAATATCATCATAATACATTATCAAAAACACGGCAATCTTTAATTTGGCATAGTGGTATTCCTTTTAGGAATAGCATCCTATAGATAAATATGCAGGAAAAACGGCGGATTTTCGACAAAAGGAAAAAGTAAATTTTGGTTTATATGTCTATAATTTCGTTTGTCTTATTAGGTATTGTGCGAGAAAATCATCAGTTTGACGAATTTTCCTTGTCAAGTATGTAAAAATGGGATATAATTAGGCTTGTTTACAAGGTCAATTCTGGTGCATTGCACAAAATATGATCCTACATTTTCAACTCGAAGGGAGTTTATCCATATGAAACAATATCAGGCTAAGAACATCATTAATATAGCGCTTGCTGGTCACAGTGGTTCCGGTAAGACAACATTGACAGAAGCAATGCTGTTTCTGGCAGGCGCATCCGATCGCCTCGGTAAGGTAAGCGAAGGCAACACAGTTTGCGACTTTGACCCGGAAGAAGTAAAGCGCCAGACTTCCGTTGCTTCCGCTGTTGCTCCAATCGAATGGAGAAACTATAAGATCAACATGATTGACGCTCCAGGTCTGTTCGACTTTGAAGCAGGCGTATGTGAAGCTGTTCGTGCAGCAGACTCCGTTCTCATCGCAGTTTCCGGCAAGGGCGGCGTTGCAGTTGGTACAGAAAAGGCTGTTAAGGCTGCTAACAAGCGCGGCCTCTCCAAGATCTTCTTCGTTAACGGTCTTTGCGACGAAAGCGCAGACTTCTACAACGTATTTGAAGAGCTGAAGGCAAACTTCGGTCCATCCGTTTGCCCAGTTGTTGTACCATTCGTAGAAGGCGGCAAAGTAAGCTGCTACGTAAACCTGCTTGAGTACAAAGCATATAAGTATGAGAACCACAAGGCAATCGAAGTTGCAATGCCAGACATGGGTACACGTCTGGAAGGTCTCCGTACCGCTATTTACGAAGCTGTTGCAGAAACAGACGATGAGCTGTTCGAGAAGTACTTCTCCGGTGAAAGCTTCACACCAGCAGAAGTTATCATGGGTATCCACAACGGTGTTCGTTCCGGCAAGATCGCTCCTGTATTCTGCGGCGACGCTCTTGGCACAGACGGTATCGACGAGCTGCTGGATGGTCTCATCTGGCTGGCACCAACAGCAACAGATAAGGACGACGAAGTTGGCGTTGACGTAAACGGCGACCCAGTTGAACTGGCATGCAACGAAGACGGCGCAACAGCAGCTGTTGTATTTAAGACAATCGTTGACCCATTCATCGGTAAGATCTCCTTTGTTAAGGTTGTTTCCGGTAAGCTGTCCACAGACACTCCACTGATCAACATGAGAACAGGCGAGAACGAGAGAATCGGTAAGGTTATCGTAATGCGCGGCAAGAAGCAGGAAGATGTTGATTACATCGGCGCAGGCGACATCGGCGCACTGCCAAAGCTGGCTGACGTTAAGACAGGCGACACACTCTGCTCCCCAACACGTAAGGTTACTCTGGACGGCGTTGAGTATCCAAACGTTGCTCTCTCCATGGCAATCGTTCCAAAGAAGAAGGGCGAAGAAGATAAGGTTGCACAGGGCATCCTCCGTCTCATCGACGAAGACCCAACAATCAAGTTCGAGACAAACGCAGAGACACACCAGATGGTTATCTCCGGTCTCGGCGAGCAGCACCTGGACGTTATCGTTTCCAAGCTGAAGAACAAGTTCGGCGTTGAAGTTACACTCGAGCCTGCAAAGGTTCCATACCGTGAAACTATCCGCAAGAAGGTTCAGGTACAGGGCAGACACAAGAAGCAGTCCGGCGGCCACGGCCAGTTCGGTGACGTTTGGATCGAGTTCGAGCCATCCGATAGCGAAGGCCTCGAATTTGGCGAGCGCGTAGTTGGCGGCGCTGTTCCAAAGAACTTCTTCCCAGCAGTAGAAAAGGGTCTCCTCGACTGCATCCAGAAGGGCGTTCTGGCAGGTTACCCAATGGTTGGCCTCAAGGCTACACTGTATGATGGTTCCTACCACCCAGTAGACTCCTCTGAAATGGCATTTAAGATGGCTGCTTCCATCGCTTACAAGAATGGTATCCCACAGGCATCCCCAGCACTGCTCGAGCCAATCGGCCTGCTGAAGGCAATTGTTCCGGATGACAACATGGGCGATATCATGGGCGAAGTTAACAAGCGTCGCGGCAGAATTCTGGGCATGGAGCCTGCAGAAGACGGCCAGCAGGAGATCGACGGTGAAGTTCCAATGGCAGAAATGTCCGACTTCTCCACATTCCTCCGCCAGACAACACACGGCAGAGGCAGCTTCACATTCGAGTTCGTTCGTTACGAAGAAGCTCCAGCACAGGTTGCACAGAAGGTTATCGAAGAAGCAAAGGCTAACGAAGAAGAATAATTACATAGCACTTGCTTGAATAAATAGAGAAACTCCCCGGCAGATGATTCTGTCGGGGAGTTTTTTGTTTGGATAAATAAAGAAAAGCATCCCAGAAAACCAGGACGCTAACTGTTGCCGAGGAGTCTGCACAGCAGAAGCTCTGTATTCTGGCTGATGGTGCGCAGCGGTTCCACAGATTCGGCTGTTTCCAGCTGCTGCATCAGTGTGTGCAGCAGGCCCTGTGCGAGCAGTTCTGCAAAGCCGGGAATCTCCTCTTCCGCGCAGTGGTCCAGCCGCAGGCGGTTTGTAATGGCACGATGCACAAAGAAATACATATGCTTGACCAGTGCAGAAAAAACGCCCTGTGATTTTAAAATCAGAATGGTTTCCTTTGCTGCAAACAGATTCCCAATAAACTGCTCGCAGGTTTCGGAGAGAAACAGCGGGTTTTCGCCGGGATGCTTTCGGTAGAACGGATCTGCAACCTGTACGGTTACGTCGTCGATCAGTTCTGTCATCATGCTGCCTGTATTTTCATAGTTCAGATAAAACGTAGACTTGGACAGGCCGGCCTGCTCCATGATCTCTTTTACTTTAATTTTCTGTGTTGGATCCTGTGCGCAGAGCGCCAGGAAGCTGTCTTTGATTTTTCTGCAGGTTTCTTTAGAAGTTTGCATCCCGGCACCGCCTTTCATTTGGATCGTTCTATAAAATTTATTATAAAGTACTTTTGCCGGAAAAGCAAGGTTTGCGGAATTTCGTTAGAGAACGGTGATTTATAATGACAAAAAAGAAAAAAGCAGGTATAATGGATCTGTAGGAAAAAAACCGGCAGATACCTGCCTGAGAAAGAAAGCGCGGGAGAAATAAGCGGCTCTTTTGCGGTTTGATTTATTGGGTGGTATCTGTTTGGTGTGCGGCGGTGTCTTAAGCGGATGACGCTGTTTGCGCAGTTGTTTCCTGACCAAAATATGGTGTTTCTTTTACGCAAAGAAGCAGCGATCCCATGGTCCGGTTGTCATTTGGCAGCCGGGCTGTTTTTTTGCAAAAATAACCAAATTGTCACTTTCATTGCAGGCAAAAACAGGATGTGATAAGATGAAAGAAACAGGAGGTGGGGAAATGCATAAAATTTTGCTGGTAGAAGATGATCCGGGCATTGTTCGAAATCTGTCCTGTATTCTGGAGCAGGAAGGCTTTGCGGTTATGTCTGCTTCCGGTCAGCAGGATGCCGTGGCAGCGGCAGAAACAGCCGCCTTTGATCTGGCTTTATTGGACATTTCACTTGCGGATGGTAACGGGTTTGCTGTTTGCAAAGCACTGAAAGAAAAGTATGACCTGCCGGTGATTTTCCTCACAGCCACCGATGATGAGCTCAGCGTGGTGACAGGACTGGATATGGGTGCCGATGATTATATTATCAAACCATTTCGTCCCATGGAAATCGTTTCCCGTATCAGAAGTGTGCTGCGTCGTACGGGACGGGTACAGGCTGTGTTTGAAATTGAAAATCTGCGGGTGGATTCTGTGAAAGGGATTGTGCAGAAAAATGGTGCCGAGGTTTATCTTTCTGCGCTGGAGTACCGGCTGCTGCTGGTATTTTTGAACAATCGCGGTACGGTATTGTCGAGAAGTAAGCTGCTGGAAAGCATCTGGGACATTGCCGGGGAGTTCGTGAACGATAATACGCTGACCGTTTACATTAAACGCTTGCGGGAAAAAATTGAAGATGATCCGCAGAATGCCACCATTATCCGTACCGTTCGCGGCATTGGCTACAAGGTAGGTGAATGACGTGAGGGTTCTGCAAAACAGGGCGGAGAAGCTGGCCTTCAGTGCATTGGTTCTGCTGGGGGCAGGCGCAGCTGTTATTGGCTTCTGTGCCGCGGTGTGGGCCGGTATTGCTATTGCTGCAGTTGTTATTGTTATGCTGGTGATTACCGCCGTATGGAGCGGCAGGCGCCACAGAGAGATCGATAAACTGACCCTGTATCTGAATCGAGTGCTGCATGGCGAATATGCCCTTGATAATCTCGGCAATGAAGAGGGCGAGCTGAAAGTTCTGAAAAGTGAGATTTACAAGATGACCGTGCGCCTGCGGGAGCAGGCAGACCAGCTGCAGCAGGACAAAGTGTATCTGGCAGATTCCATTGCTGATATTTCTCACCAGCTGCGCACACCGCTGACTTCCATGAATCTGGTGCTGTCGCTGCTCACACGGGGAAATACAACCCCAGAGCGGCAGGGGGAGCTTCTGCGTGAGCTGACCGTACTGCTGCACCGGATGGATTCGCTGATTGCGGCGCTGCTGAAAATTTCAAAAATCGATGCCGGAACGGCAGAATTTCAGCAGGAGCCGGTTTCTGTTTACGGTGTACTGCACCAGGCGGCAGAGACCATTGCCATCCCCATGGAGCTGCGGGGCCAGACCATGGAGATCACCGGCGACCCGCAGGCTTCTTATCTGGGCGATGAAATGTGGTCGGTGGAGGCCATTGGCAACGTACTGAAAAACTGCATGGAGCATATGCCGGAGGGCGGCAGACTGACCGTTGCAGTGGAAGAGAACGTGCTGTATACGCAGATCGTGATCGAGGACAATGGCAAAGGCATTGCAAAGGAAGACCTGCCTCATATTTTTGAACGATTCTATCGCGGAAAAAATGCAGACAGCGGAAGCTTCGGTATTGGCCTTGCATTGAGCCGGATGATTATAACCCGGCAGAACGGTACCATTAAAGCGGCCAACAGAATAGAGGGCGGCACCCGATTTACCGTTCGCTTTTATAAAGGCGCTGTGTGATTGCACACAGGCCTTTTTTGCATTATAATAGAAGCAATATGAAACAGGGGGGCAGAATAATGGCGATTGATCGCGTAAGAGCTTATTTTGCAGAAAAAGGCATTGCAGAGAAAATTCAGGAGTTTGAGGTATCCAGCGCAACGGTAGCGCTGGCAGCGGAGGCGCTCCAGTGCGAGCCATGCCGCATTGCCAAGACACTTTCGTTCCACGTAGAGGAGAAGGTGGTGCTGGTAGTTGCTGCCGGCGACGTGAAAGTAGACAACAAAAAATATAAAGCACAGTTCGGCACAAAAACAAAGATGCTGGCATTTGAAGAAGCAGAGCCGCTGATCGGTCACGCAGTAGGCGGTGTTTGTCCGTTTGCGGTGAACGATGGTGTTGAAGTGTACCTGGATGTTTCACTCCAGCGCTTCGAGACAGTATTCCCGGCCTGCGGCAGTTCCAATTCTGCCATTGAACTGACACCGGCAGAACTGGAAAGTGTGGCTTCCAATTTTGTCAGCTGGGTCGACGTTTGCAAGACAGTAGAACAATAATATCAGAACCGTCCCTTTGGGGCGGTTTTTTCTTTTGATTTTCTGCAATGTGACGTTTTTGTTATGAAAAAGTCACGGTTGTGTCATATTTCTTTATTATAATAAAACTGTACCAACCAGAAGGGGAGAAGAAGTATGGAAATTTTAAGGGTAGAAAACCTGTGCAAAACTTACGGCAAGGGAGACAATATGGTACGCGCTTTAGATAACGTCTCCTTCTCCGTAGAGAAAGGCGAATTTGTTGCCATTGTGGGGCCGTCTGGTTCCGGTAAGTCAACGCTGCTGCATATTCTGGGCGGCGTGGATACACCGACCTCCGGAAAAGTCTTTCTGGATGGATCCGACGTCTTTGCCCAGAACGAAGAGCAGCTGGCGATTTTTCGACGGCGGCACGTAGGGCTTGTGTATCAGTTTTATAATCTGATCCCCGTGCTGAATGTGACAGAAAATATTACCCTGCCCATGCTGCTGGATGGCCGCAAGGTAGACAAAGAGCGGCTGGACGAAATGCTGACCATGCTGAACCTGCAGGGGCGGACAAAACACCTGCCAAACCAGTTATCCGGCGGTCAGCAGCAGCGGGTGTCCATTGGGCGGGCGCTGATCAATGCTCCGGCTATTTTGCTGGCAGATGAACCAACCGGTAATCTGGACAGCAAAAACAGCCATGAGATCGTGGAGCTGCTGAAGCTTTCCAACAAAAAGTATAAGCAGACACTGATCGTCATTACCCACGACGAGGACATCGCCCTGCAGGCTGACCGCGTGATGGCCATTGAGGACGGACGCATTGCCAGAGATGAGGTGCTGCGGAAATGAACATCATGTCCAAACTGACGCTGCGGCAGATGCGCATGAACAAGCGGCGGACCATTGTTACCATTATCGGTGTCATCATTTCTGTCGCGATGTTCACCGCCGTTACAACGCTGAGCAATTCGTTTCTCGGGTTTATGCAGCAGATGGCCATTGTGCAGAACGGTGATTACCATGTTATGTTCGGCGGCATCAATACCGGCGATCTGCAATTATTGAAAGAAGATGAAAAAGTCGAAAGTTATTACACCGCCCAGAGCCACGGACTGGCGCAGCTGCCGGAACAGTTCGGCGCCAAGCGGTTTCTGTGGGTCAAAGCGATCTCCATGGACGGCATGGAGCAGGCCGGTGTAAAATTAACAGAGGGCAGGCTGCCCCAAAACAGCAGAGAGCTGGTGCTTTCGGAGAGCATACGGGAGCGTGACAGTGAATACATGAAGCTGGGTGATACGGTAAATCTGAGCTTTGGTGAGCGGTGGCTGATTGATAAGTACACCGGCGAGATTTTACCGGAAACATTTCCCATTGACGGCGATGTCAGCTATATGGGCGATGAGGAGACGTTCGTTCCAATTGCCGGTGAGCAGGAGCGCACGTATACCATTGTTGGCTTTGCTTCGGTCTTTCCCCTGGAGCCAAGCTGGGCGCCGTGCCTCACCGCCATTACAGGCCAGGATGACCCCAATGCAGAAAATATCGGCGTTTTTCTGAAAATGAAAAATCCGGACACCTCGATCTATGAATGGTCGGACGATCTGTATGACAAACTGGGTGCCGACTGGTCCAGCACCAATACCACCTTACTCCTTTACAGCGGTGCCGATTACGACAGAGGGTTCATTCAGATGATTTTTGCTTTGGTTGGTACGCTTTTTGCAATCATCTTTATCGGCTCTGTAGCGCTGATTTACAACGCCTTTGCAATTTCTGTTGCAGAGCGGAGCGTAAACTTTGGTTTACTGGCCAGCGTTGGCGCTACAAACCGCCAGAAGCGCGCTTCTGTCTTATTCGAAGCCTTTATCATTCTGCTGATTTCCGTGCCGCTGGGGTTGGTTGGCGGCATTCTGGGCATGCAGTGCGTGTTCTGGGCTGTAAATCCGGCAGTAGAGTCTCTTCTGACCATCAATTACGATCTGCCGGGCATTGGGCTGAACGTGGTAGTGTCACCGCTGGCACTGTTGACTGCAGTCATCTTGTCAGTGGTTACGGTGCTGGTTTCTGCGTGGATCCCGGCGCACCGTGCCAGCCGTGTTTCGCCGATGGAGGCCATCCGTCAGCAGCGGGATATTCACTTAACGCCTCGCTCAGTGAAAACGTCGCGGCTGACCCGCAAACTCTTTGGCATTGAAGGTGAGCTTGCTGCCAAAAATATGAAGCGCAATAAAAAGCGCTATCGGATTGCTATATCCTCCTTTGTAATTTCTCTGGTGTTATTTCTTTCGGCAAGCAGCTTTACCCATTTTCTCAGCGGGTCGGTAGATCTTGCGGTGACTGATGCCAACTATGACATTGACGTTACGCTCTATGACCACACGTACGAAAAGGTGTACGGCAGCCAGCAGGACACTGTGGAGGCCGTGATAGAAGATGACCGTATCGAACGGGAAATGCAGCGGATCAATTTCCTCACACAGGTGCAGGAGCTGGACGGCATTACCGAGTCTGTCATGCTGCGGGAATGGGGCTACATTACCGTAAATGACAATGCACAGTACGAAACAGAAGAACTGCGGCAAATGACTGCGGAAGACGGCGAAGGCCCGCTGGCTGGGCATGTGCCGATGCTGCGTATTTCGGCCATGGATGACGCATCGCTGAAAGCGTTCTGTGATAAGATCGGTGCAGATTTTAAAACAATGCACGATGCGAGCGTGCCGTCTGCGATTCTGATCAATGATCTGGTATGGCGGGAAGACCGCTCCTATACAAATTTCTCCGCTTACAACCTGGAAGCGGGAGACTACCTGCCATTTCGTTACATTGATACTGCAGCAGGCGATACGCACACCGGCTATTTATCTCTGGAAGCTGTGACAGGCGAAACGATGCTGGGGCTTACCAATCTTCGTGATGCACATACCGGACTGGTATGTGACGTGATCGTTTCTCATACAGTCTTTAACAGCTATCTGGAAATGCTGAACAGCAGTGACAGGGGGAACTATCACGATATCATCTACCTGAATGCGGAAGACCCGGCAAAAGTGGAAGACCACATCTGGGAACTGTGGGATAGTTCGAATATATCAGGGAACATATCCTCCGGAATGTCGCTGGGCGTGTATAACCTCACAACGATCAATCAGGAGATCGATCAGCTGATTTTCCTGATCAACACCTTCAGCTACGTATTTATTGCATTGATCTCCGCCATTGGTGTTGCCAACATTTTCAACACCATTTCTACCAGCATCATTCTCCGCAAGCGGGAGTTTGCTATGCTGAAATCTGTTGGCATGACGCCTCGCGGATTCCATAAAATGCTGTTCTTTGAGAGCCTGTTTTATGGCCTTAAATCGCTGGTGATCGGCTTACCGATCAGCGCCGGTATGATGGGACTGATCTGGCTGATCCTGGGCCGGAACTTTGATCTTGCATTCTCTGTACCGTGGCTGCAGGTTGGTATTGGCGTTGCCTCTATCTTTGTCATCGTGCTGAGCACGGTGGTTTATGCCGGATTGAAAATACGGCGGGAGGCGATTCTGGACGGCCTGCGGAACAGTAATTTATAGAGAAGGCTTTTGGGAAAGTAAAGAATATGAATGAGATATTGTTATACGGCTATGAATTTTTATCAGCACTGCTTCCGTTTGCCATTGCATTTCCGGTCATCAGAATTATTCAGCACAGGCGAGGGAAGAAATGTTCTGCGGCGGCCTGTGTGCTGGCAGTTGTCCTTGCAATTTATATCAGCGGCGTATACCATTTTACCGGCGCAGGTACCCTGCAGGGCTGGCTGCAGTTCGGATTGCATTTTGATGAAAATGAGATCAATCTGATCCCGTTTTCCAGAGGCATTCGAATGATTGACTACGTGCTGAACGTCGTGCTGTTTGTACCGCTGGGCGCGCTGGTGCCGATGCTCTGGAAGAAGATGCGCAGGTGGTACAGCACCCTTGTGCTGGGTGCCCTGTTCTCTGTGTTTATTGAAATCACGCAGCTGATGAATTACAGAAAATCAGACGTAGATGATTTAATTTTAAACACAGCCGGTACGCTGATTGGTTATGGATTGTACCTTATCTGGAGCCGCTGTGTGAAGAAACATGACCGTTTCTGCGGCATGGCACAATGGGAGCTGGCGGCGATGATCCTTCTCCTGTATGGGGGAAGATTCTTCCTGTTCAACGAGATGGGATTTGCAAAATTGCTGTACGGTTTTTAACTGGAATCAAACAAAAAGGCTTTGTATGAGAACATACAGAGCCTTTCTTTTTTGCATTAAAAAAGCCTGCTCCGGAATGGAACAGGCTTTGTTTTGTTTATTTAGAGCCGGTAGAACCGAAGCCGCCTGCACCGCGTACAGTGTCAGACAGTTCTTCTGCTACCTGGAAATCTGCAGTGATATACGGTGCAATCACCAGCTGTGCAATTCTCTCACCGTGAGAAATTGTGTGGGAGATTGCAGAGTGGTTGTGGAGCGCTACCATGAATTCGCCGCGGTAGTCGGAGTCGATAACGCCAACCTTATTCGCTGGTGCAAGGCCTTTCTTGGAAGCAAGGCCGCTTCTTGCATAGATGAGGCCAACGTAGCCAACAGGGATCTCCATGGAGAGGCCTGTGTGGATGAGAATTGTCTCGCCAGGCATAATGGTCAGGTCTTCGTCCAGCACCGCGTACAGGTCAGCGCCTGCGGAAAACTCGGAGCCGTAGGTTGGGATGATCGCGCGGTCATCCAGCTTTTTTACTTTAACAGGTGCAATTTGCATCTTCATAATTCCTTTCTTTACCGCTTAATGTCCATTTCCAGAACAACGGTGCGGTTTTCTGTGAGGGATCGTTGTACGTCAATGATCCGCTGATTATTAGAGCCGCGGAAGCGCAGGTTGAGATTTTTCTCTGCTTCGATGAACACGCCGTCTACCAGAATATCGATCAGCTGCAGCATTGGCAGGGTGGTTTCGATATTGGCCGGGCTGCTGCCCTGCAGCTCGTCATCGAACAGATAACCGGTGTAGCACCAGAGATCTTTTTCAGGATAAACTTCCTTTACGCGGCGGAGAAATGGCAGCAGACGGCGCTGGTTGGTTGGTTCAAACGGTTCGCCGCCAAGGAGCGACAGGCCGCGGATGTGACCAGGCTTCAGCGCTGCCAGAATTTCGTTTTCGGTTTCTTCTGTGAATTCCTGGCCGAAATTGAAGTCCCAGGTTTCCGGGTTAAAGCAGCCTTTGCAGTGGTGGGTGCATCCGCTGACAAACAGGGAAACACGGACGCCAGGGCCGTTGGCTACGTCAAATTTTTTAATGACTGAATAATTCACAGAAAAAACCTCCCGCAGGGAATGACCCCGGCAGGAGGTTTCCCTCGTTATATAAAATTACAGATGGAGCACACGGCTCTTAATCTCTTTTGTTTTGCCCAGGTTCCAGAAGTTTTCACCCAGGTAGCCGCAGGTGCGGCGTGTTACGTTCATCTTTGCGTGGTCCTTGTTGTGGCAAACAGGGCATTCCCACTCAATGTCATCATTGATGAGGATCTCGCCGTCGTAGCCGCAAATGTGGCAGTAGTCGCTCTTTGTGTTGAACTCTGCGTACTGGATGTGGTCATAGATGAAGCGAACGATGTCTTCCATTGCTTCCAGGTTGTTGCGCATATTTGGAATCTCAACGTAGGAGATTGCGCCGCCGGAAGAAATATCCTGGAACTGGCTCTCGAAGTCGAACTTGGAGAACACGTCGATATTTTCGCGAACGTCAACGTGGTAAGAGTTGGTGTAGTAACCCTTGTCTGTTACGTCCTCAATGGTACCGAAGCGCTGCTTGTCAATACGTGCAAAGCGATAGCAGAGGGATTCTGCCGGTGTGCCGTAGAGTGCAAAGCCGATGCCTGTTTCCTTCTTCCAGGTGTCAGTTGCCTGGCGCAGGCGATGCATAACGCGGAGTGCGAATTCGGTGCCCTTTTCAGTTGTGTGGGATTCACCGGTCATCAGCTTGGTTACTTCGTAAAGGCCGATGTAGCCAAGGGAGATGGAGGAGTAGCCATTGTACAGGTACTTGTCAATGGTCTCGCCCTTTTCCAGACGGGTGATTGCGCCGTACTGCCAGTGCACAGGGCTTACGTCGGAGCGGATGCCCTTCAGTGCATTGTGGCGGCACATGAGTGCCTCAAAGCAGGTCTGGAGACGTTCTTCCATCAGGTTCCAGAATGCTTCTTCATCGCCTTTTGCCAGAATACCGATCTGCGGCAGGTTCAGGCTGACAACGCCCTGGTTGAAGCGGCCTTCAAACTTGTAGTTGCCATTTTCATCCTTCCATGGAGCCAGGAAGCTGCGGCAGCCCATTGGGCTGAATACGTTGCCTTCGTAGTGCTCACGCATCTTCTTTGCGGAGATGTAGTCCGGATAGAGACGCTTTGCGGAGCACTTAACTGCCATCTTTGTGATGTAGTCGTACTCGCCGCCGCTGAGGTTGTTGTGCTCATCCAGCACGTAAACCAGCTTAGGGAATGCCGGTGTTACGTAAACGCCCTGGTCGTTCTTGATGCCTTCGTAACGCTGGCGGAGGATCTCCTCGATGATCATCGCATTTTCCTTAATGTAAGGATCGTTTTTGTCCAGATTGAGGAACAGGGTAACGAATGGAGACTGGCCGTTTGTTGTCATCAGAGTGTTGATCTGATACTGGATAGTCTGCACGCCGGAGCGGAGCTCGTAGCGGGTACGCTCCAGTGCCAGCTTTTCGATCATTTCCTCAGACAGTTCGCCATTGGATGTGTTGCGGATGATGTTGCGGAACTTGTCATTGCTCTTGCGCAGGTACTTGCCCAGATGACGGATGTCAACAGACTGACCGCCGTACTGGCTGGAAGCAACTGCTGCGATGATTTGTGTTACGATGGTGCAGGCTACCTGGAAGCTCTTTGGGCTTTCGATCAGCTTGCCGTTCATCACTGTGCCGTTATCCAGCATATCGCCGATATTGATGAGGCAGCAGTTGAAGATTGGCTGCAGGAAGTAGTCCGCATCGTGGAAGTGAATCTCGCCGTTGTCGTGTGCCTTGGAGATTTTTTCCGGCAGCAGGATACGGCGGGTCAGGTCCTTGGAAACTTCGCCGGCAATCAGGTCACGCTGTGTAGCAGCTGCATGAGCGTTCTTGTTGGAGTTTTCCTCCATAACGTCCTTATTGGAGTTTTTGATCAGGCTCAGGATAGATTCGTCTGTAGTATTTGCCTTGCGAACCAGTGCTCTTGTGTAGCGGTAAATGATGTAAGCCTTTGCCAGAGTAAAGAGGTTGAACTCCATCAGCTTCTGCTCGATGATGTCCTGCACATCTTCTACCAGCATACGGTCTTTGCCCTTGCCTTCTATAAATTCGAGGATCGCTTCGATCTGCTCGTCGGTTGCACGTTCACAGTCTTCTACTTCTTTATTCGCTTTCTGGATCGCAATAACGATCTTCTGTCTGTCATAATCAATTACGCGGCCATCGCGCTTAACAATCTTCATAGTATTCGCCCCCGTGTGATAGCTCTATAAAATGATCTGCACAAAAACTGCGCAGATCAACCTGTATTTCATTATAGAGAAGTCAATCGGAAAAATCAAGGGGTAAACACAATATATTGTGTAACAAAATTTTGGAATATTGATATATAGGGGTATTGACAAGGTATGTCAATAGCAAATCTGCAAAATTTTCGCCGAATCTTCTGATCGAGTTTTGTTGTTATTACCAATTGACGAAGTATGCACGAAATATGCATAAAATATGCACAAAATATTACAACACAATATCTTGTGGAGGGGCAGGGAAGAAGAAGAATAAAACCACAAAATAAAAGAGGTGATCAATATCTTGTGATACTGACCACCTCTTGTGCTATATATGGTGACTAAGTCACTAATATGTAATTACTGATTGGAGATCTGCTTGTAGAGACGGATGTACTCTTTTGCAGACTTGCCCCAGCTGTTGTCGCTGTTCATAGCGCGCTTTACCAGGATCTCCCAGCCTTCTGGGTTTGCATAGCCTTCCAGTGCACGGCAGATTGCATAGAGCATGTCGCCGCTGTTGTAAGACTTGAATGTGAAGCCGTTGCCTTCGTTGTCACCGCTGTCCTGAATGGAGTCTTTCAGACCGCCAGTTTCACGGATGATCGGAATTGTGCCGTAGCGGAGAGACATCATCTGTGCCAGGCCGCATGGCTCACTCTTGGAAGGCATCAGGAACATGTCAGCACCTGCATAGATCTTTCTGGACAGTTCCGGTACGAAACCGAAGCATGCGCAGAGTCTGCCTGGATACTTCTCCTGCATCTCGCGGAAGAAGCACTCGTACTCCCAGTCACCGGAACCGAGGATTACGAACTGTGCATTGCTCTGCCACATCAGCTTGTCGAGGGTTTCCTTAACCAGGTCAAGACCCTTATGAGATACCATCCTGGTAACCATGCCGATGAGTGGAGTATTTGGCTCCTGAGCCAGGCCCAGGCGCTCCTGCAGCTTCTGCTTGTTTACAGCCTTGCCGCTGAGATCTTCTGCGGTGAAGTGCTCGTAGATGTTCGGGTCGGATTCTGGATCGAAGCTGGTTACGTCGATACCATTGAGGATACCGGACAGCTTCCAGGAGCGCTCCTGCAGAATGCCGTGGAGACCGTGGGAGAACCATGGGGAAAGGATCTCCTGTGCGTATGTTGGGCTAACAGTAGATACCCAGTCAGCGCACTCGATAGCGCCCTTGAGCATGTTGATGCAGTCATCATACTCAACGATTGGCAGGCAGGAATCTGGAATGCCGAGAACGTCATTGAGCAGTTCCATGCCGTACTTGCCCTGATACTGAATGTTGTGGATCGTAAACAGGGTCTTCATGTTGGAGTAGAAATCGTTGTGCTTGTAGAACAGGTTCAGATAGATTGGTGTCAGAGCAGTCTGCCAGTCGTTGCAGTGGATGATATCCGGCTGGAAGTCGATGTGTGGCAGCATCTCCAGAATTGCACGGGAGAAGAATGCGAAACGCTCTGCATCGTCGTAGTGACCATAGAGGCCATTGCGCTTGAAGTAGTACTGGTTGTCGATGAAGTAATAGATCACGCCGTTGCGTCTTGCTTCAAAGATACCGCAGTATTGTCTTCTCCATGCTACAGGAACAGAGAAGCTGGTGATGAACTTCAGTTCAGAACGCAGTTCCTCAGAGATGTCCTCGTACAGTGGGAGAACAACGCGGCAGCCAACAAGTCTCTGGCGGAGTGCCGCCGGAAGACTGCCGGCAACATCAGCGAGACCGCCGGTTGCGATAAAAGGAAGTGCCTCGCTGGTGCAATATAATACTTTCATAGAACGTCCTAACCTTTCTGTATAACTCGTATATCTAATCAAATCAAACTACACTACCCTTGCTAATAGATACCGGATATGTATCGGAGCCATTGATACTTGTACCGTCTGTAATTGTAACATCCTTATCGATAACAACGTGGCTCAGCTGGCAGTTTTCGCCGATTACAACGTCCTGCATGATAACGCAGTTGTTGAGCTTGGAGCCCTTACCTACAGTAACGCCGCGGAACAGAACGCAGTCGTCTACTTCGCCTTCGATGGTGCTGCCGTCAGCAACCATGGAGTTGTTCAGGCAGGAGCTGAGGCCGTAGTGTGCTGGCATATCGTCGCGAACCTTTGTGTAGATTGGACGCTTTGGATTGAACAGCTGCTGGCGAACTTCGCACTGCATCAGTTCCATGTTTGCTTCGTAGTAATCCTGCATGGAAGCGATCACCTTGGCGTAGCCGTCATACTGGTATGCATAGAAGCGATAGTCGAACATATTTCTCTGGAGTACATCGCGCTTGAAGTTGCTCAGGTTGCGGCTTGCACAGTCGTCAATGATCTTGAGCAGTGTGTCGCGGTTGAAGATGTACATGTTGAGGCCGTAGTTAGCAGCGCCGTCAATTTTTGGGTTGATCAGCAGCTCACGAACCTGACCGTCAGACTCCAGGCTGTAGATGGTTGGCTCGCTCATGTTTGCAGGAACTTCGCCGTAAACATAAATTGCTGTGATGTCTGCCTTATTCTTAATGTGTGCTTCCAGAACCTTCTTATAGTCCATGTTGCAAACGATATCGCAGTCACTGAGCAGAACGTAATCTTCCTGTACGCTTGTCAGGAAGTTACGGATGGAAGACAGTGCGTCTACACGGCTGTTGTATACGTTGCCGTTGTCGCTGAATGGTGGGAGCAGGGTGAGACCCTGTCTTTTTCTGGAGAGATCCCAGGACTTACCGGAGCCGAGGTGATCCATCAGAGACAGGTAGTTGCTCTTTGTTACAACACCAACATTGAAAATGCCGGAGTTTACCATATTGGAAAGTGGGAAGTCGATGAGACGATATCTGCCGCCGAATGGTACGGAGGCCATTGTTCTCTTCTGAGTTAATTCAGGGAGTTTTTCATCATGAACATTGGAAAACAGAATTCCAACAACATTGTTTGCACGCATAGTAATTAAGCCTCCTTATTATTTTGTTCTGCATCGATCATTTCTTTTGGAGCTACAACAGCGCCTGGCTTAATGATGCAGTCTTCGCCAACAACAGCAATGCCCCAGTCATCCTTGTTTTCGATGTCTTCAGGACGCTTACCAACAACAGCACCTTCGCCGATTACAGAATCTTCACCGATGATTGCATACTGAACAGTAGCACCGGACTTGATGGTTGCACCTGGCATGATGATGGAATCGGTAACGGTAGCGCCGCACTCAACTGTTACGTTATTGAAGATAACGGAAGAGTCAACAGAACCGTAGATGCCGCAGCCTTCTGTAATGAGGGAAGCCTGTACGCTTGCCTTGTTGCCAATGTAGTGTGGAGGACGGATTGGGTTGCGGGAGTAGATCTTCCAGCTGTCGTCGTTGAGCTTCATCTCTACTTTTGGATTCAGCAGGTCCATGTTGGATTCCCAGAGAGAATCGATGGTACCAACGTCTTTCCAGTAGCCGCAGAATTCCCAAGCCATCATGCGCTCGCCAGCGTTGAGCATCTTTGGCAGGATATCGTGACCGAAGTCGTTGGAGGAGTTAGGATCCTCTTCGTCTTCGATGAGGTACTTGCGGAGCTTATCCCAGGAGAATACATAGATACCCATGGAAGCCTTATTGCTCTTTGGTACCTTTGGTTTCTCGTCAAATTCATAGATGGAGCCGTCCGGATTGGTGTTCAGGATACCAAAACGGGAAGCTTCTTCCATAGGAACTTCCATCTCAGCAATGGTGCATGCTGCGTTGTTTTCTTTATGGAAAGTAACCATCTCAGAGTAGTCCATCTTGTAAATGTGGTCACCGGAGAGGATTACAACATAGTCAGGATCATAACGATCTACGAAGTGGATGTTCTGGTAAATAGCGTTTGCTGTGCCCTTGTACCAGTCATACTTCTTGCTGTTCTGATATGGAGGCAGAACGTGCACACCTGCGTTCATACGGTCCAGATCCCATGGCTGGCCGTTGCCGATGTACTCGTTGAGGATCAGTGGCTGATACTGTGTCAGAACGCCGACTGTCTCGATACCGGAATTGATGCAGTTGGAAAGTGGGAAGTCAATAATTCTATATTTGCCGCCGAATGGAACAGCTGGTTTTGCCAGGTTTCTTGTCAGAACGCCAAGACGGCTGCCTTGTCCGCCTGCAAGCAACATGGCAATGACTTCTTGTTTAGGTAACATATCTCTATTCCTCCTTGAAAATTAACATCTATAAATTGAATTTGGTTGGGTAAGCTTATTTATCAGCAGATTTCTCTGTTTTGGCTGTTTTTTTGCAGCCGCATTTTTTTGCGCCTGCAGTGGTTTTTGCCGCAGTCTTGGCGGCAGGCTCTGCAGCAGTTTTTGCTGCAGTTGTCTTAGCAGTCTTTGCAGCTGGCTTCTTTACAGCAGCCTTTTCTTCCTTTGCCTCTTCTTTTTCTACCTTAACCGGTGTAGCTTTTGGCTTGCGCACAGGATTCTTGCGCTTTACCTTAAAGTACATAACGGACATTGGTGGGAGAGTCAGGTTGATAGACTGATCAAAGCCGTGCATTGGCTCGTTGACAGACTTGATTGCATCGCCGTTGGTTACGCCGGAACCGCCGAATTCCACAGCATCTGTGTTGAATACTTCAGCATAAACGCCGCCGTAAGGAACACCGATGGAGTAGTTGTCGCGCTGCACCGGTACAAAGTTGCAGACGATGATGATTTCATTGCCCTTCTGGTCGAAACGGCGGAAGGCAATAACGCTCTGGGTGTAGTCATCGTTGGAGATCCAGGAGAAGCCTTCCCAGGAGAAGTCAACTTCCCACATAGCAGGAGTATCCAGATAGAGGTGGTTCAGTGTTTTGTTGAACAGCTCTGCTCTCTGATGGATTGGGTAATCCAGCAGCAGCCAGTCCAGACCCTGCTTGTTGTTCCACTCGATGAACTGTGCGAACTCATTGCCCATAAACTGCAGCTTCTTGCCAGGGTGGGCCATCATATATGCCAGGAAGGCACGATAGTTTGCAAACTTCTCTTCGTTGTTGCCAGGCATCTTGTTGATGAGAGAACACTTGCCGTGTACTACTTCATCGTGAGAGATCGGCAGAACGAAGTTCTCGGAGAATGCATAGAAGAAGGAGAAGGTCAGGCAGTCGTGGTTGAACTTTCTGTAGATTGGGTCCAGAGACATATAGCGGAGCATATCGTTCATCCAGCCCATATTCCACTTGTAGTTAAAGCCCAGACCGCCGATATCAGTTGGCTTGGAAACCATTGGCCAAGCGGTAGACTCTTCTGCGATCATCATGATATCCGGGAATTCTGCAAACATCACTTCATTCAGCTTGCGCAGGAATGCGATTGCTTCCAGATTTTCGTTGCCGCCGTATTCGTTGGCAACCCACTGGCCGTGGTCACGGCTGTAGTCAAGATACAGCATGGAAGCAACAGCGTCCATACGGATGCCGTCGATGTGATACTTCTCGATCCAGAACATTGCGCTGGAAATGAGGAAGCTGATAACCTCGTTGCGGCCGTAGTCGAATACCAGGGTGCCCCAGTCAGCGTGTTCGCCTTTGCGTGGGTCAGCGTATTCGTAGCAGGCTGCGCCGTCAAACTTTGCAAGACCGGCAGAGTCTCTTGGGAAGTGTGCCGGTACCCAGTCCAGAATAACGCCGATGCCAGCCTGGTGGAACTTGTCTACAAAGGCCATGAAGTCCTTTGGAGTGCCGTAACGGGAGGTTGGAGCGAAATAGCCGGTAACCTGATAACCCCAGGAGTCATCAAAAGGATACTCGGTGATCGGCATCAGCTCTACGTGAGTAAAGCCCATGTCTTTTACGTACGGAATCAGCTCTTCTGCAATCTTGTCATAAGAGTAGAAGTTGCCGTCATGGTGAATACGCCAGGAACCGAGGTGGATCTCATAGATATTCACAGGGCCATTGTAGTGCGGGCGCTTTTTCTTCTGGCGGAACCAGGCAGCGTCATTCCACTTATAGCCTTCAATGTCGTAATATTTTGATGCAGTACCCGGACGGAGTTCAAAGTGATATCCGTATGGGTCGCCCTTGCAAACTTTTTCGCCGCTTGGTGTTTCAATGCAGTATTTGTACAGAGTATATTCCTCCAGTACAAATGGGATGTAGCATTCCCAAACACCGTCACTGATTTTATTCATTGGGTGCGAAAATTCGTTCCAATCGTTAAAATCACCAACAACAGTTACAGATTTTGCGTCAGGTGCCCACACACGGAAAACCATGCCGTCTTTGCCCTCATAAGATGTTTTATGCAGGCCAAGATACTCGTATGCTTTATAGTTTGTTCCTTGATGGAATAAATACAGGGGAAGATTGTTCTCCTCTTTTTTACCCATTGTGCGAGTCCTCCTTTTGATAGTATTACATAGTATTACTTAATAATATCATATCACAAATCAATAAGATTGCAAGAGTTTTTTGGTAATTCCTTTGATAAAAATATA
>JAZUBL010000025.1:0-13253 GCA_045638545.1 Acutalibacteraceae bacterium | reverse complement strand
TCTGATAACGCACCTGTCACCGTCATTGAAGTCCGTGACGAAGACACCATGATGCCGACTTATATTCCGGAAACCGCACGCGTTTTATACGGCCGAGCAATTAAAACCGGTAAACCAACACCATTGGGCGAAGTTGTGCCGGATATGGGCAAGGTAACTGTCTGGGGTGAAATTTTCGGTGTAGAATCCAAAACGACCCGCGATAACAGCAAGAAAATTTTCAGCGTACAGATCACCGACTACACCGGTTCCATTTCTCTGAAAATTATCGAAGACGCAAAACAATGCAGAGAGTTGGATACCCTGAAAAAAGGAATGTCCATTCTCGTCAGCGGTGACGTAGAATATGATAAATATGACCGCGAAAACGTACTCCGCGCAAAAAATATTGCAACTGTTAAGCAGATTCAGGTGGAAGATAAAGCTGCTACAAAGCGCGTAGAACTGCACCTGCACACCTCCATGTCCAGCATGGACGGTGTAAACTCTGCCGGCGACCTGATCAAGCGTGCCCACGAATGGGGACATCCGGCCATCGCCATCACTGACCACGGTGTTGCACAGGCGTTCCCAGATGCAATGAATGCAGCAGAAGCTATTGAGCGAAACGGCGGCGAAATCAAGGTAATCTATGGCGTAGAAGCTTACTTTGTCAATGACCTTGTTCCGGCAGTTACCGGACATTCTAACCATCTGCTGACTGATGACTTTATCTGTTTTGACCTGGAGACAACCGGTCTCAGTCCTAACAACGACAGAATTACAGAAATCGGTGCAGTGCGTATTCACAATGGTGAAGTAACAGACGTGTTCAATACATTTGTGGATCCACAAATGAAGATTCCACAGAAAATTACAGAGCTGACCGGTATTACAGACCAAATGGTGCAGGGCGCACCGCTGGAAGCAGAAGCGCTCCGTATGTTCTATGATTTCTGCGGTGAAGATGCTGTTCTCGTTGCACACAACGCAGAATTCGACACTTCTTTTGTCCGTGCAGCTGCAAAACGCAGCGGTATGGAATTTCAATATGCATACATCGACAGTGTGCCGATGTGCCGCTCTCTGCTGAAAGATATTAAGAACTGCAAGCTGGACACTGTTGCAAAATATATGCGCCTTGGCGATTTCAATCACCACCGTGCTTCTGACGACGCACAGATGCTGGCAGCAATTTTCCTGCAGCTGCTTGTTCGTTTGCAGGATGACACCAATGCGAAAACAGTGATGGATATCAACACTGCACTGGCCGGCGGTGATCCGAAAAAACTCCGCTCTAATCACCAGATTATTCTGGTGCAGAATCAGGTTGGTCTGAAGAATCTCTATCGCCTTATCTCCATGGCACATCTGGATTATTTTCACAGACAGCCGCGCATTCCAAAGAGCGTGCTGGTAAAGTATAGGGAAGGCCTGCTGCTGGGCAGTGCCTGTGAAGCCGGTGAACTGTTCCGCGCAATTTTCAATGAAAAGCCTTGGGAAACATTGAAGGAAATTGCAGATTTCTACGATTATCTGGAAATCCAGCCGATTGGCAACAATGAGTTTATGCTGCGCAATGGCAGTGTTGCTGATGAAGAAAAACTCCGTGACTTTAACCGCACCATTGTAAAGCTAGGTGAGGAGTTAGGAAAGCCTGTTGTTGCAACCGGTGACGTACACTTCCTTGATCCGAAAGACGGTGAATATCGTAAGATTCTGATGGCTGCGCAGAAGTTCAGTGACGCAGACCAGCAGGCGCCGCTTTACTTTAAAACAACAGCAGAAATGCTGAAAGAATTCGCATATCTGGGTGAAGAAAAAGCATATGAAGTTGTTGTAACCAACACGCAGAAAATTGCAGATATGATCGATAAAGTCCGCCCAATTCCGGAAGGCACATTCCACCCGGTTATTGACGGCGCGGAAGAGGATTTGATCCGCATTACAACAGAGCGAACAAAAGCCAGATACGGTGATCCGCTGCCGGAAATTGTACAGAAGCGTTTGGACAAAGAGCTTGGTTCGATTACAAAGTATGGCTTCTCCGTACTGTACATGACAGCCCAGAAACTGGTTGCCGACTCCGAAGCCCACGGCTATCTGGTTGGTTCCCGTGGTTCTGTTGGCTCCTCTTTTGTTGCAACCATGTCCGGTATTTCAGAGGTTAACCCGCTGGAGCCGCACTATGTTTGTCCAAATTGCTGCAACAGTGAGTTTATTGTAGACGGCAGCTATGGTTCCGGTTTTGATATGCCGCCAAAGAAATGCCCGAAATGCGGCACCGACTACGATCGTGACGGTCACCATATTCCTTTCGAAACATTCCTTGGTTTTAAGGGTGATAAGGTACCTGATATCGACCTGAACTTCTCCGGTGAATACCAGAGTGATGCCCACCGTTACACAGAAACACTGTTCGGTAAGGATAATGTGTTTAAAGCGGGTACCATTGGTACCATTGCAGATAAAACAGCCATCGGCTTTGTCCGCAAATATGCAGAAGAACGCGGTATCATCATTCCAAAAGCAGAGGAACTGCGTCTGGCAACAGGCTGTACCGGCGTGAAACGTACAACCGGTCAGCATCCAGGCGGCATGGTTGTTGTACCAAGAGGCCATGAAGTATATGACTTCTGCCCGGTGCAGCGTCCGGCAAACGACCAGAAATCCGATAACATTACAACGCACTTCGACTTCCACTCGATCCATGATACCATCTGTAAGCTGGACGAGCTGGGCCATGATGTGCCGACGATTTATCGTTATCTGGAAGACTATACCGGCGTACCGATTTCCAAAGTACCAATGAGTGACCCAGATGTTATGTCCTTGTTTACCTCTACCGATGCCCTTGGCGTTAAGCCAGAGGATATCGATTCTCTGACCGGCACATTCTCGCTGCCGGAAGTTGGTACCAGCTTCGTTCGTCAGATGCTGATTGATTCCCAGCCAAAAACATTCTCCGACCTTCTGCAGGTTTCTGGTCTGTCGCACGGTACTGACGTTTGGCTTGGCAACGCGCAGGATCTGATCAAAAACGGAACCTGTACAATTTCCGAAGTTATCGGTACACGTGACAGCATTATGACATACCTGATGCTGAAAGGTCTTGACCCTCAAATGGCTTTTAAAATCATGGAGATTACCCGTAAGGGTAAAGCATCCAAACAGCTGACAGAAGAACATCTCTCTGCCATGCGCGAGCATAATGTGCCGGAATGGTACATTGACTCCTGTATGAAGATCAAGTACATGTTCCCGAAAGCTCACGCTGCTGCTTATATGATCGCAACACTGCGCCTTGGCTGGTACAAAGTGCACAGACCAACAGAATATTATGCAGCATACTTTACCGTTCGCGGTGAAGACTTTGACGCAGCTGTTGTTTCTCAGGGCAGAACTGCCGTCAAAAAGAAAATGACGGAGATCAATATGAAGGGCAAAGAGGCAACTGCAAAAGAAGAAGCACTCTACGCAACACTTCAGATTGCTAACGAAATGCTGGCAAGAGGTATTGAGGTGCTGCCGGTTGATTTATATAAGTCTGATTCCAGAAAATTCCTGGTAGAAGACGGTAAAATTCGTCTGCCGTTCTCATCTCTGAGCGGCGTTGGCGATACAGCGGCTGAGGCACTGGCCGAAGCCCGAAATTTCGGCGGAGAATATATCTCTGTTGATGATTTGCAGACAAGGGCAAAGGTAACCAAAGCAGTTATTGAGTCTCTGTCTGAAGCAGGCGCATTAAAAAATATGCCGGAAAGCAGCCAGATGACGCTGTTTTAGTGAATTTTTTTATTGACAGCGGTTTTTCATCGTGTTATTATATTAGCGTACTAAAGCGTTTGCGTTTGATATTAGTAAGTTAGGTGGTTTCCTACGTGAAGAAATATAACAAAATTACCCCAGAGGGTACCAAAGATATTTTATTTGAAGAATGCATTACACGCCGCAGCGTGGAGAAGAAACTGGCCGATGTATTTACTGCTCATGGTTACCATGAAGTAATGACACCTGGTCTGGAATTCTTTGATGTTTTCCATTTTGACGGTGCAGAGTTTGGCCAGGAATTGATGTATAAAATGACTGATAAGCGCGGTCGTCTTGTTGTTATGCGTCCGGACTCTACTGTTCCGATTGCCAGAATGACAGCAACCCGCCTGCAGAATCAACCAAAGCCGATTCGTTTGTATTATACACAGCAGGTTTACTGCAACACACCAGGCCTTGGCGGTAAGAGCGACGAAGTAATGCAGTCCGGCATTGAACTAATTGGCGCTAACGGTCTCCGCGCAGATCTGGAAGTGATTGTGACAGCTATTGAAGCTCTGAGCAAATGTGTTCCGGATTTCCGAATCGAACTTGGTCACGCCGCTTTCTTCAAAGCAATTGCAGAGCAGCTTCCTGTAGGAGCTGATGTAATTGAAGATATCCGTCTTTCCATCGAAGCAAAGAACTATCCGCTGCTGGATACCATTCTGGATAAATTGGAGCCAAGCAAGGCTGTTGACGCAATGCGTAATCTGCCTCGTTTGTTTGGCGGCAAAGAAGTATTCGAGGAAGCTTCCGCATACTGTATGGATGAAAAATCCAAAGCAACACTGGCCTATCTGAAAGAACTGTTCGACGATCTCTGCGAACTGAATCTTGGCGATAAGATGATGGTTGACCTTGGCCTTGTTCACCGCAACGACTACTATACAGATATCGTATTCAGTGCTTATGTGGAAGACTGCGGTGATGCAGTGCTTTCCGGCGGCCGCTACGATAACCTGCTGGCAAGCTTCGATGCACCAATGCCTGCAATCGGTTTTGCGATCGACGTCGATGCAGTGACACAGGTTCTCATTGAACAGGGCAGAGGCCCAAAGCGTGCTAATGTTGAAATTCTCGTTCACGGTGATGCCGGCTATGAAATCAAAGCGCTGCGCCATATGGCAGATATGGTTGAGTTCGGCAACTACTGTGAAAACAGTGTGCTGGCAACAAGAGAAGAAGCAATTGCATACGCAAAAATGAAAAAAATTCCACGCATCGACTTTGTTGCAGATCGCGTGGAAACAATGAATCTGGATTAAGGAGAGCAGGCTATGAAACCATTAAGAATTGCACTGACCAAGGGCAGACTGGAAAAGGATACCATTGGTCTTCTGGAAAAAATCGGTTATGATTGCTCTGCTGTTCGCAATAAAGGCCGCAAGCTGATTTTACCGGTTGGTGACAATGAATTTGAAGTTGTGCTGGCAAAAGCAGCTGATGTTATTACCTACGTAGAGCACGGCGTATGCGATCTCGGTGTTGTAGGCAAAGACACCATCATCGAAAACGGCACTCGTTTTTATGAGATTCTGGATCTTGGCTTTGGCAGATGCTGCTTTGCACTGGCAGGTCCTAAGGGCAAGGATTTCTACGCTGGCTATAATACAAAGACTATCGCGACTAAATACCCAAAGGTAGCAACTGCTTTCTTTGAAGGCAAAGCAATGGACGTTCGTATCATCAAAATCGAAGGTTCTGTTGAACTTGGTCCGCTGCTGGGTCTGTCCGATGCAATCGTAGATATTGTGGAAACAGGTTCCACTTTAAAAGAAAATGGTCTGGAAGTTATCGAAAAAGTATGCGATATTTCCGCAAGAATGATCGTAAATACAGCAAGCCTGAAATTACGCAAAAAAGATATTGAGGCACTTGTTGATAAAATTAATAAAGTGATTAACGAAGAAGTACAGGAGGGTTAATGCTATGATCCAATTAGTAAAAAAAGATGAAAAAACAACAAAAGAGTTTGTTGCGCAGCTGATGGCTCGCGCAGGTGAAAAAGATAGAAAAGTTGATGCGATCGTTGCAGACATCCTGGAAAATGTTCGTGTGAACGGTGACGCAGCTGTAAAGGCATACACCGAAAAGTTTGATGGCAAGGCACCGGAAAAACTGGAAATTTCCCGTGAGGAGATCAAAGAACTGATGCAGCAGTGTGAGCCTGCATTCATCGAAGCATTAGAGCGCGCAGCAGCAAATATCCGTGATTTCCACAAGAAGCAGAAGCAGCAGAGCTGGCTGGACACACAAGAAAATGGCGTTATTCTTGGCCAGCGTGTACGTGGTCTGGAAAAAGCTGGTATCTATGTACCGGGCGGCACAGCAGCATACCCATCTTCCGTTCTGATGAACGCAATCCCTGCACAGATTGCAGGCGTTAAGGAAATCATCATGGTAACACCACCAGCAAAGAACGGTATGCCTAATCCTGATATTATGGCAGCAGCATATATCGCAGGCGTCGACCGTGTATTTCTGGTTGGCGGCGCACAGGCAGTTGCAGCACTGGCATATGGTACAGAGTCTATTCCAAAGGTAGACAAGATCGTTGGCCCTGGTAATATCTTCGTTGCAACTGCAAAGAAGCAGCTGTACGGCGTTGTTGATATCGACATGATTGCAGGTCCAAGTGAGATCTTGATCGTTGCTGACGAAACTGCAAATCCAAAGTTCCTTGCTGCAGACCTGATGTCTCAGGCTGAGCACGACGTTCTGGCTTCTGCAATTCTCCTGACAACCTCTGAAGAAATTGCAAACGAAACTATCACAGAAATCTACAAGCAGGTAGAAACTCTGGAGCGTAAGGATATCATTAACAAGTCCCTTGATGATTTCGGTGCAATTATTGTTTGTGAAACTATGGAAGAAGCAGTACAGTTTGCAAATGACCTGGCACCGGAACACCTGGAGCTCTGCGCAAAGAACCCGCTGGAATACATCGGCAGACTGGATAACTGCGGTTCTCTGTTCCTGGGCAATTATGCACCGGAACCACTGGGCGACTACTATGCAGGTCCTAACCACGTTCTCCCAACAAGCGGCACAGCTCGTTTCTTCTCTCCGCTTTCTGTGGACAGCTTCGTGAAGAAATCCAGCTTTATTTACTACACTGAAGACGCACTGCGCGATGCACACGACGATATCGTGAAGCTGGCTGAGACAGAGGGTCTCACAGCACACGCAAATTCCATTAAGGTTCGTTTTTAATCTAACTTAGAAAGCAGTGTTATTATGGCTTATGTATTAAATAAAAAAATCCGGGATCTGAAACCATATGATCCGATCCAGGGCAACTATAAGATTCGTCTGGACGCCAATGAATCCTTTTATAATATGCCGGATGCGCTTCGATTGGATATTGACGAACGCATTGCAGCAGTAAACTTTAACCGTTATCCGGATCCGCTGGCAAAGGAAGTCTGTGCAAAATTTGCAGCATATTATGGAGTAGACCCTCGACTGGTTACTGCCTGGAACGGTTCTGATGAGAGTATCTCTATTATTATGACTGCATTCCTGATGAGCGGTGATAAAGTGATCACACTCTCTGAAGACTTCTCCATGTACCGCTTCTACGCTTCTATCGCAGAGGCAGAACTGGTAACTGTTCAGAAAAGAGAAGATCTGACCATTGACGTGGACAAGCTGATTGCAACTTCTAATGAAGTTGGTGCCAACATGATCATCTTCTCCAATCCATGCAATCCAACTTCTCTTGGATTAAAGAGGGAAGATGTGCTTCGTTTGATTGAATCTGTAGAAGCGCTGGTTGTGCTTGATGAAGCCTACATGGATTTCTGGGATCAGTCCCTGCTGGATCGCGTTAATGATTTTGACAACCTGATTATCCTGCGCACCTGCTCCAAAGCGTTTGGTATGGCGAGCGTGCGCCTTGGTTTCTCCGTTGCAAATGAAACACTGACCAACGCGCTGAGAGCGGTAAAATCTCCATACAACTCCAATGTACTGACACAGGAGATCGGTTCTGTGATTTACGGCAATCCGGACATTATGCGCCTTTGCACAGAAGATATTATTGAATCCCGCAAAGAGCTGTCTGAGGAAATTGCAGCACTGATGGAAACATATCCAAATGCTTTTACAATGTATGACAGCTGCACAAACTTTGTGTACCTGAAGACAGAAAAAGCAAAAGAAATTTACGAATATCTGCTGGAAAACAGCATTGCAATTCGTTACTTTACAACTGGTTATCTGCGCATCACAGCTGGCACCGAAGAAGAAAATGCCGCGCTGATTGCTGCGTTGAAAAACTATCTGGAGAAAGGGGAAGCGTAATATGAGAACGGCAACCATTACCCGTACCACAAGAGAAACTGATATTACCCTGTCCCTGAATCTGGATGGCGGCCCTGTAAAAATTGAAACCGGCATTGGTTTCTTTGACCATATGCTGAACGCTTTTGCAACACACGGCGGCTTTGGCCTGGAGCTGACAGTGAAGGGAGATCTTCACGTAGACTGCCACCACACTATTGAAGATACAGGTATTGTGCTTGGTCAGACATTTGCCAAGGCATTAGGTGACAAGGCAGGCATTGCACGCTTTGGCAGCTTCTATGTACCGATGGACGAGGCACTGGCATTTACGTCTCTCGACATCAGCGGCAGACCGTTCGTTGTATTTAACGCACAGTTTCTGCAGGAAAAAGTTGGCGACTATGACAGCTGCATGACCGAAGAATTTGTTCGTGCCTTTGCCGTAAATGCAGGGCTGACACTGCATACAAAACTGGAATACGGCACCAATGCACACCACTGCATCGAGGCGATCTTCAAATCCATTGCGCACGCTATGCGTCTGGCAGTGAAGCAGAATGACAGCAACGCAGTGCTGTCTACAAAAGGTGTATTGTAACGGAGGGACATGGAATGTTAATTTTTCCTGCAATTGATTTAAAGGACGGTACCTGTGTCCGTCTGTTTAAGGGCGATTATGCTACTGCCCATAAAGTAGCAGAAAATCCACTGGAAACAGCAAAATCTTTCGAGGCAGCCGGCGCAGAATGGATCCACATGGTAGATCTGGACGGCGCAAAAGCCAAAAAGCCGGTGAATGCTGACATCATCTTTGATGTTGCAAAAAATACCGGCCTGAAAGTGGAAATCGGCGGCGGTATCCGCGACATGGAGACCATCGATTTCTATCTTCAGAATGGTGTTGCAAGAGTTATTCTTGGTTCTGTTGCCATTAAAAATCCAGCACTGGTAAAAGAAGCTGTGGAAAAATATGGCGAACGCATCGTTGTCGGCATTGATGCCATGAACGGCAAAGTTGCTGCAGAGGGCTGGACTGATCAGTCTGAGATCGATTATATCGATCTTGCAAAAGAGATGGAAAAGGTTGGCGTTAAGGTTATTATCTTTACAGATATTTCCCGTGACGGTATGATGTCCGGCCCAAATCTGGAGCAGCTTGACGCACTGAACAAAGCTGTTTCCTGCGATATCGTAGCAAGCGGCGGTATCAGTAAACTGGATGATGTTGCAGACTGCAAAAATCTGAACCTGTACGGTATGATCACCGGCAAGGCAATCTATACCGGCGCATTAAATCTCAGCGAAGCAATCACCACAGCAAAAGCATAGGAGGCAGACATGGATATTATCGCAGCAAATGGTGCTAAAATCGCACCGGAACTGGTAGACAGCTTTTTTGTAAAGGCTGAACTGCTTCCAGCAGTCGTTCAGGAAGCTGGCACAAAAGATGTGCTGATGCTTGCTTACATGAATCGGGAATCCATGCAGAAAACACTGGAAACAGGCTATACCTGGTTCTACAGCCGTTCCAGACAGGAACTGTGGAACAAAGGTGCCACTTCCGGCCATCTGCAGAAAGTGATTTCGATTCACGGTGATTGCGACGACGACACACTGCTCGTTGTAGTCGAGCAGACCGGCGCAGCTTGCCATACAGGTTCTCACACCTGTTTTTTCAATGAAGTTTGGAGGGATTAAGTATGCAGAATGAAGTACTGCAGAATTTATACGATACAATTGTAAGCAGAAAAGAAACAAAACCGGAAGGTTCTTACACTTCCTATCTGTTTGATAAGGGCGTTGATAAGATTCTGAAAAAGTGCGGTGAAGAATGCAGTGAAGTAATCATTGCCGCAAAGAACAACGATAACAAGGAAACTGTTCTTGAAATTTCTGACCTTCTTTATCACCTGATGGTTCTCATGGTTAACCAGGGTATTCCGCTGGAAGACGTTATGGCGGAACTGGACAAGAGAAGTGAAAAAGCCGGCAACCTGAAGACATTCCACGTTGTTGACAAAAACAGCTGATTCGTTTCAGTAAAAGAAAAAGCAAGCAGAAAATTTCTGCTTGCTTTTTTACTTTCCTGCACGGAAAATCATTTTCCGATCACAGGCCCTAATGGAAATGTCTCGATAATTGCCGCCAAATTCACCATCAAGACACCACGGTGTATCTTTTTCAAGATGCACCTGAATGTCTTTTCCGTGGTGAAGGTAAACATATTTTTTATTGTCGTAATTCTGATGAATCAGCTGCTCCATAATAATAGAAACCTCAATTGGATTCTTTGGATGCTTAATCAGCAGAACCTCAAAAATACCGTCATCAAACGCAAGGCCGTCTTTTTTTAATTTGAACAGACCTGCATAAGCGTGGGAGTTGATAATACTGCACACTGCAAAATCATCTTCAATGGTTTGTCCATCAATAGTAATTTTCACATGGCGCGGCTTAATATCACTGATGTTCTTGATTGCCTCTAAAACATATGCCACCTTGCCAAGATTTTTCTTCATGGACTGTGGGGTAGAGTAAGAAATATTGGAAAATGTACCCATTGCGCAGATATAGGAGAAATACCGATCGTTAAAGTGACCGATATCGTGGAAAAATTCCCGGCCTTTCATAATATCTGCCGCCGCTGCAACAGGGTTCTTCTTCAATTTCAGTGTAGCTGCCAGATCATTGGCTGTTCCAACAGGAATGTAGCCAAGTTTCGGCTGAATCGGCTGCTGCATTAAACCAGTAATTGTTTCGTTCAGTGTGCCATCGCCGCCGCAGCAAACAACCAGGTCAAAATCTTTATATCGATTTTTTGCATATTCTGTCGCATCGCCTGCTTTGTGGGTAGGGAAGACTGTTACCTCCCAACCACAACGGTGAAACAATTGAAGGATATCCTGCAGATGATTACGCAAACCACCTTTACCGGATGTCGGATTCAGAATCATCATCATCTTTTTCGCCATTGTCTCACACCCTTTCTAAAACATATTATTCTACTCCATGATAAGAGAAATAAAATAAAATGTCAATCATTGTGGGGTGAAACTTCCGAATTTCTACCGAAAATAAAACTTTTTAAACGATTTTCTCTGATTTCGCATGGAATCAGATTTCATTTTTAATTTTTTTCAGTGCACCTTTTTCCAGTCGAGAAACCTGTGCCTGTGAAATTCCGATCTCTGCTGCAACTTCCATTTGCGTCTTTCCATTAAAAAAGCGCATGGTCATGATTCGTTTTTCCCGTTCATTTAAATTTTTAATCGCTTCGCGAAGAGCGATTTCATCCAGCCAGTTTTTATCATCATTATGGTCTCCTAACTGATCCATCACATAAATGGTATCGCCTCCATCAGAAAAAACAGGCTCATACAACGAAACGGGTTCCACTATAGACTCCAGTGCCAGAACAACTTCTGTCCGTTTAATATTCAGATTTTTTGCAATTTCATCTATAGTCGGCTCTCTGCCGTGAAGATTGGTCAGACGCTCTTTTTCCTGCATTGCGCGGTATGCAATATCCTTCAGCGATCGACTGACCCGAATTGCATTGTTATCCCGCAAATACCGGCGCAGCTCTCCAAGAATCATAGGAACGCCATAAGTGCTGAACTTTACACCAAGCGTCACATCAAAGCCGTCAATTGCTTTCATCAGACCGATACATCCGATCTGAAACAGATCATCCATATTTTCTCCACGGTTGGTAAAGCGTTGAATAACGCTCAATACAAGCCGCAGATTACCTTTTATCAACTTTTCCCGCGCCTCCATATCACCATCTTTAACACGGATCAACAGCTCATTTTTTTCTTCTTCTGACAATACTTCCAGCTTTGCGGTATTAACTCCACAAATTTCCACTTTATTATATTGCAACAAGCATGCCTCCTTCGACTTTCAGCCCTAGAAGTATTGCCGGAGGAGGGGAGAATCATGCAAAAAATCAAACAGGGATTCACCGCAGGAAAGATTGCGCCAAAGAATACGCGTGCAAAAAGTTAAAGTAGTATCTTCTTCATGTTCAGCTACAGAAAGCCGAGAAATATCCCTTCTGTTCTTGACAATTCCTAGCTTTTATATTATCATTAGCATATATAGTCTATTCTGCCGGGAAATTGCCCGGATTTCTGTAATGAAGATTTTGGCTCATATTTTGGAGCTGTTTGTAAATAATAAATTTGTATTTTTTGAATATTAAAATAGGAGCGTGCAGCTTTGGATAAATTTGTAATAACCGGTGGTAAGCGTCTTGTTGGCGAAATTGAAATCAGCGGTGCTAAAAATGCTGCCGTAGCGATCATTCCTGCTGCGGTTTTGTGCGATGAAGTATGTCGTATCGAGAATGTTCCAAACATCAGCGATATTAGAGCGGTAATTCGCATTATTCAGGATATGGGTGCGGTAATCCGTACCATTAACAAAACTACAATTGAAATTGATCCACGTCCGATCCGTACACATGTTGCACCTGCAGAACTGGCGAGAAATATTCGCGGTTCCTACTATCTGCTGGGTGCTCTGCTTGGTCGTTGTTCTCATGCAGTTGTAGCAATGCCTGGTGGCTGTGATTTTGGCGTACGTCCAATTGACCAGCATCTGAAGGGCTTTGCTGCGCTTGGCTGTGATTACAGTATCGACAACGGCATGGTTGATGTTTATTCTGATAAGCTGAAGGGCACAACCATCTATATGGACAATGTTTCCGTTGGCGCAACAATCAATATTATGCTGGCTGCTGTTAAGGCAGAGGGCGTTACAATCATCGAGAACGCAGCGAAGGAGCCACATATTGTTGACCTGGCAAACTTCCTGAACTCTATGGGTGCAGACGTTCGCGGTGCTGGCACAGACATGATTAAGATTCATGGTGTACCATATCTCCATGCAACAGAATACTGTGTAATCCCTGACCAGATTGAGGCTGGAACATACATGGTTGCAGCAGCTGCAACCCGTGGTGACGTTCTCATTAAGAACGTTATTCCAAAGCACCTGGAGTCTATCTCTGCAAAGCTGATTGAGATGGGTGTTACTATCGAAGAATATGATGATTCTGTACGTGTAAAGTGCGAGGGTCACCTGAACCGCTGCAATGTTAAGACAATGCCGCACCCTGGTTTCCCAACTGATATGCAGCCGCAGATCGCAGTTCTGCTCTCCATTGC
>JAZUBL010000024.1:0-1618 GCA_045638545.1 Acutalibacteraceae bacterium | reverse complement strand
GGCGGTGACGGACGCACAAAAATGAAGTTGCTTCGTTATAAAAGAGGGGACTTTTATGGATTCCTCCTTGGAGTAACACTGCTTGTATGCATTTTTGTGTTACGCAGTTTTGGTCTGTGAGGTTGCTATGCGTAATATTGCCTTATTCTTAACATATGAAGGTACTGCGTACCATGGCTGGCAGATGCAGAAGAATCTTGCGACTGTACAGCAGACCCTGGAGAAAGCGGTTGCTATGGTTGTTGGGCATGATACTCACGTGACCGGTTGCGGACGTACGGATGCCGGTGTTCATGCTAAGTGCTACGTAGCGAACTTTCGCACAACATCTACCATTCCTGCAGACAGACTTCCATATGCACTAAATACCCACCTGCCTGCTGATATTGTAGTTACAAAAGCATTTGATGTGCATGAGGATTTTAATGCGATTGGTTCCTGCGCTCGCAAGGAATACACATATGTTATTTATAATTCCAGAGTCAGAGATCCATTCTACGTGAACCGTGCATGGTTTTACCCGAAACATCTGGATGAGAAGATCATGCAGGAAGCGGCGCAGCAATTTGTGGGAACCCATGATTTTGCTGCAGTACGTTCTGTAGGAACGGATGTAAAATCTACTGTCCGCACAGTATACTATTACAATGTAGAGCGTAAGGGTAATCTGATATACCTGCGGGTTTGCGCTAACGGTTTCTTGTATAACATGGCCCGCGCCATGGCAGGCACTGTGGTGTACGCAGCGGAAGGAAAATTCCCGCCATCGCAGATCGGTGAGATTCTCGATTCCGGCAACCGTACAGCGGCTGGACCGACTGTTCCGCCGGGTGGACTGTATATGACCCATTTGTGGTATGATGACGGTGTGGAAAAATTTGAATGCCCAGAATCTGCTGAAAATTCATAATTTGTTTTATCTTTTTGGATAATCTGTGGTATATTGTCCGGAAGAAAGGAAGTGATCGTGTATGCAGCCAAAATTGTGTACGAAATGCAAAAAAAATCTCGCTGTTGTTTTTATTACAAAAATTGAAAACGGCGTTACGATGAACGAAGGCTATTGCCTGAAATGCGCCCGCAGTCTGGGTGTTCCGCAGATCGAATCTGCTGTTAAACAAATGGGATTCTCTGATGAGGATCTGGATAACCTGACCGATGAAATGAGCAGCATGTTCGGTCAGATAGAGGAAAGTGAAGATGATGACGAGGTGGAAAGCCGTACAGCGACATTTCCGCTTTTAAATCAATTGTTTGGTGCTGCAGGAAATCTGCCGGCGAAGAAAGACGAGCAGCCTCAGGACGAGGAGAATGACGGCAAGAAGAAAAAGAAAGTCAAGAAGCATAAGTTCCTTGACAGCTATTGCATGAATCTTACAGCCAGAGCAAGAGAGGGTAAACTGGATAAGGTGATTGGTCGTGATGTGGAAACCGAGCGTGTGATCCAGATCCTCAACCGCCGTCAGAAGAATAATCCTTGCCTGATCGGTGAACCCGGCGTTGGTAAGACGGCAATTGCTGAAGGTCTTGCGCAGAGAATCGCGGCCGGTGAAGTGCCGTATAAGCTCCGCGACAAGGAAGTATTCCTGCTGGATTTGACTTCTTTGGTTGCCGGAAC
>JAZUBL010000023.1:0-2335 GCA_045638545.1 Acutalibacteraceae bacterium | reverse complement strand
GGTGTGCGATTCTTCGTGCAGATTGTGATGAAATAAGCATTGGGTGTATTGTATTCATATTCAATTAATCGATTTCGCTTTCTGTGTTTTAATTCCATTTGTATCCTCAGGATTGTTTTTGAGATTGTTCAGAGAAAATAAAAAAAGCAGATGCAATCTGCATCTGCTTGGTGTGGTGACCCGGACGGGAATCGAACCCGTGTTACCGCCGTGAAAGGGCGGTGTCTTAACCGCTTGACCACCGGGCCATATGGTAGCGGCAAATGGACTTGAACCATCGACACTCCGGGTATGAACCGAATGCTCTAGCCAACTGAGCTATGCCGCCATATGTTGCTGTCCCCTAAGGACAAGTGTTATTATATAGCATATAAATTCAAATGTCAACACCTTTTTTAAAGTTTTTTAAAATTTTTTCAAAAAAGTTTTTTTCGGCTATAAAAAGCCCATTCCACACAAATATCTTGTATTTTTGCAGGAGATGCGGTATACTATTATATTATTGTAATTGTATTCGAAAAATATAACAAGTGAGGTACCATATAATGAAGAAAAAGATCATTCTGGGCGCAATGGCTGCAGCAGTGGTAACCGCAGTTACACTGACAGGCTGCGGCGGCAGCGGCGAGACTGTAGAAGCGCCATCTGTTGTGGCAGGCACAATGGAACTTGAAGAGCTGGATGCAAAGGGTCTGGAAGGCCTCTGCGATTACCTGGAAGGCAACGGCATCATCGCAGGCAACTATGTTGATATGAAGGCTGACGTAATCGGCGCAAAGGCAGGCAGAAAGTATCAGTTCAAGTTTGGTGATACAACCATCATCACAGAGTTCTATGAGTACGACCTGAACAACCTGAGCGAGACAGCAAAGGCTACAATCGACAGCGTTAAGGAGAACGGTACATTCAGCGTTCTCGGTAATGAGGTAAAGGCATCTGCAACAAAGAGCGGCAAGTACGTTTACATCTATGGCGATACAAAGACAGATGAAGCAAACCTTGCACAGATGCAGAAGGCAATCGATCTGATCCAGGAATTTGAAGATCAGGAAGATACCATTAAGGTTGCAAAGAAGGCAGAGTAATTTCTCTCCCATATACTATATAAGAAAGGATCTCCTCTGGGAGGTCCTTTTTTTGCGGGGAAGCCCCCGCAGGCAGTCGCCCATCCTCTCGGATATCATGACTGCACTCCTCGAAAAAGCTCCTCGCAATCATGAGGAGCTTTTTATTTTATGAAAATTGTGATGCAACTCTCTGCAACAATAAAAAGGCTCCCTTGTGTAAAGGGAGCTTTTTATCGTTAGAGCAAATTGTTTATCTTATATCTGTATACCTATATACGATACTACTGACTAAGAGCAGAACCGATGGCTGCCGATCACCGTAATCGTCGGCCGGGAGAAGATCCACTTGCTGGTGGCCTTGGCCGGGTTATAATAATAGATCGCGCCGCCGGATGGATCAGCGCCGTTAATGGCATCTCGTGCGGCACGATAGGCAGAGTCTGCCACTGCTGCGTTCACGCCGCCATCATATAAACAGGAAAAGGCGTTGGGCTGATAGATCACACCGGCCAGCGTGTTTGGAAAGGACGGGTGCTCGATTCTATTTAAAATGACAGCGCCAACAGCAACCTGTCCCTCATAAGGTTCGCCCCGCGCCTCAGCGGAGATGATTCGCGCAAGCAGGCTGATATCATTGCTGCTGAAAGAGCCGATAGGAGAGACGTCTCCGGAACCGCCGCCAGTGCTCCCTGTAATACCAAGAGCGGCCAGTGTCTTCTCGCCGGCAATTCCGTCGGCGCTGAGACCGTTGGCCTTCTGAAAGGCAATCACAGCCTGCTTGGTTGTGCTGCCATAAATGCCGTCCACCTGCACACCGTAGCCCAGCTGGTTCAGCTTCTGCTGGATGGCGCGCACTTCGTCGCCCTGAGAGCCGACCCTGGAGAGGGTTTCTATCTGACTGGTCTCGTTCTGATAATAGGTGGTGACCATGCCGATTACGCACACATTAAAAAGAATCACCAGGCCGATGCCGACCAGATAACGCAGCGTGGAGTTTTTTATGGAAAGTCGTTTCATAATGCACATCCTTTTTCAAATAATTTGTCCGCCGGAAGAAATAAAATGGTATTCACTAGTATGTGCAGGGAAAAATGATTATGTCTGGCAAAGAATTGCAGAAAAAGTATTTGTGCAAAACCCCACAAAAGCGCAGAAATAAATTGTAACTACTACATATAGAGATTGGTAAAAATGCGAAAAAATAAAATGAGAATTTCTCAAAAAAGATTCAAAAAAGTGTTGACATTTGGATATAGGCGTGATATTAT
>JAZUBL010000022.1:0-6738 GCA_045638545.1 Acutalibacteraceae bacterium | reverse complement strand
CGAAGCCGAAAAGAGCCTCGCTGAATTGCTGGAGGAATCTTTTCGGCTTTATCTTGTCCGCATCCTTGCGACACCTGAGAAACCCATTGTACAATGTTTGCGATGAGTGGTCGCTTATTTCAAGGAGGAACCTATGTACTTAGAAATAAGCAATCCAATGGATTACCATGTCGCATTGTACATCCGTTTATCAAAGGAGGATGAGACCAAAGGGCCATCCCAGAGTGTAACCAACCAGAAATCTTTGCTCAATGAATTCGTTCAGCAGCATGGCCTTTCGGTCTATGATACCTATATCGATGACGGCTGGAGCGGTACCAGTTTTGACCGCCCTGACTTTCAGCGCATGATCGAGGATATCGAAGCTAAGAAGGTCAACATGGTCATCACCAAAGACCTTTCCCGTCTGGGTCGTGACTATATCATGACAGGTCACTATATGGAGCGATACTTCCCCGAAAAGAGAGTGCGCTATATTTCCTTGCTTGACGGCATCGATACGGGCGTGGAAACCACTGCCAATGATATTACCCCATTCCGTGCCATCATGAACGACATGTACGCAAAGGACATTTCCAAGAAGGTCAAATCTGTTAAGCGAGATAAGCAGCGCAAAGGGCAGTTCATTGGTGGTAAACCGATGTATGGCTATAAGATGCATCCGACAGAGAAAAACAAAATTGTCATCGACGAGGAAGTAGCTCCTGTGGTGCGAAGGATCTTTGCTATGGCACTGGAGGGGATGAGCTGCCGAAAGATTGCGGCAACACTCAATGAAGAAGGTGTTATAACTCCTGCAACTTACTGTGGATGGAACATGGGTCGTAAAGGTCCTTATGCCGGACTCTGGTCCAGCGAGCGTATCTCTGAGATGCTGCAGAATGAAACCTATCTGGGCAATATGGTTCAACGACGTACGGTGAAGATCAGCTACAAGTCCAGGAAATGTCTGAAGCAGGATCGTGAAAACTGGGTTGTGGTTGAGAACACCCATGAGCCTCTGATTGATAAAGAGACTTTCCAGAAAGTTCAAATACTGGTCAACAGCCGCAAGCACACCCGCAGCAGAACTTACGACTTCCTGTTAAAAGGTTTGATTTTCTGTCATGAGTGTGGTTATCCCATGGCGGTTTTGAATCGTCCGCCGGTATCCGGTGAAAATCGACTGTTCTTTGTGTGCCGAACCTATCAGCGTTTCACCAAAGCAGGCGTTTGTTCCTGTCATTCCATTAAGGAGCAGGCAGTTACTGAAGCGGTTCTGGCAAAAGTGAGAGAAGTTTGCGAAGCCTATCTTGATCCGAAAAAGCTCCAACGCATTGCAGCCGATGCTGTGGAGAAAGCTCATCAGGCAGAAAACCACGAAGCCGAGATTCAATCGATCCAGGGTAAAATCGACAGTCTGACTGCCTACCTGGATAAGATGTATATGGATCGGCTCACCGGCCTGCTGGTTGAAGCTGATTTCGAGCGCATTTATCAGCGGGTCAAGATGCAGAGAAGTGCTCTGGAAGAAAAGCTGAAGGAGCTGGAAGCACAAAAGGAAAGCCCGGTCAGCACAGAAGACCGAGCAAGAGAACTGGTGCAGCAGTTTTTGAATTCTGCATACACCAGCAGAGAGCTTTTGGTCAGCCTCATCGAACGAGTAGAACTGACCGAAGACAAACAAATCATCATCAAATTCCGCTTCCGTGAGTTGGAAGCGATTTCTTAGGGCCAATCGTTTGCAATAGGCGAGGCGGAATGTTTCCCGCATTGAGAAAAAAGCGCTGAAAACACTTAGAAAGCACTTAGAAGCATAAAGAAAAGCTCCACCGTAACGATGGAGCTTTTTCTGAGATCATCGAACCTCTGTTTATGGCCGGGGTTCTTTTTTATTTCTGGATGATGCCGCTTTCAGCAACAGTCTTAACGATTTCCCGCATTACTTCCGGTGGCTGCACCAGCGCAAAGCGCACGTAGCCTTCGCCCAGTGTACCGAAAGCAGAACCAGGTGTACACAGCAGACCGGTCTTTTCCAGCAGGGTAAAGCAGAACTCTACAGAGTCTGTGAAGCCCTTTGGCAGCGGTGCCCATACAAACATACTGCCTTCACTGTCTGGTACGTCCCAGCCGATGGAACGGAAGCCGCCGCACAGTGCGTCGCGTCTTGCCTGGTATTCCATGCAGTTGCGCTGTACGCAGTCCTGCGGGCCGTTCAGTGCTGCCGCAGCAGCAATCTGAATCGGAGTGAAAATACCGTAGTCGATCTGAGAGCGGAGCTTCTTGAATTTCTCGATGATTTCGCGGTTACCCAGAACAAAGGAGATTCTGGAGCCGGTCAGATTGTAAGTTTTGGAGAGAGAGTTGTACTCAACGCCAACTTCCTTTGCGCCTGGAATGGACAGGAAGGAGATACCCTCGCGGCCATCGTAGATAATGTCGGAGTAAGCATTGTCATGGATGATGATAATGTTGTACTTCTTCGCAAACTCGATGAGCTTTTCATAGAAGCTCTTTGGAGCAGTAACGCACAGCGGGTTTGCAGGGTAAGAAACAATCATCATTTTTGCCGCACGGGCAACGTCCTCCGGAATAGCATCCAGATCCGGAAGATAGTGATTTTCTGGTGTCAGGTCATATGGCACTGGCTTTGCGCCGCAGAGGAACGGGCCGATCTCAAAAATCGGATAGCCCGGATTTGGCACCAGCACAATGTCATCCGGGTCGCAGATGGCCAGACCGATATGGGTAAGGCCTTCCTGAGAGCCGTAAACAGTCATGATCTCATCCTGCTCCAGCTGTACGCCGTAGCGGCGGTCGTACCAGTTCTGCACAGCCTCCAGCAGCTCAGGGCGCACAGTGAGAGAGTATTTGTAGTTTTCCGGAATCAGCGCTGCCTGAGAAAGTGCTTCCATTACGTGCGGCTCCGGCTGAAAGTCCGGTGTGCCGATAGAGAGGTTGTAAACTTTGCGTCCAGCCTGCTCCATTTCCTTTTTCTTATCATCTAAAATGTTAAAAATGCCGGACTGGAACATATCCATCCGTTTTGCAAATTGAAATTCCACTGGTATAACCTCCGTTAAAATTGCATTAAACTTAATTATACGCTATTTTTTATGATTTTCCAAGTAAAATTTCTGTTTTTGGCTATCTGTTCGCAGAATTGCAAAAACAGGAACGGTGCGGTTCTGCCGTACCATTCCTGTTTTCTTTTGTGAAGATTATTTCTTTTTGCGGTTTTTCTTATTTACGTCGAACGAAGGATTAAATGCGTAGAAATTTCTGGAATCCAGCTGATCTGTTGCAATGCGCAGTGCTTCACCAAACCGCTGATAGTGTACGATTTCCCGTTCCCGCAGGAAGCGCAGAGGGTCTGTTACGTCGTGGCAGTCTGAGAATCGGAGAATATTCTCGTAGGTTGTGCGGGCTTTCTGTTCTGCCGCCAGATCTTCATGGAGATCTGTCAGCGGATCGCCTGCAACGGAGAAGGTCTCTGCACTGAAGGGTACACCGCTGGCCGTAACGGGGTACACGCCGGTGGTATGGTCTACAAAGTAGGCGTCAAAACCTGCTTTTTTAATTTCTTCTTCAGTCAGCCCTTTTGTTAACTGGTAAACCATGGTAGACACCATCTCCAGGTGAGCCAGCTCTTCGGTTGCAATATCAGTCAGGATTGCTTTTACTTCCGGGTATGGCATGGTATAGCGCTGGCTGAGATAACGCAGAGATGCACCCAGTTCGCCATGAGGACCACCGTATGGCATTATGGTGAAAAAATCAACCGGATGCTGTTTGACCTTCTGTCGAATAAAATGGAGGAGATGATTTTTTTCAGTGCTTCATTTTTGGGGGCAAGCGGAATGCTGGAATCGCGGAGAATAGTAAGGACAGCATTTTCCGGACCAAAGAACAGAGACAGCAGATTCAATACGATCGTTTCCAGTTTCTGTACGGAAATGCTGTGGGAAACGGCGCATTGCCCCTGCCTGTATTGCGGACACTGCAGACTGCGGCGGCTGCCATACTGCAGGATCGATCCACAATCAGAGCAGCAGATCAGACCGTCCAGCAGACATTTTGGCTGCCGTTTTTGCAGAAGTGTTTTCTGTACGGTATGCCACGTCGCTGCATCAATGATCGCGTTGTGGCAGCCGGAAACTGTCAGAAGATTTTTTTGCGTGAAATTTCTGCCGGCAGCGCCGCTTCTGCTCCAGCGCAGCTGACCTGTATATACCGGGTTCTCTAATATGTATCGGATGCCTCTGCAGTCGAAGAGATTGCCTTTTGCTGTTCGAAATCCCAATTGGTTTACCGTATCTGTGACCATTCGAATATCTCCGCATTCTGCATATGTTTGAAAAATTTTCCGCACGGCATCTGCCTGCTGTTCGTTGATGATCCAGTTTCCATTCTTTGCATTATAACCCAGCGGCGGAGGAGAAACAGGCTGGCCTCTCTGCAGTTTTTCCAGCATACCGCGGCGTACTTCTTCCGCCAGGTTCATGCTGTAATATTCGTCCATGGCTTCGATCATCGCTTCCATCAGCATGGCAATCGGTTCCTGATTGAGAGGCTCTGTAACAGAAATCACCTCGATGCTCAGTTGCCTGCGCAGCATGGTTTTATAAATAATGCTGTCCTGTCGGCTGCGGGCAAAGCGGCTGAATTTCCACAGCAGGATTGCCTCAAAAGGTTTTGGTTTTGTTTTAGCTGCTTCAATCATAGAATGAAAAGCAGGGCGGTTGCTGGCGCGTTTGCCGCTGATGCCCTCATCGGTGAAAATATAGCAGTCCGGCACCACATAGCCGTGAGCTGCAGCATACGCGCGAATGGCGCGCACCTGGCTGTCCGGTGAAAGTTCCGTTTGTTCTTCTGTGGAAACACGAACGTAAGCTGCGGCAATTTTCATAAATATCACCTCGCTCTATTGTATGCGGAGGTAGAACCTGGAGGAGCTATGAAAAAGAATCTGGTTGGCTGGCATTGTGAGATGCTTATTAAGGATGGCAAAGAATTGCCCTGTTTTACAGTAGCGCGGGACGGGCAGGTGATCTGCGAAATGGAAGACGCGCTGCGTACCTATTATGCAGAAAAAATACAGCAGTTATTTTTGGAGAAGTTTCCTTTTTGATGGAAACTTTTTTATTTTTTCACGGGATAGTTGAATTATAGCAGTACCCGGAAAGGAGAAAATATGAAATACAAACAATCATTGCAGCTGGATATTTCCGGCATCGGCAGACCAAAGAAAGTAGTTGCCAAACAGTGGGATACGGAAAGCCGCCTTCTGGAAGTTACGCTGACATCTGACGGCGCGCCATTTTCATTGCCGGAGGGGGCAGTCGTACGGCTTCGCGCTACAAAACCTGACAATACCTGTGTGCTGAATGACTGCGAGGTTACAGATAATGTTGTTATCATTCCATTGACAGAACAATTACTGGCAGCATCCGGCATTGTGCGGGCAGATCTCGCCATTTATGAGGGAGAGTCCCTGCTCTCCACAACGCATTTTATCATTCAGGTAGTTCATGCACCAATCGACTACGAAGCTGTGGAAAGCAGGGACGAATTCACAGCCTTAAACAGCGCATTGAGCACTATCGAAGAAAGTGCTGCCATGGCAGAGAAAGCAGCTGCGTCCATTGAAGGTCTGATGGATGACTGCGAGCTGGCATCGTCTGCTGCAAATCAATCTGCTGCAAAAGCAGCCGCAGCAGCACGGGAGGCATCTTCTGCAGCCCAGCGTGCAGATACTGCCGCTGAAGCCTGCAATGCGTTTATCGAGCAGGAAATCGGTGATGTGGTAGATGCAGCAATCGGCAGTAAAGTAGAAGGCAAAGTGGAGGAAGCAGTGACCGGCATTGTTGGAAAACCAAACGGTGTTGCCGGTCTGGACAGCAGCGGTAAAGTAACACCGATGCCAACGGCAGCCGACGTGGGTGCAGCAGCATCGGTGCACAGCCATACTCCCGCAGATATGACAGGAACGATGCCGATTACAAAGGGCGGCACAGGAGCTGTAACGGCCGAAGCAGCGCGAACAAACCTGGGTGCAGCTGCTGCAAATCATCAGCATAAAGTATCTGATCTGAATAGCGGTACTTTGCCGATCGCAAGGGGTGGTACCGGTGCAGCAACAGCCGCATTGGCCCGCTATGCATTAGGACTCGGCAATACGTCCGGTCCTGTACCTGTTGCCAATGGCGGCACAGGTGCCAGTACCGCAGCAGCGGCGCTGCAGAACCTTGGAGCACAGCCGTTAATGGAAGATAGCGGATGGATCGCAGTGCCGCTGTCAGAAGGCGTGGCAGCCAGAAATACAGGCGGCTTTGGGACGCCTATGTATCGTAAATTTGGAAATCACGTTGTCATTCAGGGCGGCGTTACCGTACAGTCGGGTACATCGGCTGTTTCAATCGGTACACTGCCTTCCGACTTCCGACCGGCAACTACGGTGCACAAAATGGTGCCGTGCGGCGGTCAGCGTATCGCGAGAATCTACATTACACCACTGGGCGAAATCGTTCTGGAGTGGATGATGAACATTGCGGACGGTTCCGTTGCAGAAGTGAACCAATGGCTGACGCTGAACATAGACTATTATAAGATGTAAGGAGGAGATAGCATGAAAAAAGTATTTATCGGTGTTGGCCACGGCGCCAGCGACAGCGGTGCAGCTGGAGTTCTCACAGAGAAAAACGTGAATCTGGTTATGGCAAAAGCCTGCCGCGACGTGCTGGAGCGCCACAGCGTACA
>JAZUBL010000021.1:0-7202 GCA_045638545.1 Acutalibacteraceae bacterium | reverse complement strand
CATCGTTCTGAGCAACGAATACCTTTGCAGGCTCCTTGTCGATCATAACTGCATCGCACTTACCCTGCTTCAGAGCCATAACAGCGTCAACGCCCTTGTTGTACTTGTCAACTGTTGCGCCTTCGATGTCACCAGCCAGGAACATACCTGTTGTACCTGTCTGAACGCCGATTCTCTTGCCTACCAGGTCTTCAGCTGTGGAGATCGCTGGTGTGGTTGGTTCAGTTGTGTCTGGAGTTGTAGCTGGCTCGGAACCGCCGCAGCCTGCCAGTGCTGTGAGGGACATTGCGCCTGCGAGAACGCCTGCAGCTGCAATAGCAGCAACTTTTTTCATTTTCATAATGAATCTTCCTTTCATTCACGATCAATCGTTTATTGCATTAAGAAATTACTACTTTGTAACATATTAATTTTAATACAATTTTCATAATTTTTCAAGGATATTTTTTAATTTGTTCGAATTATGCATAAATTCGCACTTATGCATAATTATCCACTGAAAATAAGCCCAAACATCGGAATATTCCTATGTTTTTGTATGTTTTCTATTCAAAATACAGCTGAACCAGTGATTTTTTTAATGTTTCCAACTGTGAAATTGCATTTTTAGCAGATATTTTCAGCCGCTCTGTATGCATAACAATCCCAGAAAAACGCTTTTGCTGATCAATTGGCGGAACAGCAATTGTAAGTTGTTCCAATAATTTTCTGCGAATGCCCCGGACGGTGCTGCCGGATGCTTTTTGAAATAACTGCTCTTTAAAGTCTGCAGCTGTCAGCGCATATTCCAGATATTCTGGCAGAATCCGCTCTGTGTCCGGCTGTATGGCAACAATTCGCTGACCAATACAAAACTGTTCCAGATTTGCTGGAATGCGGCACACGTTGCCCAGAGGCGCCTCTGTGGTGAACATAATATCATTTACACACGGTATTCCACGAGACATAATCGCGTCGTAATTTTCACTGGGAACGAACATGTGAGGAGCTGATGAGAATTCATGCGGCCGTACATTTTTTGCAGTGATGAGCGGAATACCTGTTTCAGATTTTTCCGGCGTCCTGCCGCGGTAGTCAATAAAGCTGCAGATTGCATTCAGCGGAAGCTGCTTATGATTTCCCTGTCCAAACTGCTCTGCAAATTCAGCTTCCATGTATAGCTGGAGTTGTTCAATGAATTCCCGATGCGATGCAAGCAGTGAATCTATTTTGTCCAGTTTAGCAGCAATTTTTATTTGCTCATCAAGCGTTGGAAGTGTAATTTTAATGTTTGATAAAACAGATTTATTTAATGTAGCGCCTAAAACAGCACGCTTGGTTTCTGCAGTCCAGTCTCTGTTTTTGAATAAGTGATAGAAGTAGTCATTAGATACTTCATATTTGCCTGTTGGAAGAAAAGCCATCACAGCTTCGTTTGTATAAATGTCTTCAGAGGTAATTGCTGTTTTTCCAATTGTCAGCTTAAAGCTCATAATCACCGTGTTTTTTGGAACAACATAGATTTTGCTCTCAGAAATGGCTTTTGCAGTAATTTTTTCTTTTGTATCCTCTGTATATTTCTCATATTTTCCGAGATCTGCGACAGAAATCCATGGATAGCTGCCATTCCAGTATGCTGCATTTGCACGGGATGGTGTCTTCCCCATCTGCAGATGAAAAATCTTGCCCAACGTTGTTGTTTTATTCATGGAGCAGTGCCTCCAGTTCCTGCAGACCAACTGCTATTTCCTGCTGTAGTATATGCAGTCGCTCTAAAATCTCGCTGGTTGGAGGGTACTGAATTTTTTCAGTCTTGTTTTTCCTGTATTTATTCACAGAGAGATCATATCCGCTTTCTGCAATTTCTTTTCTTGGAACGAAAAAGCTTTGATCTGTTCGCTTTCGTGTTTTTTCCAGATCCAGATTCTGAAAGCGATTGATGATATCCGGAATATCACTGGCAGCAAGAGGACTGCGTTTATCATCGAGAGAATAGCCGTCGGTTTCCATATCGTAGAACCAGATGTTTTCTGTTCCGCCGCAGCCTGTTTTAGCAAAAATTAGAATTGCAGTAGAAACGCCCGCATATGGCTTAAATACACCGGAAGGCATGGCAATTACTGCCTTCAGATGATGATGCTCCACCAGTTCTTTACGGATTGCTGTATGTGCTTTGGAAGCGCCAAACAATACACCTTCCGGAACGATAACAGCGCAGCGGCCACCAGGTTTCAGCATTCGAAGAAACAATGACAGAAAAAGCAGTTCTGTTTTTCTTGTATCGGCAATAGTGCACAGATCAGAAGACACTGTCTCTTGATCCAGAGTCCCTGTAAAGGGTGGATTTGCCATAATCAAAGAAAAAGTATCTCTGTAGGTATTTGTATCTGACAGAGCGTCCATCCATTCAATATTTGGCGCTGTAATTCCGTGGAGCATCATATTCATAGCACCAATACGCAGCATTGTCTGATCAGTGTCGAATCCATAAAAACGAGAGGTTTCCAGTTGATCGGAAGGTAGATTCTGTGCAGCGGCACAAAGGAAACCAGCAGTGCCCATTGCCGGATCACAGATGATATCCTGTGTATTGGGCTGCACCAATTCGACGATCAGATTGATTATATGACGTGGTGTGCGGAATTGCCCATTGGTGCCGCTTTTTGCAATCTGGGAGAGGAGATATTCATACATATCCCCCATCATATCTTTGTTATGAAGATCAAGATTGTCAAGTGCTTCCACAACGCGGGTAAGAACACGAGACGAAGGAATGAGGAAAACTGCGTCCTTCAGATATTTTGCATAGGGACTGTTTTCTGTTGCCAGATATTCTTTCATAAATGGGAAAACACATTCCATCATATTGCGAAACATTTTTTCCGGCTCATACTGTGAAAAAACACGCCAGCGGCAGTGGTTGTATTCAGGCGGAATGAAAGAGATACCGTTCCCTGCTTCTTTTTCATCCAGTATTTTCAAGAACATCAGATAGGTGATCTGTTCGATCACGGTCAACGGATTCGTCATACCGTTTGACCAGAAAATATTCCAGATACTGTCAATTTTATTTTTTAATGCACCAGTAATCATGTAACGATCCTTTACTTCCAAACTTAATTATCCTTATTATATCATAACATTGGCAGAACTCCCTCATAAAATAAAAAGATCCCGAAAATATCCGGGATCTTTCGCAGTTGTCAGAACTGATAGTCATCTAAAGTTTTAAACGTATAGCCTTTTGCTTTTGCATCGTCGATCATTCTTCCAAGTGCATCTGCGTTATCCTGAGAAACTGCGTGGAGCAGAATGACTGCGCCTGGATGATATCTGGCAGTAACGGTTTCGAAGGCATAATCTGCTCCCTTCTGGTTAGCGGTATCCCAATCACCGTAAGCTACAGACCAGAAAATAGACTTTTTCCCAATAGAAGTCAGATGGTGCAGGGAATCCTCAGAATAGGTACCGGATGGATAACGAAAATAGCCGGAGGTATAGTTGAAATTATAATGGAGATACTGGTCTACCTTTACAACCTCTGTTGTCATCTCATCGTGAGAAATATCCGGGAAGACCGGGTGTGTTGCACTGTGATTGCCAACAATATGTCCCTCGTTGATCATTCTCTGTACCAATTCCGGATTCTTTTCCAGATAGCTTAATGTGCAGAAAAATGATGCTTTTACATTTTTCTCTTTCAGCGTATCAAGAATATCGGCGGTCAGATTCTGGTACTCATAGCCGCAGTCAAAGGTCAGATACATCCGTTTGTCAGAAGATTTTGTATCCAGTGCAAGTGCGTCTACATCTTTCATGCCGTCGAAGCTTTTCTGATTATTCACAGATTGACTGTGCGGTTTTCCGTTGGAAGCTACGCCAAAAGAATACTCCACTTTCTTAGTAGAAAATGTTGTTTTTGGAGCAGATTCTTCCTGTTTTGATGAGGTAGATGGTTTTTCAGAGGACTGCTTTTCAGAGGAGGAAGTTAGTTTATCTGGTTCTTCCTGTTTTGATGAAACTTCCTCTCTAGAAGAAACAGGCGCTTCTTCTTTACTGGAGACCGGTGTTTCCTTTTCCTCTGCTTTTGATTCCTCTTTTTCTGTAGTTTTATCAGCAGAGCTGGTTTCTGCAAAAGAATTTACAGGATCGGCATTATTGCTGCCGGCGCTGCAGGCAGTGAAACAGGTTAATGCAAGACTGGCAAGACATGCGATTGCAATGATTTTCTTTTTCATATCGATCCCCCACTTTAGAATTCCGAGTATCTTACAAGGTTATTATAATGGAAATTATGGGAGAAAAGCAATTATTTTGACGGATTTTAATGCATAGAAAATTACTGGTATTATTCATGAAAAATGCTGTATTTTTCATATTTTCTCATTCTTTTGGAAAATGACACAGAATGGAAAAAAGCCTTGCTTTCCCCGGCAATAAAATGTATAATGATATAGATTATTTATACTAGAATTCGAGTATTTCGAGGTAGATTTGATGATTCACAACAATATTTTAGAAGCAATGGGAAACACCCCTATGATCAGACTGCAGCACATGGTAGATGCTGACAGCGCAGAAATCCTGGTAAAGTTTGAAGGTCTGAACGTAGGTGGTTCCATTAAAACAAGAACAGCTTACAATATGATTTTAGAGGCAGAGAAAGCCGGTAAGATCAATAAGGATACGATCATTGTAGAACCAACCAGTGGTAATCAGGGCATTGGTCTTGCACTGGTTGGCGCAGTACGCGGCTATAAAACAAAGATCATTATGCCTGACTCTGTAAGTGAAGAGCGCAGAAAACTGGTTCGTCACTATGGCGCAGAAGTAATTCTGATTCATGATGCTGGTAATATCGGTGCATGTATCGAAGAGTGCCTGCAGACAGCACTGAGAATGCAGAAAGAAGACAGCAATGTATTCGTACCGCAGCAATTTGAGAACCCGGCAAACCCGGCAATCCAGAGAGAGCAGACTGCAAGAGAGATTCTGGAGCAGGTTGACGGTCCGATTCATGGTTTCTGCTCCGGTATTGGTACCGGCGGTACACTGACTGGTATTGGTGAAACACTGAAGGCTGCAAACCCAGATATGACCATTTGGGCAATTGAACCGGAAGATGCTGCTATTCTTTCCGGTGGTCTCATCGGCACACATATCCAGATGGGTATTGGCGACGGTGTGATCCCTGCAATTCTGAACCAGGAAATTTACGATGATATCTGCATCATTACAGATGATGAAGCAATTCAGGCAGCAAAAGATCTGGCTCGCAAAGAAGGTATCATGTGCGGTATCAGCAGTGGTACAAACGTAGCGGCAGCAATTAAAATGGCAAAGAAACTGGGCAAGGGAAAAACAGTTGTTGTTGTTCTTCCAGATACAGCAGAACGTTACTTCTCTACCCCACTGTTTGACATGGAATAAATGTAATAAAAAAAAGAACCTCTGTATCCGCTTTGGGTGCAGAGGTTCTTTTTTTATATATAAATTTTGAAAAGAAAAAGCACCGCCAGACTGGCAGTGCTTTCTTTATGTTAGTCAGTAAAGTTATCAAAATAACCCTGAATGAGAACAACAGGTGTACCCTTGTCACCGGAACCGCTGGTCAGGTCACTGAGGGAACCAATCAAGTCAGTCAGCTGACGTGGTGTTGTGCCCAGTGCAGCCATGCTGTCACCGAGGTTATCGTTCTTTGCTTTAATGCTGTCAGAAATTGCTTTCTTCAGGTCTTCACCGGAGAGATCCTTATAGTCATTGTCTGCAAGATACTTCAGCTTCAGTTCGTTTGGTGTACCGATCAGGCCATCTGTAAAGGCTGGAGAAACAACCGGGTCAGCCAGTTCCCAGATTTTGCCCTGTGGATCCTTGAAAGCGCCGTCGCCGTAAACCATAACTTCTACGTGTTTGCCAGTTGCTTTCATCACTCTGTCCTGAATGTCCAGAACGAGGTCCTTGCATTCTCTTGGGAAGAGCTTTACTTTCTCATCACCGGACAGGTTGGAACCAAGAAGGCCGTACTTTTCGTTGTAACCGCTGCCGTTAATCGGCTCTGTCAGAATTTCATCCAGACCGTAAACAATTTTTGCACCATTCTTTTTCAGAATACGCTTTGTGCGTGCACGAGTATGAATGTCGCAGTTGATCACACAGTCTGTGTAGTTCAGAATTGCCTGTGCATGGTTTGCGAAAATAATCTCAACCTCTGCACCGCAGGACTTAATAAGTTCCTCGTAGAATGCTACGTAATCAACGCCGGTAAACTCATGTTTGCATTCGCCGAAAAGTTCACGATATCTTTCGAGAGTCAGAACATCGCTGTATGGGTTTACGTCAGCATCATCAAGCTGATCAATGCTTACAAGATGGTTTCCAACTTCGTCAGATGGGTAGTTGAGCATGAGCACGATTTTCTTTACGCCCTTTGCAATACCGCGCAGACATACGGAAAAACGGTTACGGGAGAGAATTGGGAAAATAACGCCAACAGTCTCGTTACCAAATTTTGCTTTTACGTCTGCAGCAATATCATCAGCAGAAGCGTAGTTACCCTGCACACGTGCAACAATAGATTCTGTCATGGAAATGACGTCACGGTCTCTCAGTTCAAAGCCTTCGTATTCAGCAGCTTCAAGAACACTCTGTGTTACAAGAGCTGCAAGGTCATCTCCCTGACGGAAAATTGGACAGCGGATACCTCTGGAGATGGTACCGACTCTTCTTTCTTTTGTACCCATTTTATAATTCCTTCTTTCAATAAGGCTTATCATAAAAATATTCGTATTAAAATAGTATCCTCACTATTTTAAAGCCTTAAAAAACACATTTATATGGTTTTATATTTTATTCGATTATTCCCACTCGATTGTGCCGGTTGGCTTTGGAGTTAAGTCATACAGAACACGGTTTACACCTTCAACTTCGTGAGTGATACGGTGTGTAATGTGCTGGAGCAGTTCGAATGGAACGTTCTCTACTGTTGCAGTGATTGCGTCTACAGTGTTTACAGCACGGATGATTACTGGATATGCATCTGTACGCTTACCGTCTTTTACGCCAACAGAGATGAAGTTTGGCACTGCTGTGTAGTACTGCCATACCTTGCCTTCCAGGCCGTTCTTTGCAAACTCTTCACGAAGAATTGCGTCAGACTCACGAACGATTTCCAGACGGTCACGTGTGATTTCACCGAGGCAGCGAACACCAAGGCCAGGGCCTGG
>JAZUBL010000020.1:0-50951 GCA_045638545.1 Acutalibacteraceae bacterium | reverse complement strand
ATTGAGAACAAATGATCAGATTACTTTAATCTCGTCAGAAGATGATTCTATTTGATAATATGAACTGGATTTAGCGTTTTTGTATTATTGAATCATGCTGAAATTAACGTAATAATAACAATAATTGGATTTTTTAAAAATACCGGGGGGAAATCTGAATTTTCTCTGTTTTTTTAAGAGAATGATTGATTTTTATTTAACGATATAGAGATAGTGTCCTTTACAGACAAAAGGCTATAATGAATTTGTCATTGAAAGGGAGGCGTGAATTAATGCTAGAACTTAAGAATATTGAAAAATCTTTTGGTTCAGTCAATGTTTTGAACCACATTAACTTCAAGGTAGAGGATGGTGAAATTATTTCGATTCTCGGTTCTTCCGGCAGCGGAAAAACAACCCTGTTAAACATAATTCTCGGCATAACCCAGCCTAGCAGTGGTGAGATTTTTTTAGATGGAACAGATATCACAAAAGTTCCTATGGAAAAAAGAGGATTTAATATCGTTTTTCAGGACTATGCATTGTTTCCTAATTTAAATGCTTATGAAAATATCATGTATGGGCTGAAGAACAAACCGGATATCTCTACCAAAGAAGAGGTAGAGGATCTGATCGATCTTCTTGGTTTACGGGAGCACCTGAAGAAAAACATTGAAGTGCTTTCTGGTGGACAGAAGCAGCGTGTAGCATTGGCTCGTACATTGGTGATGAAGCCTAAAATTTTACTGCTGGACGAGCCGCTTAGTGCTTTGGATGGTGTTATCAAGGAATCCATCAAGGATAAAATCAAGCAGATCGCCAAGGAGTTTAATCTGACAACGATTATTGTTACCCATGATCCGGAAGAAGCGCTGAGCCTCTCGGATAAGGTAATGATCCTGAAAGGCGGTACGATTTTGCAGTATGCAAGTCCGGATAAAATCATTAATGCACCATCGGACGTTTTTGTGTCGGAATTCATTCTTCGTCAGCTTGAAATCAAACGAAATAATATCCTTGCTTTGTTTGGAGATCGGGTGGTGACGATATGAATCCACTTAAAATTGCACCGCAGAAAATTATCCTGATTTTCTGTGGATTGCTGTTTGGTTTCTTTCTGCTGCTGCCAATGGGCACGATTTTGTGCATGTCAGTGTTTGGCGAAAGTGGTGTTACACCGGAGTTTTACGGAAAACTCTTTGCAGAGGGGACAATTTTTAAGTCATTCCTGAACAGTGTTCTGATTTCAGCAGCCAGCGGTATCATAACAACCATACTGGCATTTATTCCTGCCTATGCAGTGAACTATACAAATATTCCCGGAAAACTGAAAAAGCTGATCTCGACGCTTGTTATGGTGCCTATGCTTCTGCCGACGATCACTTATGGATTTGCGATCATCTATTCACTGGGCAAACAAGGGTTGATTACCAGATTACTCGGTTTTCAGATTATGGATATTTATGGAATTCCTGGTCTGATTATTGGCTATGTAATTTATACGCTGCCGATTTCTTTTATGCTTATCAATAATACCATGGGATATGTTGATAAAAAATTCTCTGTTGTATCCCGTATGATGGGAGACAGCAAGGTAAAATGTTTCCTGAGAACGGTTATTACACCGCTGATCAGTACCCTTGCAGTTTCTTTTATTCAGGTTTTTACTTTAAGCTTTACCGATTATGGCATTCCGGCTGCACTGGCAGGTAATATCGATCTGATTGCAAACCAGCTGTACAATGCTATGCTGGGCAGTCTTCCGGATTTTAATACGGGATCTGCTATTTCTATTATTATGCTGATTCCTTCTGTAATAAGCATTGTGCTGATTTCGATTCTGAATAAGTATAACATTCGATATAACAAGATCTCAGTTGTGGAAATCGAAAAAAATAAAGTCCGTGATCTGATCCTGGGGATTGCTTCCGGTGTGCTGCTGACTTGTGTGCTGTCTATTTTTGCAGTGATCTTTATTATGCCGTTTGTAGAACAATGGCCATATCGTATGAATTTTTCACTGGAACATATTCTCAGTATCTTTACAGACAGTTCTCTGGTTGGCGTTTACCTGAATTCTTTATTGGTGGCGCTTGCCACATCTATATTGGGAACGTTGGTTGTATACAGTTTGGCGCTGGTGGCAGCCAGACGAGGAATTCATCGTCATTACGGTAAAATTCCAAACGCTATTTCTTTGATCACCAATACAATTCCAGGTATGGTTCTTGGTGTTGGTTATCTGCTGACATTTAAGGGTACTTTTGTACACAACACATTTGCAATTCTTGTAATCTGCAACGTTGTTCACTATTTTTCTTCACCATATCTTATGATGAAGAGCAGCTTAGAGAAGTTAAATGCTTCCTGGGAAACAACAGCAAAGCTGCTGGGCGATAACTGGTTCAAAACAGTGGTTCGCATCATTACGCCAAACGCTGTATCCACACTGCTGGAATCCTTCAGCTATTTCTTTGTGAACTCTATGGTAACCGTAAGTGCGGTTGTTTTTCTGGTAAGCACAAACACGATGGTAATTACTACAAAAATAAAGGAATTGCAGCACTTTGCGAATTTTAACGAGATTTTTGTGCTGTCAATTATGATCTTACTTACAAATCTGGCAGTCAAGGGTCTTGTACGTCTGGCTGCAGTTATTCAAACAAAACGTCATGAAAGGAAACGATCTATATGAACTCTCAGAAGAAATCCAGAAAAAGAAAAATCTTAAAAGCTATTTTCGGTGCAATGGTGTGTGCGGTTATGACTGCTACTGTATGCCTTAGTGTAACGGGCTGCGGCGGTGGCGGCACCGGCAATACAGGCGGCGAAAAAGTTATCATCTATTCCAATGCAGATGACGAGGCTGTTGAATGCATTGAGAAGACACTGAATGAAAATGGTTACCAGGGCCAGTATGTAATTCAGAGCTTTGGTACTTCTGAGCTTGGAGGTAAGCTGCTGGCAGAAGGAGAAGCAATTGAAGCTGACGTAGTGACTATGAGCAGCTACTATATTGAAAGCGCACAGAATCAATCACGTATGTTCCGTGAACTGACAGTTGATGCAGAAGCACTGCAGAATTATCCATCATACTATATGCCGTTTCTGGCAAATCAGGGCACAATTCTGGTGAATACAGAAGTGCTTGCAGATAGCAACCTTGCTACACCGGATTCTCTGGCAGATCTGGCAGATCCACAGTATGCAGGCAATCTTTCTGTGGTAGATATTCAGGGTTCTTCTACTGCATGGCTGATGATTCAGGCACTGATCAGTGAATATGGTGAGGATGGTGCACAGGAGATCCTTTCTGCAATTTATGCAAATGCAGGTGCGCATCTGGAGCAATCTGGTTCCGGCCCAATTAAAAAGGTTCGCGCCGGTGAGGTAGCTCTTGGATTCGGTTTGAGACATCAGGCAGTTGCTGATAAAAAGGACGGTCTGCCAGTCGATTACGTTGATCCTGCAGAAGGTACCTTTACATTGACAGAATCTCTCGCGGTTGTGGACAAGGGCGAAAATACCAATCCGCTCGCAATGGAGATGGTAGAGTGTATTATTGAAGAAGGTAGAGACGATCTGATGGAGTATTATCCGGTAACTCTGTATAAGGATGAAGCAGCAGACAGCGTAAATGCTGTAGAGTCTAAAGTATTTTCAGAGCCTTTGACTGTTGAACTTCTGGAAAAACATAGAGCACTTTCTGAAAACAGCAAATAATGGAGGAATAGATAAATGGTTAATTACAAGCTTTTAACACCAGGTCCACTTACAACAACGGAGTCTGTAAAGAGAGAAATGCTGGTGGATCACTGCACCTGGGATAACGACTACAAGCAGATTACACAGCAGATCCGCAGCACACTTTTGGAGATGGCACATGTTTCTCCAGAGGAATATACAGTTGTTTTAATGCAGGGAAGCGGTACATTCGGTGTGGAATCTGTGCTTACAAGCGCAACAGGCAGACACGGAAAACTGTTGATTGCAGCAAACGGTGCTTATGGCGAACGAATGGAAGACATTGCAAAGCGTGCTGGTCTGCAGTATAAAATCCTGAATTTCCCATACCATGCAGTTCCGGATCCAGAGGAAATCCGTATGGCGCTGGAAAACGATCCGGAGATCACACATGTTTCCATGGTGCATTGTGAAACAACATCTGGTATTCTCAATGATATTGCAGCGATTGCGGCAGTTGTTAAAGGGATGAACAGAACATTTATTGTTGATGCAATGTCCAGTTTTGGCGGTGTTGAGATCCCTGTGGGTGAGCTTGGCATTGACTACATCATCAGTTCTGCAAATAAATGTGTGCAGGGTGTACCAGGTTTCTCTTTCATTATTTGCAGAAAGAGTGAATTGGAAAAGTGCAAAGGAAATGCAGTGAGCCTGTCTCTGGATCTTTATGACCAGTGGAAAGGCATGGATCATGACGGCAAGTGGCGCTTTACTTCACCTACCCATGTAGTGCTTGCATTTGCAAAGGCACTGGAAGAGTTAAAGAAGGAGGGCGGTGTATCGGCAAGATATCAGAGATACAGCGAAAATAATCGTATCCTGATTGAAAAAATGCGTGGTCTTGGATTCCGCACCTATCTGAATGATCATCAGAGTCCGATTATTACAACCTTCCATTACCCGGATGCAGCAGACTTTTCATTTGAAGAAATGTACAATTTTATTAAAGAGCGTGGTTATGCAATTTATCCTGGTAAGGTGACCGATGCAGACGTGTTCCGAATCGGCAACATCGGAGAGATCTATCCTGAAGATATGGAAAAACTGGCAGGAATTTTTCAGCAGTTTATGAACAGAGAGGTATAATAGAATGAGAAAGATCGAAGCGGTGATTTTTGACTGGGCAGGTACAACAGTTGACTACGGTTCTTTTGCTCCAGTGCAGGCATTTATCGAAGCCTTTGAGCAATTTGGTATTATGCCCACAGTAGAAGAAGTTCGCAAACCGATGGGTATGCTGAAGTGGGATCATATCCATACTATGATGCAGATGCCGCGTATTACAGAAGCATGGAAAGCATGCCACGGCAGAATGTGGGAGAAGGGCGATGTTGATAACATTTATGAAAAGAGCGAGCAGGCAATTTTCGAAATCCTTTCTCATTTTGGCACACCAAAGCCATACGTTTTAGAGACAGTGGAAGCATTGCGCAGCAGAGGTCTTAAAATTGGTTCGACTACAGGGTATACCGCTGAAATGATGGAGATTGTAACAAAAGCTGCCGCAGAACAAGGTTATGCACCAGATGCATGGTTCTGTCCGAACCATACTGGTAATTGTGGCAGACCTTATCCTTATATGATCTTTAAAAATATGGAAACACTGAAAATCAGCAGTGTTCACGCAGCTGTGAAGGTTGGAGATACCGTTTCTGATATTCAGGAAGGCAAAAATGCAGGCATGATTTCCATTGGTATTATCGAAGGAAGTTCTGTCATGGGGATTTCACAGGAAGAGTATGAAAAGCTTACTGATGCACAGAAGGAACAGGAATGTGATCGTGTGCGCCGTGTGTATGAAGATTGTGGTGCAGACTATGTGATCCGTAATATGTCAGAACTTTGCGCATTACTTGATCATATTGAGAAGTGTGAATAATAAATATATGAAAAGGCAAGAGTTACCATCCTTTTGTGTTGCTGCGGCTTGATAAACGAACAGGTTAATGTAAATAACCTGAATATCAGTCTGGTATCCGTTAGCAAGTGGTTGAGCCAACCTGATTTTTCAGTCAGTTTTGAGGAAGAATTCTCTTGCTCTAGTACGAAAATATATACGCACCTGCCCGCTTTATGGGTGGGGATATAAGAAAAGCTCTCTTTCCGGAATGGAAGGGGAGCTTTTTCATGAAATGAAATAAGCCGATCTCCGAAAATGGAGAACGGCTTTCTTTTTTTGTTGTTATATTTTTTTCGTGTTTTGAAAACGAAAAAGCCCCATGGACAATTCCATGGGGACTTCTTGGAGCTGCTAACCGGATTCGAACCGGTGACCTCGTCCTTACCAAGGACGTGCTCTGCCTGCTGAGCCATAGCAGCAAAATGGCGACCTAGAACGGGCTCGAACCGTCGACCTCCAGCGTGACAGGCTGGCGTTCTAACCAACTGAACTACTAGGCCATATTTGCTATGTCTTGTGACAACGTTATTTATTATATATCATATAAAATAGAAAGTCAACCCTTTTTTGAAATATTTTTGCAAAACGATTTGTCAAAAGAGGGGATACACTGCAGAAAAAGAAAACCCCCGGATTACACCGGGGGTTCTGTTTTTATGCGATTGTTTCTGTTTTTCTGTCATCAATAAAGAACTTGCGGGCAAGTGGGTTAAAGTCACGCCATTTCTGCAGGCAGCAAACATGGCCGCACTGATCCATGATTTCCAGCTTGATTGCGTCTTCGTGTTTTTTCATTTCATCTTTAATGCAGCCAATAAATACAAAGTCTTCGTCACCCATGACCACATAGGTGTTCAGATCGCGGAATTTATGCAGGTTGCCTTTCAGGCGATCCAGTTCGTTGGTCAGAATACCAAACCACTTCTGGAATTCTTTGCGTCCCAGCTTTCTGCTTTCCTGCACCAGGAATTTTCTGGAAATTTTATGAGACAGTCTTGGCATCAGAATCCACGCCAACAGACGGATCACCATCATAAACGGCAGGAAGTATTTCATAATATTGCCCAGTACCAGGAAAGATTTCATATACCACCGCATGCCGCAGATAGCACCGCACAGAAGCACAGAGTTGACCATTTCTGGGCATACGTCTACAATGGCAGACATAACCAGCGAACCAAGAGAGAGACAGAGAAAGTCTGCTTTGGTAATGCCTTTACTGTGAATATGCTTTACCAGATTCTTAGCAATCTCCAGCAGGTTAGTGTCCGGGTGGTCTGCCGCACCATGAACAGAGTCACCATGGCCAGGCAGCTCAAGAATCATAATATTAAAATCGTGCTTGAATTCTTCCACCTGACGCTTCCACATATGGCGAGTACCGCCAAAGCCGTGGATCATGATCATCCAGGGATTTTTCGGGTCGCTGACCAGTTCAATACTGCAAATATCTAATTCAATATGTGAATTGTACATACTACACCCATTTTCTATTTTTATATTTTCTATAAGTGTAGCATAGATGCGGCGGTAATATTTGAACAGTTCGTGAAAATTGTGATGGAATTGAATTTTTTTGCCGCAGTTTCTTTTTTGCTGCCGGAAAATATGGTAAAATAAGACTGCTATTGATGAGGGGGCAGAACGCCATGGAAGAAAAAACCACAAAAAGAGGCAAACTGAAATTACTGTATTTACTGGAAATTCTGCGCAGAGAAACAGATGAAGAGCATCCGATGCCGGCGTCTATGCTGATTGAAAAGCTGGCAGAACGGGGCATTGTAAGCGAGCGTAAATCTATTTATCGCGACATGGAAACGCTGATTGAATATGGTTACGAGATCATTCATACCCGCAAACCGAGACAGGGATATTTTCTGGCCGGCAGAGAACTGGAGGTACCGGAAGTTCGCCTGCTGCTGGATGCTGTTGCTTCAGCGCCGTTTATTACGGAGAAGAAAACAGTGGAACTGACGGAGAAACTGTGCGGATTTTTAAGTCAGAGCCAGCAGAAAGAAGTCTGCACCCAGCTTTGCGTGCAGAGTGACAGTGATCGTGTAAAGTTTGACAACGAGGAAGTTTACTACAACATCGATGCCCTGCACAGAGCCATTGAAGCAGGAAAAAAGGTGCAGTTCCATTATTTTCACAAGGTAATTTCCAATGGCAGCGTCTGCTCCAATCCGGGGCGCAGCTTTACCATCAGTCCTTATGCCATGCTTTGGAGCGAGGATAAATATTACTTAGTGGGCAATTACGGTAAATATGACAACCTGAGCAATTACCGCATTGACCGCATGAAGCGGGTAGAGATCCTGGAGGAAGATGCTCGTCCGATTGAAGAAGTCAGTCAGTATGAAGATCAGCTGGATACGGCCGACTATCAGCGTTCCACGTTTTTTATGTATGGCGGTGAAGAAAAAAACGTGATCCTCTCCTGCAAAACCAGCTTGTTGGATGCTATGGTGGATCGCTTTGGTGAGATGAAGATTCTGCAGGAGCAGGAAGATTCCTTTGTCTTTGAGGCGAAGGTGCGATGCAGCGAAGGCTTCTTTGACTGGATCCTCCGCTGGGGCGGACAGGCAGTGGTGTTGGAACCTGCCGATGTTCGGGCATCCATTGCAGAAAAAGTAAAGCAGCTTGCCGATGCCTATGGTGTCTGTGAAAACTGCGGCAAATAAACAGCAGAAAGAACTCCCTTTTATGAGGGAGTTTTTGTTTTGATGCAAAGAAAAAGACGCTTCTTCGGAAGCGTGTTTTTTATGGTTATCTGCGTACAGAAATATCTTTGCCTGCCAGGTATTCTTTCAGTTCCGGTACTTTGATTTCGCCAAAGTGGAACAGGGAAGCTGCCAGTACAGCGTCTGCTCTGCCCAGAGTGAGGGCATCATAGAAGTGCTCCATGGTGCCAGCGCCGCCGGATGCGATTACAGGAATCGGCACACGACCGGAAATTGCTCTTGTCAGGTCGATGTCATAGCCTGTCTTCTGGCCGTCGCAGTCCATGCTTGTCAGGAGAATTTCGCCTGCGCCAAGCTTTGCTGCCTGCATTGCCCATGCAACAGCGTCTTTGCCTGTATCAATACGGCCGCCGTTCAGGTATACAGTCCAGCCGCCTTCTTCTCTGCGCTTTGCGTCAATAGCGCACACAACGCACTGGCTGCCAAAACGCTTTGCAGCTTCTGTGATCAGCTCCGGATTGCGGAATGCAGCAGAGTTTACAGCAACTTTATCTGCACCTGCGCGGAGCATTACGTTAAAGTCCTCTACAGTGCGGATGCCGCCGCCTACGGTGAATGGAATGAAAATGTGCTTTGCCACTTCTTCTACTACATTTACAATAGTCTCTCTGCCTTCTGCAGTTGCAGTAATATCCAGCAGAACAAGTTCGTCTGCGCCCTGCTCGTTGTATGCGATCGCAGCTTCTACAGGATCACCTGCATCACGGAGATTCACAAAGCTGGTGCCTTTTACAACACGGCCATCTTTTACGTCCAGACATGGAATGATTCTTTTTGCGTACATACCAGGTTCCTCCTTTATTTGTTAATGAGCGCTACAAAATTGCGCAGCATCTGAATGCCCACTTCACCGCTCTTTTCCGGATGGAACTGGGTAGCGAACAGGTTGCCCTGCTGAATAGAAGCATCGATCAGTCTGCCGTACTTTGTTGTGGAAGATACAACGTCACGGTCTTCTGCCTGCAGGTAGTAGGAGTGAACAAAGTATACATAAGCAAGGTTGCTGATGCCTTCAAAAATGCCTTCCGGCTTTTTGATTTCCAGTGCATTCCAGCCAATGTGCGGTACCTTCAGGTCAACGTAGTAATCGCGTGGAATCTCACGGATCTTACCTTTTAAAATGCCAAGGCCAGGTACGCCAGGGCTTTCTTCACTTTCTTCAAAGAGCATCTGCAGGCCGAGGCAAATGCCTAAAAATGGCTTACCGCTGGCAATAAAGTCCTTCACAGCCTGTGTCAGGTCTGCGTTGTTCAGGCATTCCATCGCATGGCCAAAAGAGCCTACGCCCGGCATAATGGCAGCGTCTGCCTTTGCCAGCACGTTTTTGTCACTTGTTACACAAATATCTTCACAGCCAATGTGTTCCAGAGCCTTGATCACGCTCTGAATATTGCCTGCACCATAATCAATTAAAGCAATCATTGCTGTACATCCTCTCTTCATTGCAATATTCTTCTGTATTGTATCACTTTTTTTCACCATCTGCAACGATTCTGGCCGACTTTTTGTTTTCTCAGTACAGCTCTTTCAGCCAGAATTTTCGGTCCAGGGAGCGATACTGTACGGCTTCAGCAGTATGGATTTTCAGAATATCCGGGCTGCCGGCAAGGTCTGCGATGGTACGGGAAACTTTCAGCACTTTGTCATAAGCACGGGCAGAGAGACCGAACTTTTCAAAGAACCGCTTCAGCAGATCCAGCGCATCGTCTGTAATACGGCACCACTCCAGCAGGTGATCACTTGTCATAACACCATTGCAGGTGACCCCGGTGCCTTTGAAGCGCTCATTCTGCAGCGCTCTGGCGGCATTGACTCTCTGGCGGATCGATTCGGAAGACTCTGCTTTTTTTGTAGAAACAAGTGCATCAAATTCTACCGGATCTACATTTACGTGAATATCGAACCGATCCATCATTGGGCCGGAAACTTTGGACATATATCTGGAAACGCTTTGAGCTGAGCAGACGCATTTTTGTTTCTGGTTGCCGAACTGACCGCATGGGCAGGGGTTCATAGCGGCAATAGTTGTGAAGGAGCACGGATATGTTGCAGTGCCCTGCGCACGGGAAAGCGTAACAACGCGGTCTTCCATTGGCTGGCGCAGCACTTCCGTTACATTTCGCGGAAATTCCGGCAGTTCGTCCAGAAACAGGACGCCATTATGTGCCAGCGAGATTTCACCTGGGCGCGGAACAGTACCGCCGCCGATCAAACCGGCCGCAGAAACAGTGTGATGCGGTGATCGGAACGGTCTTGTCTGTACAATCGGTGTTTCTCCGTTTGTGCAGCCGATGACGGAGTAAATCTTGGTGGTTTCAATCATTTCTTCCCAGGTCATATCCGGCAGAATAGACGGCATTCGTCTGGCAAGCATACTTTTGCCAGCGCCTGGCGGGCCGATCATCAGCACATTGTGGCCGCCTGCAGCAGCAATTTCCAAAGCACGTTTTGCCACAGGCTGACCTTTTACGTCTGCGAAATCCGGCATTGGCAGCGGCGGCAGCTTTTCGATGGTCATTGGCACCATTGGGGTAAGGGGTTCTGTTCCGGTCAGATGATCCACCAGCTGGCGGATGTCCTTGACCGCATATACTTCCATGCCAGCGGCAATAGAACCTTCTTTGCTGTTTTCAGCCGGAATAAATGCCCGACGGAAGCCAAGACGCTGTGCTTCCAGAAGCATTGGCAGGATACCGTTTACAGGACGCACAGCGCCGGAGAGAGACAGTTCACCAATAAATACGGCGTCTTCCATGTCACACCACAGCTGACCGGAGGCTATTAATAAGGAAAGGAGCAGGGGAATATCATAAAGAGGCCCTTCCTTGCGCTCATTGGCGGGGGCAAGGTTAACCGTAATGCGGCTGGTGGGGTAATTGAACCCACAGTTTTTCATGGCAGCGCGCACACGATCTTTCGCCTCTTTAACGGCAGCGCCGGGCAGGCCTACAATATCAAATCCCGGCAGTCCCTTGGAGAGATCTGTCTCTACTGTAACGGGAAAAACGTGGAGCCCAAAAATACCCATGCTATTCAGCTGAGAAACCATAAAACAACGCCTCCTTTGCATTAGCTTTATTTTATCATATAAAATAGGCAAAAAGAAGGGGGAGAAATGGGAAAACTTCGTTATTTTGTATGGGAATTGTCAGGTTTTTGTTGCGTAAGGAATGGTTCTGTGATATGATGGTAAAAAATCAGAGGATGTTCCCGGAGTTTTTGGGGTCGATTGTGAGTCTGCGCTGAAAACTTTGAACAAATCTTTTTATTTTTTAGCATTTTTTATAATTTTGGATTGACTTAAACAGGAAAATCGGTTATGATAATTGCGGATGATTGGTAGAAAACTGGAGGGTGGTCAATGTCCGAATTGGAAAAGCTGACAGACGATGCATTGGCGCAGATGGTACAGGATGGCAGCGCCGATGCCTTTGTTGAGCTGACAAACCGGTATTTGCCGCTGGTACGCGCCAAGGCGGCGTCTTTTCACAGTTTTGCACTGGAGGCCGATGACCTGTGGCAGGAAGGATTACTGGGACTTTACAGTGCCGCTTCTAATTATGACCCACAGGGCAGCGCTGGGTTCCGCACCTATGCCGGTGTGTGCATCTCTAACCGCATTGTAACGGCGTACCGTTCTTCTGCCAGCCAGAAAAATACCATCCTGAATAATTCCCTTTCCCTGCAGGATGAAGAATTCTCCGACAGAGACAGTCTGGCCTGCAGTGCCGGCATGGATCCGGAGACACTGGTGATTGCCAGGGAGAGTGTGCAGGCAGTAAACAATCATCTCAGCGCATCGCTTTCCGCCATGGAAAAAGACGTGCTCCGACTGTATCTGAACGGCTGCAGCTACAATGAGATTGCAGAAAAGCTGTCCATCAGCGGCAAAGCTGCCGATAATGCCATGCAGCGCATCCGCAGAAAATTAAAAAATCATTTATCTCACTCCTGAGGGAGTATGTGCCCAGATAGCTTAAGTAGAGCGTTGAACATCAAAGGTGTCGGTGCAAATCCGCCTAAGGGCAAATTTCAATCTAATCCAAAGCGAGGTATATTCAAATGTACGAAGACAAGACTCTCATCTGTAAAGAATGCGGCAGCGAATTTACATTCACTGCAGGCGAGCAGGAATTTTACGCATCCAAGGGCTTTGTAAACGAGCCACAGAGATGCAAGGCATGCCGTGATGCTCGTAAAAACGCATCCAAGCCAGAGCGCGAAATGTTCGTAGCACAGTGCGCATCCTGCGGTCAGGACGCAAAGGTACCTTTCAAGCCACGTGAAGACCGTCCGGTATACTGCAGCGAGTGCTTTGCAAAGATGAGAGAAGAGGGCTAATTTCCTACTGAGATTAGGCGGAACTCTTACCGAACAGTGCGGCTGTATCTGAGAAATCAGATACAGCCGTTTTTTGTTGCCCGGATTTCTATTGAGAAAATACGTACATTAAACAGTGTTATTTTGCAGAAAATATGCTATAATAAAAAGAATATAACAATGAAAATGAGGGCTGTTTATGGCAATACATATTGATCCGAACAATGGAGTTATCACCGTAACAAAGGAAGGCTCCAATAAAGCGAGAATCATCAACCTGCCGGAACTGGGCTGGGACCTGAAAAACGTGTCTTTTGCAGCGCAGATTCCATCTTTTGCAGGCAACATCAGTCTGCCGGTAGATGTGCTGCTCCGCAATGACGACGGTACCGCACTGGCAATGATTGTTTCCGGCATTCCAATGGAAGATGAAAAGCAGCTGCGCACCATTGCAGACGTATACGGCAACAGTGCCAAGCGTGCATATGGCAACCGTCCGGCTGTTTACTTTGTAGACGGCGAGCAGTGCAAAGCTGCCCACGGTCTGCTGGGTACCTTTAAAAATGATCCGCAGCTGATGAAGAAAGATATTTTTGCGGATTTCATCGCTTCCCACAACATTCAGGAGCAGATCGTATTTAAAGCAATGCTGGATGATGCAGAGCTGGCAAAGCAGTTTTTAACCGGTAAACTGGATGCTGACAAAATGAACCAGACAATCGGCACTGTGCTGCTGGAGGCAGAAATGACCGGGTTCTCCAAGTATTACGAGACACTGTGCCCAGATGACGAAGCAAGAAAGTCTCTGCCAAAGCAGGCTGTTCTGCTGGGCGGCATGGGTGAAGAGAACTACATGAAGTTCACCAAGCACCAGATGTTTGTTGTTCATCAGGCGCTGCAGAACCGTTCTCTGTCCATTCTTCGTCAGGGCATTGAGAACGATACCTGGCTGCCAGTGCCGGAAGAATTCTCCATGGAAAACAATCTGATGGAGTGGGCATTCCGCTTTAATGGCTGGAACCGCCAGAAGGATATTATCAAGCACTTTACTGTACCATGCTACAAAGAGCCGAACATGGAACTGCTGGCTGACTATGCGTTCACTGATCCAAAGGGCAAGCCAATTCTGCTGTTCCTCAGAGATACCCTCGATCTCAGTGAAGAGAAGATGTTTATTACAGCAGAATTCTATGCCCGCAGCTGTAAGGCAAAGCATGGTATCACACCATTTGTGCTGATGTACGGCAAGAGCGGCGCTGTGATGAAGATGGGTGCGCTTTCCGGCGGTTTCAATGCTATTAAGCAGACTATGGCAAAGATGCAGCTGATCGCGCAGGTAGCCTGCATTAACATTACAGAGCACTATGCATGGAACGAGCTGATGCCGCGCATTGCAGAGCTGCAGGAGATCCGTGATCTGCAGCAGCGCTTTAAAAAGCAGATCGAGATTATCGGTGAGTCTGTGAAGGCAACGACCGAACAGATGAAGGATCCGGAATATGTAAAGGAAAACTTTACTGCGATCAGCGAGCAGTATGATCTGCTGGAGGAAGAATTCTGGAAAAAGCTCAACGGCGAGACAATTTACGAAGACACCCGCAAAAAAGAGCTTTCCACCATCCGTACTATCGTGGCAGACAAGCGTATTGCTGCAGGCATTCTTTAATAGAAACCAAAAAGGAAGTGTTCCGTTGTCGGGCACTTCCTTTTTATTTTTATAGAAGAAATATTAGAAAAATGTAAAATTTAGTTCAGCAAAATAACAAAGAAAAAAGTTATTTTTTGATAAAAAGATGAAAATTAAATTGATACTGTTGCATAAACAATTTGCGGGGAGTATACTGTATAGTAATAGTGAAAAAAGGGTGACACCCAAAATCCATACAATAGGAAGGGGGATGATCTCTGTGCAGGAGCAGCAATTGGGACTGAAAGGCAGCGAGATATCGCTGGTGCGTCCCGCAGCAATGCAGGCGGACTGGGAAGCGGCCGTGTCCACCGCAAAGCAGGAGCTTACCGCAATTTTTGGTGACCTGATTACGGATATGCAGGAAGTTGGCAGCGGTGCAGTCGAAGGCGGCGCTATCGAGATTTACTGCAAACCAATTATTGACCTGGCAGTTGCGGTGCGATCCATTCCGGAGGCCAGAGAAAAGCTGTCTGCCATGCGAGAGGCAGGCTATATTCACCGTTTTAAGCGGGATAATGAAAACCGTCTGTTTTTTATTAAACGAACTCAGACAGGAGAACACACCCACCATATTTATGTGCTGAAATCAGGATGTGACTTATGGAATGACCTGATTCATTTTCGTGATTATCTCTCATTAAACAAAGAGAAGCTGAAAAAGTACATGGTAATTAAAAAGGATCTGGCAAATAAATATCCGAAAGACAGAAATCTGTACAACAGAAGCAGAGCAAAGTTCATGCACAACGTTGCACTGGAGTCTCATGAATATTTCACACTGGATCAAGATATTGACGTTACGGTAACGCAGCCTGCAACAGAAGCGTACCCTGTCAACATTGGTTATGATACCAGAAGATTTGAGGAATCTGGCAAACAGGTAACCGCTTATGTTGTGGGCGAACCAAATCCGGTAGAGCATTATACAGGCCGTGTGGCAGCGACGATTCACAAACAGGGCGTGCAGGATGCCCTTGTGGTGGTGCCAAGCGGACAGATTGTATTTGAGCCGGAGATTGAACATACCCTGCGGCTGCAGGAAGCAGACAAAGATCTGGTATACAGCTGCAGTCATGAAAAATCCTGCGGCGCAGTGCTTTTTACAAAGGTAGACGGCGAGCGTCGTTACCTGCTGATTAAAAACCGCTCTCTCCATGCAGGTTTCCCAAAAGGCCACGTGGAGTTTGGGGAAACGGAAATGGAAACAGTTCGCCGGGAGATTCTGGAAGAAACAGGATTGACTGTCGACGTAATCGAGGGTTTCCGTCGTCTTTATGATTACAAAGTACGTTTTTTTATCAATAAAACAGCCGTATATTTCCTGGCTTATTTTGCAGACCAGACCATCGTTCCGCAGGAAGGAGAGGTTCTGGACTACTGGATCGTTCCACTGAAGGAAGCACTGGATTATCTTGGTTTTGAACAGGACAGAAAGATCCTTCGTGAAGCAGATGAATATCTGAACAGCCTCGGCTATTAAGAACAGCTCCCGCAAGGGGGCTGTTTTTAATAGGAAAAGAAGGATTCCGGTGCACTTTTTGGAAAATAAGCATGGAAAGGTCCTCAGCAGCTGCAGGTTTAGGTTCTGCTTATTTCTGCATCATTGTGTTATTATACAAAAGTGCAGGAGAATTTTGTTGCAAATGAATGAATACACAAAGATAGAAGCGTAAATGAGAAATATCTATCAGTAAAACATTTACTTTTTACAGGAAAAGTATAAAATGTATCATGGTGTAAAACGATAAAAGGCGAATTTTGCATAAAAGTTCCGTGCTGGTTTCTTTTTCATTTTCCATTGAATGTAAATGAGAAAAAATAATCAGTTGTTTTGCACAATGTAGAGAGAAGTGTTCTTTTCTCTGTTGTAAAATATGATAAAATAGATGCAAATCATTTTGAAATGAGGTTTATAATATGAAACTTTCCAAAAAAGTTGTTGCAATGCTTCTGACTGGCGCAATGCTGGTATCTGCTGTTGGCCTCACCGCTTGCGGTGCTGGCAGCGAGCCGGTTGACAATACAGGCGATCAGACTGTGGTTTCCACAGTGACAGATAACCAGGATGCAGCAGCACCTGTAACTGTTGATGCATATGTAAACGGTGAAGTAGTACAGCTTACTTACGAAAAGACACCGGAGCGTGTAGTCAGCTACGCAGGCTTTGCTACAGAGATCCTGCTGGCTCTCGGCGTTGGCGACAACATTGCTGGTTACGCATATCAGGATAACGCAGTGCTTCCACAGTATGAGCAGCAGTTCAGCACACTGAAGGCACTGGCAGACGACCCATATACAGAGCCATCCGCAGAGATCACTCTGGCTGCAGAACCGGACTTCTTCATTTCCTGGACAGGCAGCAACACCTACACTTATGAGTGGTGCCAGAAGAACAACATCATGACATACGGCCTCCACTGTGAAAAGGTTGGCGCTACAATCGAAGATACATACACAGACATTCTCAACCTGGGTAAGATCTTCAAGGTAGAAGACAGAGCAAATCAGCTGGTTAACGAAATGAAGACCAATATTGCTTCTGTAAATGACCGCGTAAAGGATAAGACTCCAGTTTCCGTATTCGTATGTGACGTTGACTCCGGCGATCAGGCATTCACAGCAGGCGGCGGCCTTGTTGCAGATATCATCGAGCAGGCTGGCGGCCAGAACATTATTACAGATACAGACAAGAACTGGACCCGTGTAAGCTGGGAAGTTGTTGCTGATGCAAACCCAGACTGGATCGTAATTGACTACTACGAAGGCTTTGACGACATTGATGGCGTAAAGCAGATGCTGAAGACAAACCCTGCAACAGCAGAACTGGATGCAGTGAAGAATGACAAGTTTATCGTGGTTGGTCTTACCGATATCTCCGCAGGTGAGAGAATTGACGATACAGTAAAACTGCTGGCAGATCAGTTCCATCCGGAGGAGAACTAACTGATCCATGTTAAAACGAGTCAAATTACCGGTGTTCTGGGCAATCTGCGGCGGTATGTTTCTGCTGTTGTTGTTTTCCATGTTGTTTGCAATCAACGTGGGTGCAGTAGATCTCCGCATTGACTGGATTTTCCAGATCATCCTCAATAAAATAACGGGACAGGAAATCTTTACACCGGTATGGCCGGCCTATATGGAAGGCATTGTCTGGGGTATGCGTTTCCCTAAGGTTATCGTTGCAGTCTGTGTTGGCGGCGGCCTGTCACTGGTCGGTATCCTGATGCAGGCGCTGACGAAAAATGCCCTGGCAGATCCGTACATCCTCGGTATTTCCTCCGGTGCTTCTACCGGTGCCACAGCAGTTATTATGCTGGGCAGCCTGCCGCTGATCGGTGCGATCGGCGTGCCGGCCGGTGCTTTTATCGGCGCTATGGCTTCTGCCATTATTGTGTTCATTCTGGCCGGTGTAGGGAGAAGTGCAAGTTCCACCAAGCTGGTGCTTTCCGGTACGGCAGTTTCTGCCTGCTTCTCGGCAGTCACAAACCTGCTCATCTTTGTCAGCGCAGATACCAAAAAGGTGTCCAGTGCGCTGTTCTGGATGACCGGTTCCTTCTCCGGTATTGAGTGGCTGGATGTGATTCCGGTTACAGCAAGTCTGCTGGTGGCAGTTGTTGTGGTTATGATCATGAACCGTACACTGGATACCATGCTGCTGGGCGAAGATATGGCGATTACCGTTGGTGTAAACGTTCGCGCTGTAAAAATCATCATTATCCTGATCAGCACACTGCTTACCGGTGTAATGGTATCTGTTTCCGGTGTTATCGGCTTTGTAGGTCTTGTGATCCCACATATCAGCCGAACCATCGTAGGCACATCCCATCACCGCATGGTGCCGTTCTCTCTGCTGCTGGGCGGTCTGTTCCTTGTATGGGCAGACGTTCTGGCACGTGTAGTGGCATCTCCGTCCGAACTGCCGATCGGTGTAGTAACAGCACTGCTGGGCGCACCATTCTTCCTGTTCCTGCTCCGTAAGAGCAAATATTCCTTCAGCGATAAATAAGTAGTTAGGTGTTATTTTATGAGTGAATTGCTTTCCGTAAAGGATCTGACTTATCAGGTCGATAAAAAGCTGATCCTGAACGGGATCAGTTTAACGGTGGAACGCGGCTGTTTTGTTGGCCTTATCGGCCCGAACGGCTGCGGTAAATCCACCTTATTAAAAAATATTTACCGAGTGTATAAGCCAACTGGCGGTTCTGTTTATCTCAATGGCAGTGAAATCCGCAGCCTTTCCGGAAAGGAAGTCGCAAAGCAGATGGCGGTAGTGAGCCAGGAAAATGGTATTACCTTTGACTTCACTGTGATGCAGATGGTAGAGATGGGGCGCTATGCGCATCGTTCTATGCTGAGTAATCACACGGCAGATGACAAAAAAATCTGCGAGGAAGCACTGCGTCAGGTTGGTATGTGGGATTTTCGCGAGAGAAGCTTCCTGAGCCTTTCCGGCGGTGAAAAGCAGCGTGTGCTCATTGCCAGTGCCTTTGCCCGCAAAACAGAGCTGATCGTACTGGACGAGCCGACAAACCATCTGGATATCGGCTACCAGTTTTCAATCATGGATTCCATGAAGAATCAGAAACAGAGTACGATTTTCGCATCTGTTCACGACATGAACATTGCGGCGCAGTACTGCGACAAAATCATTGCCCTTAAGAAGGGGCAGGTGGTTGCTGTTGGTACTCCGCGTGAGGTGCTGACAGAAGAACGCATCGAAGAACTGTTCCGTGTAAAAACAAAAATTGAAGAGCTGCCGGACAAAAAGTTTTATATTCGTTTTGTCGGTGCAGCACAACAATGCTAGCATAAAAAAAGAACCTGCAGAAATTCTGCAGGTTCTTTTTTTATTGATTCAGTTTTTGCGTTTACTGCTTTTTGCCCATAAAACCAATGCCAACAATACTTGGGCCGGAGTGAGAGCCGATAACCGGGCCGATAGATCTGATCTTTACATTTTTTGCGCCGGTTCTTTCTTTAATCTGTTTCATGCAGTACTCAGCATCTTCCATGCAGTCACCGTGTACAACATAGATGGTGCCGCGGTCTGGAATGTGTTCTTCCACAAAGCGGTCCAGTACAAAATCCATGGAAGCCTTGCGGCCGCGTACCTTGTCCACTGTAAACAGCTTGCCTTTCTCATCTACACTGATGATTGGCTTGATGCTCAGCATGCCGCCGATGAGAGCAGAGGCAGCGGAGATTCTGCCGCCGCGCTTTAGGTGATTCAGGTCGTCTACGGTAAACCAGTGGCGTACATTTTCGCGGGATTCCAGCACCCAGTTGTAAACATATTCCAGAGATTTGCCTTCCTTGCGGAGTGCAGAAGCTTCTTCTACCAGAAGTGACTCTGCGCGTGTGGCAGCAAGGGAGTCTATGACCAGTACCTTACGTTCCGGGAACTGTTCCATCATTTCTTTTGCTGCCAGAGATGCATTGTTGTAGCTGCCTGTCAGACCGGAAGAGAGGCAGATGAACAGGAGATCTTCTCCTTCTTCCAGAACAGGACGGAACCAGTCTTCGTAAACAGCGATTGGAATCTGAGAAGTAGTGGAAGTTTTTCCCTCTCGCAGCATCTGATAAAAATTCTCGGTAGAAAGTTCCTTGCCTTCCGGATCGTGCATGTAAGGTACGCCGTCAACGATGATTTCCATCGGGATGACAGTTACGTCAAGTTCCTGAACATCACAGGCGATCAGATCAGCAGTGGAATCGGTTAAAATGCGGTAGTTTGCCATAGATGACTCCTCTCAAAAATAATAGTTTGTTTAAAATAAATTCAACAGAAAGAAAAGGCCCCTGGTAGAAAAACCAGGGACCTTGAATTGTTAAAGTAAAGCCCGCCCAGCCGTAATGTGCTAGAATAACCTGCTACTGGAAAAGCAGGTGGGTATTATCCCAGTGGGTTCGTGCTCCCTTCTTCCGACCGAAGCCGGGAGGTCTGCAGTCCGTCATTGGAGACCAATTCCCGATTTAAAGGTTGTAGGGTTACTATGCAACGGTCCGCGAACCAGGCAGGATCTTTATTTCATTGACGTTATTTTATCACGATTTATTTTATTTTTATTTCTATAAAAGAAAATAAAGAAATGAATCTGAGAAAATAAATAACGAAAAAATTGTAAAATTTATGTGCAAATCACCGCTTGACAGTTTTTTGCACAATTTTCAGAAAACACAGCTGAAAGGCTTAGCTTTCCAGCTCGCCCTCAACTTCGTACATCTCGTCAAAGCGAGCCTCGAAGATCTCAGCCAGCTTATCCAGCAGAGCTTCGTCTTCAACTTCAGCAAGCTGTTCTTCGCCATCTTCTTCAATTACTTCGAAGATGTAGTAAGTTTCAGCCTCCAGTGCGTCGCCTGGCTCAGTGAAGGTAGGCAGCAGTGCATAGAAGCAGCCTTCCTCAGTCTCTATTGCGTCGAGGATTTCGAATTCATGCTCATTACCCTCATCGTCGATGAGAGTCAACAGATCCATATTTTGTTCATCCATGGTATTCAACTCCTATTCTAAAAAGTGATTCTTATATTTTACCGCTCAGCAGGGGAGAAGTCAACTGTTATCGAAAATTCATTAAATTCTTTAAAATATTCATAATTTATTTGCAAAATTTTCGAAAAATGCGTTATACTATAATCATGCAAAATGAGAATGAATCCTAATATTAGCAGTGCATATATTCATTCTTATTCTGGTACTTGATAATTCAGAACATTCTATTTTTCATAACAGGAGAACGACAATGAACGGACAGAATTTATATGATATTCTTATTATCGGCGGTGGCCCTGCAGGTTATGCAGCCGGCCTTTATGGTGCACGCGGCGGTCTGAAAACTTTAATTATTGAGCGCGGCATGGCAGGCGGTCAGATGACCAACACTATGGAAATTGATAACTACCCAGGTGCAGGTGTCGGCATGGGTGGTTTTGAGCTGGGCGACAAAATGAAAGCACAGGCAGAGCACTTTGGTGCAGAAACCGTAACAAACGAAGTGATTGCCCTTGCTTTAGCAGAAGAACCAAAGAAGGTTACCCTGGCAGACGAAACAGAACTGTATGCAAAGACAGTTGTTCTGGCCATGGGCGCTTCGCCAAAGCCGCTTGGCGTGCCGGGTGAAGATACCTTCCGGGGCAGGGGCGTTTCTTACTGTGCAACCTGTGATGGTATGTTTTTCCGCAACAAAACTGTAGCGGTAGTTGGCGGCGGCAACACAGCGCTGGAAGATGCTCTTGTTCTTGCAAAAACAAGTGCAAAAGTTTATCTGATTCACCGCCGTGATGAATTCCGCGCTTCTCCGATTTATGTGGAACTGGCAAAGAACACAGAGAACATTGAGTTTGTGCTGAACGAAACTGTGGCAGAAATCTGTGGTGAAATGAAGGTCAATGCCCTGAAGTTGAGCAGCGGCAGAGAACTGGCTGTTGATGGTGTGTTTGCGGCTGTTGGTACTGTGCCGAATACGGAACTGGTAAAAGATCTTCTGACATTGGATGAGGGCGGCTATATTCCTGCCGATGAAACAACACAGACGGAGATTCCTGGTGTTTATGCTGCCGGTGACCTGCGCAGAAAACCGCTGCGTCAGGTGATTACCGCTGCAAGCGATGGCGCTGTGGCAGCTACCATGGCAGAAAAATATCTGCTGGAAAAAAATAAATAACATGAGAGAAAGCCTGACCAATTGCCGTCAGGCTTTTTTATGCAAAAAAAGAACACCACCCGAAAAGGTGGTGCTCTTTGCAGTTACTGCATTTCTTTATATCTGTCACGAATCTGGTATGCGCAGCGGTAAATATTGCCGCCGCCCAGTGTGATAACCAGGTCGCCCGGCTGTGCGTTAGCGATGATATGATCTGTGATCTTTTCAAAGCTGTCAAAGCAGCAGCTGTTTGGCACGCGGTCAACCAGATCCTGGCTGTATACGTTGTAAGTGTTTGTTTCGCGCACTGCAAGGATCTCTGTCATAACAACACGGTCCGGAATTGCCAGTGCTTCTGCAAAATCATCCATCAGCAGGTAAGTGCGGGAATAGGTGTGCGGCTGGAATACAGCCCATACCTTATTGAAACCCATCTGCATTGCAGCAGACAGTGTAACGCGCAGTTCTGTTGGGTGATGGGCAAAGTCATCTGCTACGGTGATGCCGTTGAATTTGCCGAGGATCTCAAAACGGCGGTGTACACCGGTAAATGCATGGAGACCTTCTGCAATTTTCTCCGGTGTTACGCCGCAGTAGTGGCAGGTAGCCGCTGCAGCCAGAGAGTTCATCAGGTTGTGCTGGCCAGGTACAGTCAGCACGATGTCTGTCAGCTTTTCGCCCTTGTGCATCAGTGTGTAGGTGTAGCCGTAGTGCTCATTGAGCACAGGGTTTACAGCGCGGTACTCGTTTTCTTCGCCTGTACCGAATGTAATGATTTTTCTATCTGTAATATCCTCTACAGATTTCAGAGAATTCTCGTCATCACCGTTTACCACCAGTGTGTCAGAGGTCAGCTTTGCAAACTTGTTGAAAGACTTGATGATATTTTCAATGGTGCCAAAGTATTCCAGGTGGTCACCGTCTACATTGAGGATCACAGAAATTGCCGGGTCAAGGTGGAGGAAAGTATCCACATATTCGCAGGCCTCGCATACAATGGTTTCGGATTTACCAACGCGGGCATTGCTCTGGATCAGCGGCAGACGGCCGCCGATGATTGCGGAAGGGTCTTTGTCACCGGTAATGAGCACCTGTGTGATCATTGCTGTAGTGGAAGTTTTGCCGTGGGTACCGGAAACTGCGATCGCATTGTCATAACGGTGGGTAAGAATGCCCAGCATTACTGCACGCTCAATGAGTGGAATGTGCTTCTTTGCAGCAGCAGTCAGTTCCGGGTTATCCTGTTTTACAGCAGCGGTATAAACAACAGCGTCCGCATCGCCTACGTTCTCTGCATTATGGCCGATGGAAACCGGAATGCCGCAGGAACGTACACGTGCCAGGTTTTCGGATTCATTTGCATCGGAACCGGTGATGATAAAGCCTTTATTATGAAGAATCTCGGCAATTGGGCTCATGCCGGAGCCGCCGATGCCGACAAAGTGAATTTTCTTGATGTGATCTAACAGATTGTGCATTGGCATATCTGATTACTCCTTAAGTGAGATTATAGTCGTCGTAATAACAGTATTTCGTTTCAATTGGCTATTATAACATAATTTTACAGCCATTGCACTATAGAAAAGAAAAATTAATAAATTATTCTTAACTGCATTTTAACAGTTCTGGGAATATCCGGAAGCCTGATTTTATCGATGGTACTGAACGGATGAAAAACAGCACGATTTTACAGTGAAATATCATTTTTCTGTGTGGAATAAAGTTATATTTTTATCTGAATTGCAAAAATGCTTTCATGCACATACAAAGTGAAAATCTCATAATATAGCATAAATCACGATGATCCTGCGGTACTTAAAAGGGGGAGGCTTTGCAATGGAAGAAATCAAACAGATTGCGGTTTGCGGTGGTGACCGGCGGCAGAGTTGTCTGGCGGAATCTTTACATGCGGCAGGATTTGCCGTTTCGGTATGGGGATTGAACGTGTCCAGTTCGATCCCTTCCCTTCCTATGGAGGATCTGCTGAAACAGTGTGATTGTTTTATTCTGCCGCTGCCGGTAACGATTGACGGCAAAACGCTGTTTGCACCGCAAAATAAAGAGGTTCTGCTCCTTGGCAGTGGTCTTGCAGAACAGCTGAAAGGAAAACAGGTCTTTGCTGGAATGAAGGAGCGGCTCCTGCAGGCTGATCACCGTTGGGCAGAAGTGCACTGCCTTGATTACTCGAAAGAGGAAAGTTTTGCGATCCGCAATGCCGTTCCTACGGTGGAAGGTGCGCTGGCTATTGCAATAACCTCCTCAGAGCGGACGCTGCAGGGCAGCCGCTGTCTTGTTACCGGTTTTGGACGAATCGGACAGGTATTGTGCAAAAGTCTGGCTGCGCTTGGTGCTGACGTATGGGCGGCAGCACGAAAACCGGAAGCGTTATCCTGGATTCGCTGCAGTGGGTATCACCCTGTGCCGCTCTCTGAAGTGCGCAAAGATCTGGATTATGATTTTATTTTCAATACAGTGCCTGCGATGATTTTTCCGGCAGACTCCATAGCAAAACTGCCGCCGGCCTGCACGGCTATAGAACTTGCGTCTGCACCGTGGGGCTTTGATTTTGCAGCCGGGGAGGCGCTTTCCCGTGCTATTATCAAAGCACCTGCTCTGCCGGGGCGATTCTCGCCCAAAACGGCAGGAGAGATTATTCGAGATACCATTTTGACCATGTTGGAGGAGTGATTACGTTTGAAAAAGGAGCGCGTTGGTTTTGCAATGTGCGGCTCGTTCTGCACGTTCTCAAAAGCTGTGGAACAGCTGGAGGCGCTGATCCATGCAGGGTATGACGTGCTGCCGGTAATGTCCGGCAATGCCTGCAGCTGCGATACAAGATTCGGCAAGGCTGCAGATTGGGTGGAGAAAGTGGAAAAGCTCTGCGGCAAGCCGATTATTCGAACGATCGTAGGAGCAGAGCCAATTGGACCGAAAAAGCTGGCAGATATTATGGTGGTGTGCCCATGTACAGGCAATACGGCAGCAAAACTGGCGAACGGCATTACAGATACCCCTGTGACTATGGCAGTAAAATCCAGCCTCCGCAACCAGATCCCGGTACTGCTGGCTATGGCTACCAATGATGCATTGTCCGGTTCTGCGATGAATATCGGTAAGCTGATGAACATGAAAAATCTTTATTTTACGCCGATGGGGCAGGATGACAGTGCAAAAAAACCAACCTCTGTTATAGCAGATTTTTCGAGACTACTGCCGGCAATCGAGGCTGCACTGCAGGGAAAACAGCTGCAGCCACTGTTATTGTAGGCTTTTTCTGAAAAGAAGGGTTGTCAAATAACGGAGAACTATGGTATGATTACTCTGACAGTTTTTATGAAAAATACAGAAAACGGAAGTGAAACCAAGTGAGTTATTGCCCAAAATGCCACACCCTGCAGGCTGGTTTAGAATCTGCCTGCAAAGCCTGCCAGTCAGAATTGCGCACACCGCAGGCAGAAGATAAAATTCTGCTTGTTGCAGACAAAGAGCGCGAACTGCTGGAACTCTTATCTGCGTTAAGCAGCCAGAATGTTGCCTTTGAACTGGAGACAAAAAAAGTTTCCATTTCTTCTTATAAATCCATGAGCGGCGGCAACATTGCCAAAGTGCTTGTGCCGTATAACTGCTATGAGAAGGCAAAAGCTGTGGCAAAGGAGAAAGGTTTCCACTTTGCAGAAGAGGTTACCCTGAAACCACTGGATGAACCAGCAAAAGCAACGTATCATGCAGAAGCTGTTCCAACTGCTTCTACAGTGGGAACAAAGAGTCAGCAGAAACAGGAGGAAGAACTGAGCCCGGGCAAGAAAAAGCTGGGCAGATTACTGTTATTCCTGTCCGTTATCGCAGTTATTGCGGGCGTTGTATTTTTCTCCGATGCCATCATCGGCTGGATTAAAGGACTGTTCGGTTAATCAATCAGCAATCATTGTATTGAATATAAACAAGGAAGGACGATCAAAATGAGCAATTACAGACCAGATACCGCATGTATCCATGCAGGTTATTCCCCAAAGAACGGCGAGCCTAGAGTTGTGCCGATCGTGCAGAGCACCACATTCCGTTACGAAAGTTCCGACGAAATGGGCGCACTGTTTGATCTGGAAGCACCTGGCTTTTTCTACACACGTCTGGGCAACCCAACACTTGACGCTGTAGAGCAGAAAATCGCTGCTATGGAAGGCGGCGTTGGCGCGCTGCTTACTGCATCCGGTCAGTCTGCATCTATGATGTCCATCTTCAACATCTGCCGCGCAGGCGGTCACGTTGTATGCTCCAGCGCAATTTACGGCGGTACTTTCAACCTGTTCTACAAGACCATGGCTGAAATGGGTATCGAATTTACATTCGTTTCCCCAACATCCACAAGAGAAGAACTGGATGCAGCATTCAAAGAGAACACACGCTGCGTATTTGCAGAGACAATTGCAAACCCATCTCTCGTTATCACAGATATCGGTCTGTTTGCAGATGCTGCACACGCACACGGTGTTCCGCTGATCGTTGACAACACATTCCCAACACCAATCAACTTCCGTCCAATCGAGTTCGGTGCTGATATCGTAATCCACTCCACAACAAAGTACATGGATGGCCACGCAACACAGGTTGGCGGCGTTATTGTTGACAGCGGCAACTTTAACTGGGACAACGGTAAGTTCCCGGAACTGACCACACCGGACGAGTCCTATCACGGTGTTATTTACACAGAGCGCTTTGGTAAGGCTGCTTACATCACAAAGGCTCGTACCCACCTGATGAGAGACTTTGGCGCTCAGGCAGCTCCACAGAACGCATTCCTGCTGAACCTTGGTCTGGAAACTCTGGCTCTCCGTATGGAAAGACATTGCTCCAATGCACTGAAGGTAGCACAGTACCTGCAGGGCAATGACAAGATCGCTTGGGTAAACTATCCAGGTCTGGAAGGCAACGAGTACTATGAGCTGGCTCAGAAGTACATGCCAAACGGCACCTGCGGTGTTATCTCCTTCGGTATCAAGGGCGGCAGAGAGAGCGCAACAAAGTTCATGGATTCCCTGAAGCTGGCATCCGTTGTAACACACGTTGCTGACCTGCGTACCTGCGTACTGCACCCTGCAAGCACAACCCACCGTCAGCTGTCTGATGAGCAGCTGCTGGAGTGCGGCGTAAGCGCTGACCTGATCCGTCTGTCTGTTGGTATCGAAAATCCACTGGATATTCTGGAAGATATCGAGCAGGCACTGGCAAACGTATAATTGTATCTTTATACTTTTTGATAGAGAAGCTGCAGCAGAAATGCTGCGGCTTTTTTTATTTTGTATTCAGCAGGTTCGGTCAATGGTTATGCTTTGTAAAAATGTACAAAAATTGCGGATTATTGCGGTTAATCATTCCATTTGTGCAGATAATTATTCATGAATTATTCTTTATTAAAAGTGGGAACTATGCTATAATAAAACAGTATAACTAAAATAGCATTATTATGACCAAATAGGAGATGATACAATGGCGCAAATCAACAGAGCTGTGATCTGTGAAGGCGTTAATTTTCAGAGTATAGAAGACACTCGCTTTAAAACCATGCGAATGTCCGTGCATTTTCTGATTCCACTGGAGAAGCAAAGCGTTGCATCCAATGCACTGCTCCCATATCTGCTGACAAGAGCCTGCCGTGATTATCCGGACTACACAAAGCTGAGCCAGCGTCTTGCTGAACTGTACGGTGCATCCATCAGTTCTGAGGTTGGTAAAATGGGTGACGTGCAGATCCTCACCATTACAGCAGTGGGTATTGCAGATAAGTACTGCTTCGGCGGTGAGTCTATTTCCAAGGATCTGGCTGACCTGATCTGCCAGATGGTGTTTGAACCACCATTTGACGCAGAAGGCAACTTCCGCGAGGAAGATTTTAAGCAGGAGAAGCGTCAGACCCTGGAGAATATTGAGGCAGAGTTTAACGATAAGCGTTCTTACGCGAAGATCCGCTGTGAAGAGATCATGTGTGCGGACGAGCCATACGGCGTAAGCCGCTACGGCACAAAAGAGGACGTTACCAACCTGAAGAGAGAAGATCTCAGAGCGGCATGGGAAGCACTGATCAAGAGTGCAAGAGTTGAAGTGATGGTTTCCGGCAACTGTGATCCGGAGGCTGTTTCCGCTGGCTTCCGCGAGGCATTCCAGAAGCAGGACCGTGCAGTGCAGAACCCAGGCGAGACAAAGATCGTGCTGCAGGCTGGCGAGGTAAAAGATATTACCGAGAAAATGCAGGTAGCACAGTCCAAGCTGGTTATGGGTTTCCGTACAGGTACACAGCCGGACACTGCAGAAGAAATGCAGACCCGCGTGATGGTGATGCTGTTCGGCGGCACACCGCACTCCAAGCTGTTCCTCAATGTTCGTGAAAAGCTGAGCTTGTGCTACTACTGTTCTTCTCAGTTCAACGCAGCAAAGGGCATCATGTTGGTACAGAGCGGCGTTGAAACAAAGAACATGGAAGCAGCCAAGACAGAAATTCTGGCACAGCTGGAAGAAGTGAAAAACGGCAACTTTACAGACGAAGAAATTGAAAATACAAAACTGAGCCTGTGCAACAGCTACCGTACCATCGAAGATTATCTGGGTGGTACTGAAAGCTGGTATCTCTCTCAGGTATTCCGCAAGGAGCGCATGACACCGGAGCAGGCAGTTGCACTTGTAAATCAGGTAACAAGAGAGCAGATCATTGCAGCGGCAAACAGAGTAACGCTGGATACCATTTACAGACTGGAAGGCGAGGTGGAAGCATAATGGAAAAGAAGATTCTGGAAAGTAAGCGCGTTGGTGATAAGTATTATGAAATCGACCATCCAACCGGTCTGAAGATTTTTGTTTATCCAAAAGAAAACAGCAACTCCACTTATGCAGTATTCGGCACCAAGTACGGTTCCGTTGATACCTGCTTCAAGCGTTCCGACGAGGCAGATTCCTGCACTGTACCGGAAGGTATTGCACACTTCCTGGAGCACAAACTGTTCGAAAACGAAGACTGCGACGCATTTGCACGCTATGCAAAAACAGGTGCATCTGCAAACGCATACACTTCCTTCGACGTAACCTGCTATCTGTTCTCCTGCACAGAGAATGTGTACGAGTCTCTGGAGATCCTGCTGGATTTCGTGCAGTCTCCATACTTTACAGAGCAGACAGTTGAAAAAGAACAGGGTATTATTGGTCAGGAAATCAGAATGTACGATGACGACCCGAACTGGAGAGTCATGTTCAATCTGCTGGGTGCACTCTATCACAACCATCCGGTAAAGATCGACATTGCCGGTACTGTAGAGAGCATCGCAGAGATCACACCGGAGTTGCTTTACCGCTGCTACAACACCTTCTACAACCTGAACAACATGGTTCTGTGCGTAGCAGGTAAGGTAGATGTGGACAAGGTTCTGGAGCTGGCAGACAGAATGCTGAAACAGAATCCGCCGGTAACTGTAGAAAAGACATTTGCAGAAGAGCCAAGAACTGTTGTGACAGACTTCGTAGAGCAGAAACTCAGCGTGGCTGTACCGCTGTTCCAGCTAGGCTTTAAAGAAGAAGTAACAGCACAGCGCAAGACAACCAGAGAAGTGGTTGCTTCTGAAATTCTCATGGAGATCCTGGCATCTGAGTCTTCTCCAATGTTCCGCAGACTGCTGGATGCAGAGCTGATCAACGAGGCATCCTTCAGCTATGAGTTCTTTGAGGGCCCTGGCTACGCTTCCATCATCTTTGCAGGTGAGTCCCATGATCCAAAGCAGGCAGCTTCCATTATTCAGGAAGAAATCTGCAAGCTGAAGGAAACAGGCATTGATGAAACAGCATTTAACCGTGCCCGCAAGGCAATTTACGGCAGAAACGTATCTGCTCTCAACAGCGCAGACAACATTGCAAACTCCATGGCGTCCATGTATTTTGCAGGCCGTGAAATGTTTGATTACTTTGATGTTGTTGCAGAAATGCAGCTGGATGATATAAATGCAGCGCTGCAGAAGCAGCTGGATGCACAGTATTCCGCACTGTCTATTGTGAATCCGATTGAAGAGGCTTAATTATGAACGGCTACACAGTGCAGTTTCCTGGCCTTGGCTGGAGCATGGATATTAACTCCACCATGTTTGCCATCGGAAGTTTTGAAGTAAAATGGTATGGTTTTCTCATTGGCATGGGCTTTTTGCTGGCCTTTGCGTACGGTCTGTGGCAGGCGCCTCGCTTCGGCGTGAACCGCAGCAAAATTATTGACGTTGCAATTGTCGGTCTGGTCTGCGGCATCATTGGTGCCCGACTATATTACGTTCTATTCTATCCCGGCGACAAATACTGGAATGACCCGATCCAGATCCTATATATTCATCAGGGCGGATTGGGCATTTACGGTGGTATAATCGGTGGTCTTGGCGGCGGTATTGCCATGTGCAAGATTCGCAAAGTTAAAGTACTGCCGATGCTGGACCTGACCATGCTTGGCTTCCTGATCGGTCAGGCGATTGGCCGCTGGGGCAACTTTGTCAACCAGGAAGCATTTGGCGGACCGACCAATCTTCCATGGGGCATGCAGAGCGTGAATACCGGCAATATTCCGGTACATCCATGTTTCTTCTACGAATCCCTGCTGTGTGCAGTGGGTTTCGTGCTGCTCCATTTCTTCACCCGGAAGCTGCGTCGTTACGACGGCCAGACTTTCCTGCTGTATGTGATCTGGTATGGTGCAGGCCGTTTCTTTATCGAAGCCCTCCGTACCGACAGCCTGTATTTTCCAGGTCTGCCGATCAAGATCTCTCAGCTGGTAGCGCTTGTTTCTATTGCAGCAGCAATCGTATTGCTGATTGTTTTCCGCAACAGAAAGAAGCTCAGCGGTGTTGGCAGCAAGGTTGTTATGGCAGAGTGCGGCATTACAGTGGAAGGCCTGAAGGCACAGGCAAAAGCACAAAGCGAAGCAGAGAAAACCAAAAGCAAAAAGAAAACACGCGCATCAGAAAAAGATGCGGATCAGAATAAAAAAGAGTAAATTTGGGGGATAAATACAATGGCAGTTAAAATTGACGGCAAGGCAGTTTCCCTTGCAGTACAGGAAAGAATCCGTCTGGAAACAGAACAGCTGAAGGCACAGGGCATCGTTCCAGGCCTGGCAGTAGTAATCGTTGGTGATGATCCGGCTTCCAGAACTTATGTAAACAACAAGAAGAAGGCTTGTGAGCGCGTTGGCTTCCACTCTGAGGAGTATGCGCTGCCAGCAACTACAACACAGGAAGAGCTGATGGCTCTTGTTGCAGACCTGAACCAGCGTCCGGAGATCAACGGCATTCTGGTACAGTCTCCGCTTCCAAAGGGTCTGGACGAAAAGGCTGTGATCGAAGCAATCAACCCACGCAAGGACGTTGACGCATTCCACGCAGAAAACGTAGGCAAGATCATGATCGGCGACTTTAAGTTCCTGCCATGTACACCAGCAGGTGTTATCGAGCTGCTGGACTACGCAGGCATCGAGATCGCAGGCAAAGAGTGCGTTGTGCTCGGCAGAAGCAACATCGTTGGCAAGCCAATGGCAATGCTGCTCCTCCACAGAAGCGGCACCGTAACCATCTGCCACAGCAAGACACAGAACCTGAAGGAAGTTTGCGCAAGAGCAGACATTCTGGTAGCAGCTGTTGGCAAGGCAGGCTTTGTAACTGCTGATATGGTTAAGGAAGGCGCAGTTGTTATTGACGTTGGCATTAACCGCAATGCAGAAGGCAAGCTGTGCGGCGACGTTGCATTCGACGAAGTTGAGCCAAAGGCTTCTTACATTACACCTGTGCCAGGCGGCGTAGGCCCAATGACTATCGCAATGCTGATGCAGAACACACTGACAGCTGCAAAGGAACAGAACGGCCTCATCTAATTTTTATTTTTAAAGGTTTGATTTACCATGTATGATTTGTTATATCAGATCCAGTCTCCAAAAGATCTGAAAAAGCTGACGCTCCCGCAGATGGAGCAGCTTTGTACAGAGATCCGGAGCAAGCTGGTGAATACAGTTGCAACAAACGGCGGTCACCTTTCTTCCAACCTTGGTGTTGTAGAGCTGACCGTTGCACTGCACCATGTGCTTGATCTGCCGCGGGATCATATTATCTGGGACGTTGGCCACCAGGCTTACCCGCATAAGATCCTCACCGGGAGACAGGATAAATTATATACGATCCGCACAGAGGGCGGTCTGTCCGGTTTCCCGAACCGACAGGAGAGTCCGTATGACCCGTTTACCGTTGGTCACAGCAGTACTTCCATTTCTGCAGCGCTGGGCATTGCAACAGCAAAAAGCCTGAAGCGTGAATCCGGCAAGGTGGTTGCTGTAATCGGTGACGGCGCACTGACAGGCGGCCTGGCATATGAAGGCCTCAACAATGGCGGTAAAAATGCGAAGAATCTGATCGTGATTCTCAATGACAATACCATGTCCATTTCCCGCAATGTCGGTGCTATTACAGGCCATCTGACAAAACTGCGTACCCTGCCTTCTTATCTGAAAATGAAGGGCGACGTGGAAAATATGCTTTCTAACGTGCCGGTGCTGGGCGAGCCGATTTATCAGGCGATCCACCATTCCAAGCATCTGCTGAAGAAAGCGATCCACAACACCTCTCTCTTTGAAGATCTTGGCTTCTCCTATTACGGCCCGATCAACGGCCACAATATGCAGAACCTGATCGAAGTGCTGAAAAATGCAAAAGAAATGCAGAAGCCGATCCTGATCCACGTTGTGACCCAGAAGGGCAGAGGCTACTACCATGCGGAGCAGAACCCGGGCAAGTTCCACGGTGTTTCCAGTTTTGATATCCACACCGGTGAAAGCGCACCAACCAGCAAGAGAAATTTCTCTGCTGTGTTCGGTGACGCACTCTGCGCTCTGGCAAAAGAGGACAACAGCATCTGTGCGATTACAGCTGCAATGCAGACCGGCACCGGTTTGCAGCAGTTTGCAACACAATATCCGCGCCGCTTCTTCGACGTTGGTATTGCAGAACAGCATGCAATTACCTTTGCGGGCGGTCTGTCCACACAGGGTATGCTGCCGGTCTGCGCTATTTATTCCAGCTTTCTGCAGCGCGGTTTTGATCAGATCATTCACGACGCAGCGTTGCAGAAGACAAAAGTTGTGCTGGCCATTGACCGTGCCGGCATTGTTGGCGAAGACGGTGAGACTCATCAGGGTGTATTTGATGTACCGTTCCTCAACTCTGTGCCGAATGTGACTGTTTATTCGCCATCTTATTATGATGAGCTGGAGCGCGACCTGAAAGCAGCAGCTTACGACTGTCCATATGTAGGCGCAGTTCGTTATCCGCGCGGTAAAGCACTGTATCGTCCGGCAGATTTTAAAATCAGCAGCGAACCGTTTGATATTTACGGTGATAAGGATGCTGATTTGGCAGTGGTCACTTATGGCCGAATGTTCTCCCATGCCTGCCAGGCAAGAGAGAAGGCAAACGAGCAGGGCGTGAAGGTGAAGATCGTCAAACTGAATATGATCAAGCCGATCGACCCGGCGGCAGTGGCAGAGGCAGCTAAGTGCAGTAAGGTATTGTTCTTTGAAGAAAGTGTGCAGCAGGGCGGCGTTGGCGAACGTTTTTACTTCCTTATGGGTCAGAGTGGATTCAAAGGAAGCTATACCCTCCGCGGCGTAGATGACACCTTTGTACCGCATTCTACAGTTGCACAGGCATTTGAAAAACTTGGCCTTGACGTAGAAAGTATGACAGAAACCATTTTAGAAAAAGCAATGGAGTAACGAAAGCATGGCAGAAAAGAAACGACTGGACTGCCTCGTTCATGAGCTTGGATATGCCGACAGCCGTGAAAAGGCTAAGGCAATGATCATGGCGGGCATTGTCTATGTAGATAATCAGAAATCAGATAAAGCAGGCACCATGGTTCCGGTAGATGCAAAGCTGGAAGTTCGCGGCGCAGTGCTGAAATACGTCAGCCGCGGCGGCCTGAAGCTGGAAAAAGCAATGCAGGAATTTCCAATTACCCTGACTGACAAAGTGTGCATGGACATCGGTGCTTCCACCGGTGGTTTTACAGACTGCATGCTGCAGAACGGTGCAAAGAAAGTGTATTCCGTAGACGTTGGCTACGGTCAGCTGGACTGGAAACTGCGCACCGACGAGCGCGTTGTAAATCTGGAGCGGACCAATATCCGCCACATTACAGAGGAACAGGTGCCGGAACTGCTGGATTTTGCCAGCGTAGACGTTTCCTTCATTTCTCTGTGCCTGGTATTGCCGGTAGCGCATCGCTTCCTGCAGCCAAACGGCCAGATGGTTTGCCTGATCAAACCGCAGTTTGAAGCAGGCAAGGGCAAGGTCGGTAAGAAGGGCGTTGTACGTGAGCCGGAAATTCACGAAGAAGTAATTGAAAAAATCTGCACATTTGTGCTGGAAAACGGGTTCTCAATTCTTGGCCTCACATTCTCTCCAGTAAAGGGGCCAGAGGGCAATATTGAGTACCTGATACATATTGAAAAATCAGAGGCACCATCCCTGCAGACAGAACTGGACATTCCTGGTCTTGTTGCACAGTCTCACGAGGTGCTGAATGGCGGTGGCAAATAATGAAAATTGCGCTCATGCCGAATCTCGGCAAACGGGATGCAGAAATTCATACTGCCAACATTATTACAACACTCCATGGTTACGGTGCAGAAGTACTGCTGCACAAACCGATGGAAGCGCATTTTGGTCATCTTCCGGTGACTGTTTACGATGACTTTTTTCAGATGATCGACGACTGCAATATTATTCTTGCTGTCGGCGGCGATGGCACCATTATCCATGCAGCAAAGCATGGTGCAAAGGTGGATAAGCCAATTCTTGGCATCAACCTGGGCCGCATGGGATTTGTAGCCGGTCTGGAAAAAGATGAACTGAACTTTCTGGAAAATCTCGTCCGAGGTGATTATAAAATTGAAGAGCGGATGATGCTGGAAGTTACCTATCCTGTGGATGGGCAGATTATGACAAAAGAAGTAATCAACGAAGCAGTTCTTTCCCGCGGTGCGCTGTCTAAAATCGTAGATTTCACCGTATCTTCCGATGAGAAGGTCATTGGTGAATATCGTGCAGACGGCCTGATCGTAGCAACACCGACCGGTTCCACAGCATATTCTCTGTCGGCCGGCGGCCCTGTCATCGACCCGGCAATGGATTGTATCCTGCTGACACCGGTATGTCCGCACTCGTTGTTTTCCCGTACCGTTGTGTTTGGCGGTCAGACCTCGCTCACCATTGAGGGCTGCTCTCAGTACAACAGCGATGTATTCCTGACAATGGACGGTGAGGACGGCGTACAGATTTTTGAGTGCGAAAAAGTACATTTTCGCAGATCAGACAGCCGGATCAAGATGATTAAACTGAAGCAGAACAGCTTTCTGGAAGTAGTAAAAGAAAAGATCGGAACTTGAGGTGAGAGTATGAAATCTGCGAGACATAAGAAAATTCTGGAAATTATCACAGATCACGATGTTGATACGCAGGAGGAACTGATGAGCCGTCTGAAAGAAGCCGGTTTTCCAGTAACACAGGCTACCATTTCCCGTGATATTAAAGATCTGCGGATCATTAAAACACTTTCCGAGGCAGGGCACTATCGCTATTTCTGCCCGTATGGCAACGGAATGGATCCTTCTGCAAAATTCAATTCTCTCTTTTCCGATTCGGCAACTTCTGTCACAGCGGCGGGCAATATTGCTGCTGTAAAGTGTTATCCAGGCATGGCGCAGGCAATCTGCACTGCGATGGATGCCGTTCACTGGGAAGAAGTTGTGGCAACACTGGCTGGTGATGACACCATCTTTGTGCTGTGTACAGATGACAACGCCGCAAAGGTGATTGCCCGCAAGCTGAATAATCTGATTGGCAGGTGACCGGATGTTAACCCAGCTTTATATTGAAAATATCGCTGTAATTGAGAAGGTTTCCATCGATTTTGAAAGCGGTCTCAATGTACTGACCGGTGAAACCGGCGCAGGTAAATCCATGATCATTGATGCGATCCACAGCATCCTGGGCGAACGCACCTCGAGGGATCTTGTCCGTAACGGTGCGAAGAGCGCATTTGTCAGTGCTGTGTTTGATAATTTGAATGCATCTGCTGAAAATGCGCTGCGGGAAAATGGATTTGAACCGGAAGATGACGGTACTTTGCTTTTGCAGAGAACCATCAGTACTGATGGCAAAAGTATCTGCAAAATCAACGGCCGTCCGGCAACAGCATCTGTTCTCAAAGCAATTGCACCGTTTTTGCTGAATATCCATGGTCAGCATGAAAGCTATCTGCTGCTGAATCCAAACCTCCATATCAACTATATTGATAAGATGGGGGAACTGGATTCCCTGAAAGCGGAGTACCAGGCAGCGTATCAGGCAATGCGCGGCGTTCGCGCAAAAGTACGGGCGCTGCAGGTGGATGAAGATGAAAAACAAAGCCGCATAGAGTATCTCCGCTATCGGATTGATGAGTTGGAGAAGGCTGATCTGCAGGTTGGTGAGTGGGATGAGCTGATCGCTTTGAAAACACGCTACACCAACAGCGAGCGCATTGCACAGGCTGTCAATACAGCAAAGGAGATCCTCTCCGGCGGCGATGACTTTGACGGTGTAACGGCAATGCTTGGTACTGCCGGCGACGAACTGGAAGGTGCGCAGAATTATCTGGCAGCTCTTGCACCGCTGGCAGAAAAAGTGCGGGACATCACCTACGAGCTGGAAGACGTGCAGGAAACACTCCGTGACCTGTCTTCTGAGATCGAGTATGATCCGGCAGAGCTGGAGCGCGTTGAACAGCGGCTTGATTTGCTGTATCGTCTGTCCCGTAAGTACGGTGATACAGAGGAAATCATGCTTTGCACTCTGCAGCATATGCAGGAGGAACTGCATGCGATTGCTGGTGCAGAGGAAGCAATTGAAGAGCTGATGGCTGAGTACGAAGCGGCAAAGGAAAAAGCAATTTCTCTTGCTCGTGTACTTTCTGAAAAACGCGCTGTTGCCGCACAGGAATTCACCGAACAGGTGAAAGAGCAGCTATGTTTCCTCAATATGCCTGGGATTCAGTTTGCTGTGTCCCAGGAGCGTGTTCCGCTGAATAACATGGGTTGTGATCAGATGGAATTTCTCATTGCGGCAAACCCGGGTGAAGTACCAAAGCCAATTGCAAAAATTGCATCCGGCGGTGAGCTTTCCCGTATTATGCTGTCCATTAAAACGGTGCTTTCCGGCAACGATGAGATCGATACCCTGATTTTTGACGAGGTAGATACTGGTATCAGCGGCGGCACAGCAGAAAAAGTAGGTTTGAAGCTGCGGGAGGTTTCCCGCAATCGGCAGGTGCTGTGCGTAACACATTTAGCACAGATTGCAGCCCTTGGTACCAGCCACTACCGCATTGAAAAAGAGGTCAGTGACGGCAGAACTTTCACGAAGGTAACGAAGCTGGACGATGAGGGACGATGCAGAGAGCTGGCCAGAATTATGGGCGGCAGCGAAGTAACAGAATTAATGCTGCAGAACGCGGCGGCAATGCTGAAAGCCGGCGCAGCAGCTGATTGATAAATAAAAACTTGGAGGATATAGAACATGAATGTTTATGACGAGCTGGTAGCCAGAGGTCTGATTGCTCAGGTTACCAATGAAGAAGAAATCCGTGAGATGGTAAACAACGGTAAGGCTACTTTCTACATCGGCTTCGACCCGACAGCAGACAGTCTGCACGTTGGTCACTTTATGGCACTGTGTCTGATGAAGCGTCTGCAGATGGCAGGCAACAAGCCAATCGCACTGATCGGCGGCGGTACTGCAATGATCGGTGACCCATCCGGCAGAACAGATATGCGCCAGATGATGACAGAAGAAACAATTGCACACAACGTAGCATGCTTTAAAGAGCAGATGTCCAAGTTCATCGATTTCTCCGATGACAAGGCACTGATGGTAAATAACGCAGATTGGCTACTGGGTCTTAACTACGTTGAAATGCTCCGCGAAGTTGGCGCATGTTTCTCTGTAAACAATATGCTCCGTGCAGAGTGCTACAAGCAGAGAATGGAAAAGGGTCTCAGCTTCCTGGAGTTTAACTACATGATCATGCAGAGCTACGACTTCTACGTACTGTATCAGAAGTACGGCTGCAACATGCAGTTTGGCGGTGACGACCAGTGGAGCAACATGCTGGGCGGCACAGAGCTGATCCGCCGCAAGCTGGGTAAGGATGCTCACGCAATGACCATCACACTGCTGCTCAACTCCGAAGGCAAGAAGATGGGTAAAACAGCATCCGGTGCAGTATGGCTGGATCCAAATAAGACTTCTCCATTTGATTTCTATCAGTACTGGAGAAACGTGGGTGACCAGGATGTACTCAAGTGCATCCGCATGCTCACCTTCCTGCCGCTGGAGCAGATTGATGCAATGGACAGCTGGGAAGGCAGCGAGTTGAATAAGGCGAAGGAGATCCTTGCTTATGAGCTGACAGCACTGGTACACGGTGAAGAAGAAGCAAATAAGGCACAGGAAGGCGCAAGAGCACTGTTCTCCACAGGTGCAAATACAGACAATATGCCAACCACTGTTCTGGCAGAGGAAGATTTTACAGAAGACAGCATCGGTCTGCTGGATCTGCTGGTAAAGACAAAGCTGGCTCCATCTAAGGGTGAGGCTCGCCGTCTGGTGCAGCAGGGCGGCATTTCCGTTAACGATGAAAAAGTTGCCGATCCGACAGCACGTCTGGCAAAGGGCGATTTCAACGACGGTTTTGTAATCATTAAGAAGGGTAAGAAAGTATTCCACAAGGCAATGCTTTCTGAATAAGGCGAAAACGCCATAGAACAATGACCTGTATTTGCGCCTGCAGATACAGGCTTTGTTGTATAGAGCGTTATTGACAAAAAGAGAAGAAATGAACAAGATACTTACAGTTTCAGACAAAAAATCAAAAACTGTTCCGGTGTGGAAAAAAGTTGGAAGCTGTCTGCTTGCACCAGCTGCGGCAGCCGGCATACTGCTGCTCGTGTACTGGATGTATCACCTGTTTCCGTTTGCGCGGTATATGTTTGCATGGGGCGATATGACCCAGCAATCGATCCCGCTGCTGCTGGATTTCAAGAACATTCTTTCCGGCCAGTTTGACATGTTTCTCAATACGGCAAATGCCGGCGGTATGAGTTTCTGGGGTGTATTTCTCTTCTTCCTGTCCAGTCCGTTTTCGTTTCTTGTAGCCTTTATCGACAGTAAGGACATCTACCTGTTTGCCAATTTTCTGGTAATGATGAAAATGGCAGCCACTGCTTTTACGGCCAGTCTGTTTTTCCGAAGGCAGTTTCCGAAGTTGAATATCCTGCAGCACAATACGCTGGCAATGATGTACGCTTTCTGCGGCTATGCCATGATGTACTATCAGAACATGGTGTGGCTGGACATGATGTGTGTGTTTCCAATCCTTCTGATGGGTCTGTGTAATCTTGTACAGCGACAGAAAGTGGGTTTGTATATTCTGGCGCTGACAGCGACAGTTGCGGTGAACTACTATCTCAGTTATATGGTCATCGTGTTTTTGGTGCTTTCTATGGGTATCTATATGCTCTTTGGCGCAAAAAAAGGTACACGCAGAAAGACGATTGCTCTGTTCTGTTTTGGTTCGCTCATTGCGGCGCTGATGACAGCTGTGTTCTGGCTGCCGTCTTTTGCCCAGTATACGCATTCTGCAAGAACGACCGGTATCCTCGAAAGCCTCAGCGGCAGCCCAATCGTTGCAGCGATGCCGACAAAGTTGCCGGTTATTCTCTGCACGGCTGTTATCATGGCTGTGATTCCAATGTTCTTTCTGGTGCGGATGTACCGCTGCAGAAAAGTGCGTGCGCTGATGATCACTTATCTGATCACATTGATTCCGGTTCTGCTGGAGCCGATCAATAAGATGTGGCACACAGGCAGCTATCAGGCTTTCCCGGTGCGTTATGGTTATATTACGGTGCTGATGGGTCTGTGTGTAACAGCGGCCTTTTTAACAAAAGCCGATTATCTGCATCGACTGGCGCAGCCAAAGGTAAAAACGACTACTGGTATGGCAGTGATTGCCGGCTTTAATGCAGCAGCGCTGATTGCTGTTGGCATTCTGCTGCTGGCTTTTAAGTCTGATGTAATTTCCACTTATGTTGGAACATTGTGGATGAGTGATCAGGCACTGGTGTATTTCATGTTGTTTGCTGGTTTAGCAACACTGGTATATTTCCTTATCTTTATGCTGCACGAAAATCTGATGATGAGCAGACGTGTGCTGTCTATTGCACTGACTGCTGTCATGCTGGTGGAGTGTATCTTCTGCAGCAGTGTGTTTATTGGTAATGGCACTCGCTCTGTGTGGGGATATGACAACGCTATGGACCTTGCTTATCGCACAGAAACAGATGACCTGATGCGTACCAAACTGTACCGGAAGTTTTTCGATGTGAATCTGGTAGGCGCTATGGGTTATAACACCCTGAGCCATTACACATCGCTTACGGATGAAGATTATATGTTTGCCATGAAGAAGCTGGGCTACTCCTCTTATTGGATGGAAGTAGGATCCAACGGTGGTACATTGCTGACGGATATTTTAATGGCGAATAAATACACCATTATGAAGAATACGGATACAACCATGCCGGCGCTGGAGAAAGTGTACGAGGGTATGGTTTACTGTATTGTTCCGAATGAAACAGTGAACTCCTTCGGTGTCACATTTGCTGCAGAAGATATTGCTGCTCTGGAAACATTACCGATCATGAGCCGTATGGAGACGCAGCAGTATCTCAGTGATTTGTTCTATGACTGCGGTGAAATTGTAGAGCCATACGAGCCGGCAACGCTTATGAATGTGGTACAGACAGAAGACCACGGCCGTACGATTCTGGAAAAGATTGCTCCGGGCAAGAGCGGCTATATGACCTATAAAATCGTAGTGGACGAGGAGCAGACATTGTACTTTGACTGCTTTGATAAGACCACTACAGCACTGAAAGAAGAGATCAATGACTCCTTTGAGATCACCGTCAATGGTGTCCGAAAAGAGAGCAGTTATCCATCCCAGAAGAGCAACGGGCTTGTAGAACTTGGCACTTTTAAAGACGAAACTGTTCGCATAGAAGTGAAGGTAAAGCAGGATGTAGTTGATGCTCGTTCCTTTGGTTTATTCGGTGTGAAGAATGATAGGATCCGAGAGGCGCAGGCTGAGAAGATCCCAACAACGCTGAGACGCGACGGCAATGCCATTACCGGCACTGCAACAGCAAACAAAGACGGCGAGTATCTGCTGATCCCAATGTCCTGGGATAAGGGATACAGTATTGCAGTCAACGGTGAGAATGCAGAAATTTACCGTGTATTCGATGCCTTTATGGCAGTGAAGCTGGCAAAGGGTGAAAACTCCATAGCGCTCTCTTATATGCCGCAGGGCTTCACAGGCGGTTTGGTTCTTTCAATTATTGGTGCCGCAGTCTTTGTCTTTGCAATGATCGCAGTACGCTGCAGATGGATCAGAAAACTTCGCTGGCTGTACTGGCCAACAACGATTGCTTTTGCTGTGCTGGTTGGTGTGGTTGCTGTGATTATTCACATTATTCCATTGCTGCTGGCAGCAGTTCCGGCATAGCGGGGTGATTGAATGGCAGAACAAAACAAATGGCTGCAGGAAAACAGTCCCTACCGTTATCACAAAAGCAAACGAAATCAGTTCAGCAAAGATAGCTGCTGCGGCAGCGAACCGGAACCGGATGGCAGTGAGATTCTGCATCATCATCCGGAAACAGATGAAATGGTATGGTTTGCGCTGCACCGATGTTCTGTGTGTGGGCAGTATTATATTGCACTCAATGGAAAATGGAAGCAGATTGAAAATCCGATCCGTTACGAACGGCGGGCAAAGGATTGCAATTTAGACGATGACATGGTACGATAGAGAAAATGGAGGAAAGCACAATGAAAAATAATTCCGGAAAACTGAAAATAGCAATCGCGGTGCTTTCTGTGGCAATCGTATTGTGTGGTTTATTAATTGCCTGGTTTCTCATCGTTTCTCACGACACCGGCGGTACAATCGCAAAGGTGTATCAGAACAGCATTGTAGTACATCAGGTAGATCTTTCTCAGGTTAAGGAGTCCTATACCTATCGGGTAGAAGGTACAGATGGTGCCTATAATGAGATTCTGGTAGAGCCGGGACAGATTTCCTGTAAAGCAGCAAACTGTCCTGATCAGGTTTGCGTGAAGGCTGGCATTATCAATTCTGATCTGCTGCCGATCACCTGTTTGCCGCATAAAATGATCGTGCAGATCGAGATGGAGTAAGGCTATGAACAGGAAGCTGAAAAAAATGGTCGCTGCGGCAGTATTAACAGCTGCTGCTCTGATCGTGTTTATCATTGAAGCACAGATTCCGCCGATCGTACCGATTCCTGGTATCAAGCTTGGCCTTTCCAATGTAGTCACGCTGGCGGCAATTCTGATGCTTGGCAAGGGCTGGGGTGCGGCAGTGCATACGCTGCGTATTGTGCTTGGATCCCTGTTCACTGGGCAGGTCGTATCATTCCTGTACAGTATCAGCGGCGGCCTGTGCTGCCTGCTGGTGATGATGCTTCTTACATCGTTCCTGTCCAACCGGTGGCTGTGGCTGATCAGCGCAATCTCTGCAATCATCCACGCCAGCGCGCAGCTGGGCATGGCAGCGCTGATCATGTGGACAAAAAGCGTACTGGTCTATGCGCCGATCATTTTGTTCAGCGCAATTGTAACAGGCGTTTTTACCGGTCTGTGTGTGCAGCTGGTCTTTAAGAAACAACCAAAATTGCAGAACTTTTTCAAACATTCGAAACATTGAAAAAACGGGCATCCACTGCGGGTGCCCGTTTTTGTGTGCAAAATAAAATCCCCCTTCCACGGGGGAAGAGGGATCGATCAGCATTTATTATTTGCAGAACTTATCAAGGTATTCGTTGATGCAGTTATCGATGATCTCGAGTGCCTTTTCGCGGCCTGCAACTTCTTCAACGCAAGTAACCTTGTGCTCGAGCTCTTTGTAAACTTCAAAGAAGTGTGTCATTTCATTGAAGATGTGCTGTGGGAGCTCTTCGATGTTCTTGTATGTGTTGTATGTTGGGTCACTGTATGGAACAGCAATGATCTTTTCGTCGTTTTCGCCGCTGTCTACCATGCGGATAACACCGATTGGGTAGCAACGAACGAGGGACAGTGGATGAATGTCTTCAGAGCACAGAACGAGAACGTCCAGTGGGTCATTATCTTCAGCCAGTGTACGTGGAATGAAGCCATAGTTTGCTGGGTAGTGAGTTGCTGTGTGGAGAACGCGGTCCATCTTCAGCATACCTGTTTCCTTGTCCAGCTCGTACTTAGCGCTGCCGCCCTTGGAAATTTCGATAACTGCTTCAAAATCGTCTTTACGAATTCTCTTAGGAGAGATTTCGTGCCAAATATTCATCATAGTGGTATACCTCCAAAATTTTGTTTCTTCGTAGTTTCCCAATTAATTTTATCACAGGATACAGCAAATAGCAATTCTTTCTTGTAATTTTCGTGTGCAATTTACAAGGCGTATTTTGTAGAAAATGGTCATTCCCAACACAAAATCTGGAAATATTCAGAATTCATTCTTAATTTTGGTAGTGTTTTTTAGAGAAAAATATGCTATAATGCTTTCAATCCACACTCAAGGAGGGAAAGAATATGTTTAAAATCGGATGTCATTTATCAGCTTCCAAGGGTTTTCTCAGCATGGGCAAAGAGGCTCTGCGGCTGAATGCAGATACATTTCAGTTTTTCACCCGCAATCCACGCGGCGGCAAGGCAAAGGCCATTGACGAAAAAGATGTGGCAAAATTTTTAGAACTGGCAAAAGAAAATAATTTTGCAAAAATTCTGGCGCACGCACCGTATACACTCAATGCCTGCTCTGCAGACGAGCGTACCCGTGAATTTGCACTGGAAGTTATGATCGACGACCTGGCACGCATGGAGTATGTACCGGGCAACCTGTATAACTTCCATCCAGGCAGCCATGTTGGACAGGGTGTTGAGGCTGGTATTGACTTCATTACAAAGCAGCTGAACCAGGTGCTGAAGCCTGATATGACAACAACTGTTCTGCTGGAGACCATGGCAGGCAAAGGTACAGAAGTTGGCCGTTCTTTCGAAGAACTCCGCGAGATTATCGACAGAGTAGAGCTGAAAGAAAAGATGGGTGTATGCCTGGATACCTGCCACGTTCATGACGCGGGCTATGATGTTGTGAACGACCTGGACGGCGTGCTGACAGAGTTTGACCGTGTGATTGGTCTGGAGCGTCTCCACGCGATCCATCTCAATGACAGTATGAATCCGATCAACAGCCATAAAGACCGCCACCAGAAAATCGGTGAAGGCTCTCTGGGCATCGAGGCGATTACACGCATCATCAACCATCCGGCGCTTCGCGACCTGCCGTTCTATCTGGAAACACCAAATGACAACGACGGCTATGCGGCAGAAATTGCATTGCTGCGCACATTGAGACAGGACTAATTTTGCGCAAGAAGAAAACCCTCACCAATATGGTGAGGGTTTTTCAAAGGAAAGTTAGGCAGCATTGTTTACGAAATCTGCTACAAAATCTTCCGGTGTTTTCTCAGTAGTGGAATTGAGCGTATCTTGGCTTTCTGTTGCGCTGGAGTCCTCACTGCTTGTATCTGCAGAGGAAGTATCAGAAGAAGTTGTTTCCTCAGAAGATGCCGGTGTTTCTTCGGAAGACACAGCAGAAGACGCGTCATTGTCAGTATCAGTGGTGCTGCTTGTGTCCTCTGCCGGAGCAGAAACAACCGGCTTTACAGGTTCTGCAGAAGTATCATAAACAACTTCTACACCTGCAACTTCTGCAACGTCTCTGCTGACAGAGTTGTTGCTGGAAAATCCACCGCAGATTGCAACAATAATGAGAATGATAGCAGTAATGATAATGCCAAGGCAGACGAGAAATCCACCAACAAGGACAATTCGATTTCTGAGACGTTTCGACATATAGTATAACTCCCTATTAATATAATGCGCAAAAATTCATATCTTTCATTATACAATAAAAATCGGACTTTGTCAAAAGAAAAGGAACAAAGGAGGAAGAGAAGTGCTGAAGAACTATGATGCAATTTTATTTGATGCAGACCGAACACTGTTTGACACGGCAGTAATGGAAACGCTGGCGCTGCAGAAACTGATGGTGCAGTTAAACGTACCATATGAAGAATCTATGGCGCAGACATACTACACCATTAATGAGGCGCTGTGGCGCCGTATAGAGCTTGGGGAGTTGACACGGGACTTTGTTCGCATAGAGCGCTTTCGTCGCTTCCTGGCGCATTACAGCATCAATGCGGATGCAGAGCAGATCAATCATCAGTACCTGGAGAATTTCCAAAGCGGCAACGTGCTGATTCATGATGCGGAACGAGTCTGCCGGGAACTGGCAAGGGAAAAAATACTGGCCGTTATTACAAATGGTACCGCCAGCGTTCAGAAAATCAGATTTGGACTTGTGCCGATTACGCAGTATTTTAAAGAAATTTTTATTTCAGAAGAAGTTGGTGTGCCAAAGCCGCATAAAGCATTTTTTGACGCTGTAACGGAAGCGCTTAATATTACAGATCGCTCTCGCGTACTGATCGTTGGCGATTCCCTGACCAGTGATATAAAAGGCGGCAACAATGCCGGGATTGATACCTGCTGGTTTAACCCAGAGGGTGATAAAAACAGCACAGATGCATTTGTTACCTATGAGATTAAAGCGCTGAGTGAACTGCTGACAATGGAATAATCATTAACAGAAGCGCTGAAAGGCGCTTTTTTAATTTTATAAAAAACTTTTGAAAAAAGTGTTGACAAATGAATACTTCTATGATAATATTAATCATGTTGCGACCAACACATTTGGAGGGGTGTCCGAGTGGTTTAAGGAGCTAGTCTTGAAAACTAGTGATCTCGCAAGGGACCAAGAGTTCGAATCTCTTCCCCTCCGCCACCTTACCAACAACATTATATGTTTTTATAAATTCACTTCATGGAGAAATACCCAAGTGGTGAAGGGGCTCCCCTGCTAAGGGAGTAGGTCGGGTAACCGGCGCGAGGGTTCAAATCCCTCTTTCTCCGCCAGATTTAAGCCATCCTGTTTAGGGTGGCTTTTTCTATTTCTATCTTGTTTTTCGTTCCGGATAGAATTATAATGACGAAAAGGGGGAACTGATTCAATGAAAAAGATCATTAAAATTGCAGCGGCAGCAGCAATGCTTGCAGTTATGTGCGTTTCTATGACAGCCTGCGGCGGTCAGCAGACATTCCACGAAGACGGTGGTCATCACGGCAGCTACCACCACAATGCCACCAGCGGCGCCAGAGTGGAAATTCAGGATGGCGGTGCATCCTTTATGTATCGTATGCTCTGCGACGCCTGTGGCCACGATATGGGCACTTACGCAGGCAGTTCTACCGGCGGTACACACACCGAGGATCACACATGCCCAGGCTGTGGAGAGACCGTTCACGTTGTAATTGAAACAACAGCAAAATAAATAAAAGGCAGTAAGTTGTAATCTGACAACCATACTGCCTTTTATTTTTTAATTTTTTGATGAAAGATAGGCCAGACTTCTGTGAAAAGAGCGCCGCATAGAATACAAACTGTACCGATTATCTGATACCATGCCATTGTTTCACGGAGGAGTGTTATGGAGAAAATAACGGCAGAAAGTGGTTCGAGATAACCGATAATGGCTACAGATTGCACAGGAATTCGTCCGATGGAGGAAAAATAGAAAAAACATCCGATTCCCGTATTGATCAGACCGAGAATTAAAACAGGAATGATACTGGATACCGGGATTTCCAGAAGGAACCCATATCCCTGCTTGATTCCCACAAATGCAGCAGCGGTCAGAAAGCTGATAAAGAGCTGCAGCATGGAATTTTCCATGCCTGTAATTGGAGAAGATTTCTTATTAAATATCACCATCAGTGCATACATGCAGGCGGAAAGCAGACCGCAACCGATTCCCCAAAAATCAATGTTTGTTCCAAATGGGTTGCCGTTGATCAGAATGATTCCGCAAAAAACTATAACAAAGCCGGATATTTTTGCAATCGTTAACTTTTCACGAAATAGTAACGGTGACAACGCAATGACAATAATTGGTCCGCAATAATAGAGAAGCGAGGATATGCTGACACCAATTCTGCTGTACGCTTCATAGAGAAAAATCCAGCTTGCGCCCATGGCAATGCCGGAAACTGTAAGAAATAGAAATTGTTTTTTATATCTGTAAAATGTCAGTTTATTTCTAAATAGAAAAAAGAGTGTGATTAAAAGAATACTGCCAATACCGGTTCGCAGAAATACAATCTCGTAACTGGTCAACGCAATATAACTGGCAATGATTCCGTTCGTACCAAATAAGAGCAGTGCGGCAATGTATTTGATTAGAGAAAATAATTTTATATTATCACCTCCTTTATCAATTATAGCAGATAGAGGAGGGAAGTTCCAGTAACTGATATTTAAACGAAGAAAAGCAGACTACCACTACAACAAAACTATAGTGCAGCCTGCTTTTTCTTTTGTTTTAATTTTTGCAGTGTTCGTCCAGAATATTCCGCAGAGCTGAAATACTGCTGGAATGAGCGTGTACAATTGGAATCTGGCAGCGTTTTGCTTCACCGGCAGCACAGATCACCATTTTGTGGGCAACTGTGCCGGTAAAGAGGATCATCAGATCTGGTGTGCCAAGTTTCTTTTTAATTGTACGGTCCATCTGGGTGAAAACTTTCGCTTTGCATCCATAATCTTTGCACACGTCTTTATACTGACATACCATGCGATCATTGCCGCCTACAATTACAACGCTCATATATAACCTCCAATAGTTAGCTATAACTAACTTATACTCTAAAAATTAGGGAACGCAGTCGTTCCCCCGATAATCATTCATAGTTAGCTCTCACTAACTAATTCATATACTATCACTATAATAGGTTAATGTCAATAATAATTTAAAATTTTATTTGAAAAATTGAAAAAAATAAACGGCTGTGCTATACTTATGCTGGAATCTATTTTAGGAGGTAATGAAATGTTAAATGAAAAAGTAGTAGCGCTCCTCAACGAGCAGATCAATAAAGAGCTGTATTCTGCATATCTTTATCTGGATATCGCAAATTATTACATCCATGAGGGTCTCAATGGATATGGCAACTGGTACACCATCCAGGCACAGGAGGAACGTGACCACGCAATGCTGTTCCTGAAGTATCTCCAGAATAATGGCTATCCAGTAACTCTGGGCGCTATTGACGCACCAGACTGCAAGTTCGAGAACTTTAAGCAGCCTCTGGAGAAGTCCCTTGCACATGAGCAGTATGTAACAAGCCTGATCAATACCATCTACGGCGCAGCATACGACGTGAAGGATTTCCGCACCATGCAGTTCCTCGACTGGTTTGTAAAAGAGCAGTGTGAAGAAGAGCAGAATGCAGAGGATCAGATCAAGAAGTATGAGCTGTTCGGTTCCGATCCAAAGGCACTCTATATGCTGGACAACGAGCTGGGCGCAAGAGTATACAGCGCACCATCCCTCGTACTGTAATTGTTAATTAAGAACTGATTAAACTGCAATAATAAAGACCGCCAATTCTCTGAGAAAGGGAAGAGGCGGTCTTTTTATTTTAGATAGAAAAAGAGAAAACAAAAAGCCCCGTCCTAAGACGAGGCTTTTTTATATCAGTTAAGATCAGTCAGAACTGAATGGGAGCAGTGCTACGTGACGTGCACGCTTGATAGCAACTGTCAGATCACGCTGGTGACGTGCGCATGTGCCTGTAACTCTTCTTGGGAGAATCTTAGCTCTCTCGGAGATAAAACGGCGAAGCTTAGCAACATCCTTGTAATCGATTGTTTCAACCTTATCAACACAGAAGCTGCAAACCTTCTTGCGGCCCTTACGGCCACCGCGGCGATCGTTTCTTTCTGGTCTTTCGTTTCTTTCTGCCATTGTGGTATCCTCCTTTACTCATCATTTGTTTCGTTTCATTGCTTAGAACGGCAGGTCATCGTCTGTGATGATCTCCTCAAAGTCACCGGTGTTACCGCTTGTGTAAGCAGGAACCGGCATAGAAGAAGCCATGTCATGACGAGGCTGCTCATTGTAGCCGTTGTAGCTACTGTTGAAGTTATTGCCGCCGGAACTGTCACGCTTGGAATCAGCAAAATGAACATTATCCGCAACAATTTCAAACGCTTTGCGCTTAATTCCCTGGTTGTCTGTGTAGCTGCGAGTCTGGATGGAACCCTGCAGGGCAATCATCTGACCTTTGCGGAAGTATTTGCAAACAAACTCCGCTGTGTTGCGCCATGCAACAACATCAATGAAATCAGCCTGACGCTCAGCACCGGACTTTACATAAGAACGGTCTACAGCGATGGTAAAGCTGGTAACAGCAACATTGTTTGGTGTGTGGCGCAGTTCAGGGTCTGCCACAAGTCGACCCATCAAAATCGCAACATTCAGCATTTGGAATCACTCTCTTTCACGTTTGGCTTAAGCTTCTTCAACCTTTTCTGCTTTCTTAGCAGGCTTCTTAGCCTTTGCAGGCTTCAGATCCTTTTTAATGATGAGAGAACGGAGAACGCCGTCTGTGATCTTGTAGATTCTGTCCAGCTCAGCAGTGAATTCTGGGGAGCTCTTGAAATCGATCAGAACGTAGTAACCCTCCGGCTGCTTCTGAATTGGGTATGCGAGCTTACGCTTGCCCCACTCATCAACACCCTCAACAGTACCGTTAGCAGCGATGAGATCCTTGAACTTGTTGATCATAGCTGCTGTGCCCTCTTCACCCAGTGTTGTGGAGAGGATCAGGACTGTCTCATAAGAATTTGTAAGATTTGGCATGTTTTTGCACCTCCTTTTGGACTTTAAGGCCCCGGATCTTGTGTCCGGAGCAAGGATTGTATGCGTGAAAAGCATAACAGTTTTAATTATATAGACTTAATTTTGATTTGTCAAGCTATTTTTACAAAGTTTTTGCCAGATTTTTCAGATATTCTCTGAATTTTGCGCCGATTACCGGGTGGTTGAGGCCAACTTCTACAGAAGCCTCAAGGATTCCCAGTTTATTGCCCATATCATAGCGTCTGCCTGTGTATTCAACAGCAATCATACCAACAGTCTGCGCCAGCTTGCGCATAGCGTCTGTCAGCTGAATTTCACCGCCGATACCTGGTGGTGTTTCATCCAGAATGTCGAAAATTTCCGGCGGCAGCACACAGCGACCCAGAATAGAGTAGAGAGACAGTACTTCTTCCGGAGTAGCAGGCTTTTCTACCATGTCAGTGCATTCGTACAGGTTGTCGCGGATATGTGTTACCTGCAGGGAGCTGTAGCGGCTGATATCTGCAGCCGGAACTTCCTTTACACCGAGAATACCTTTACCAAATTCCTCATAAGCCTCGATCAGTTCTGCACAGGCATAATCTTCGCCGATGATTACGTCATCACCGAACAGAACAGCAAATGGTTCGTCGCCAACAAAAGATCTTGCACAGTTTACAGCATGGCCAAGGCCCTTTGTTTCTTTCTGGCGGAGGAAGTAAATATTTGCCAGGTTGGAAAGGCCGATAACTTCTTCCAGAATTTCACGTCTGTCCGGAGATTCGGAAAGTTTTGCTTCCAGTTCCGGCATACGGTCAAAGTGATCTTCGATCAGATCTTTGCCGCGGTTGGTGATGATCAGAATTTCTGTAATACCGGCTCTCACAGCTTCTTCAACTATGTATTGAATTGCAGGCTTATCCACAATCGGAAGCATTTCCTTTAAGTCGGATCGTAGCCATGTCGTTCT
>JAZUBL010000019.1:0-6722 GCA_045638545.1 Acutalibacteraceae bacterium | reverse complement strand
GCAATGATTGAAAACGGCGAAGCAAGCTGGTATGAAGGCGCAGAAGCAACACTGCAGACACTGCGCCACAGAGGCTACCGCATGGTGGTGCTGAGCAACTGCAAAAAGCACTACATGGACGTAAACAGAGAAGCCTTCGACATGGACCGCTTCTTTGAGCGGTACTATGACTGCGAGTCTTTTGACTATGCACCGAAGCCGGAAATTTTCCGCGATATTCAGCGAGAATGCGAAGCAAAACGATATGTTGTTATTGGCGACAGACGCCATGACCTGGAGGTTGCCAAAGAGCACGACCTGCTTTGCATTGCCTGCAATTATGGCTACGGAAAAACAGAAGAACTGGAAGATGCCGACTATCAGATTGAAAAAATTGACGAGTTGCTGAAAATTTTGCCGTAAGTGTGTAAGATTTTCTATGCAAACGGAATATTTTGTGGTAAAATAGTCCGTGGAAATTTGTTACACATTAAACGGAGGCGAACACATCGTGACAAAGAGACTTGTACTTGCATTGGGCGGTAATGCACTTGGCAGCACACCGGAAACCCAATTGGAACTGGTAAAAAACACAGCAAAAACAGTAGCGGACTTATTAGAGGAAGGCTTTCAGGTAATCATCGGCCACGGCAATGGTCCACAGGTTGGTATGATCAACCTGGCTATGGATCTGGCTTCGGCAGCAGACGCAAAGATTCCTTATATGCCGTTCCCGGAATGCGGTGCGATGTCTCAGGGATATATTGGTTATCACCTGCAGCAGGCAATCCGCCAGGAACTGACTGTGCGCGGCATGGAGCCGGAAGTGGCTTCCATCGTAACACAGGTTGTTGTTGATCCGGAAGACAGCGCATTCCAGCACCCAACCAAGCCGGTTGGCCGCTTCTACACAAAGGAAGAAGCAGAAGCACTGGCAGCAGAAAAGGGCGGCACATTTGTGGAAGATGCAGGCAGAGGCTACCGTATGGTAGTGCCATCTCCGGCACCAAAGAAGATCGTTGAGCTGAAAGTTGTACGTCAGCTGGTAGACGGCGGCGACGTTGTAATTACTGTTGGCGGCGGCGGTATTCCTGTAATTGAAACAGAGAACGGCTACAAGGGCGTTCCTGCTGTTATCGATAAAGATAAGTCCAGCGCAAAGCTGGCTGAAGATCTCGGCGCAGATATGCTGGTGATCCTCACAGCAGTTGACCGCGTATGCATCAACTACAATAAGCCAGACCAGAAGGAACTGGAAACACTGACTGTTGCAGAAGCTGAGCAGTATATTGCAGAAGGTCACTTTGCTCCAGGCAGCATGCTGCCAAAGGTAGAGTCCTGCCTGCAGTTCGTAAAGGCAAACCCAAATGGCAAGGCACTCATCACATCCCTCGGCCGTGCAAAAGAAGCACTGGAAGGCAAAACAGGTACTGTGATCACACTGGACTGATATTTTGAATAAACAAACCCCCGGAGTTTTCCGGGGGTTTTTCTTTTATCAGTGATTTGTTTTTGGGTTATCAGTGCGTCCAAGCAGGTAATCGATGGATACGTCAAAATAATCTGCAATTGCAATCAGAGTATCGTAATCGGCTTTTCTTGTTTCTGCTTCATAGCGGCTGACGCAGGATTGATCCATTCCCAGATCCATTGCCAGTTTTACCTGTGAAATTTTTCGTTCTTCCCGCAGTTGCTTTAAACGGAACACGATGCATCACTCCTTGACACAATTATGCCAAATTGGTATAATTAATATATGCCATATTGTCATATATTAAAGAGGGAACTTTGATGAAACGAGCTACAAAAACAATCAGTGTTACGATGGAAGAAACAGTTATTAAAAAATTACAGCAGGAAGCAGAACAGGAAAATCGTACGCTTTCCAGTAAGATTCGATTAATTGTGAGAGGATACCTGCAGCAGCGTGCGCCGGATTTTATCGATGCGCAGCATTGTGAATCAGCCGAAAGTACCTGCAGCAGCTGTTCCTATTTTGAACAGCACTATATAAAGGTGCAGGGATGGTATTCTCCGACTGCCTGTGGCCATTGTGCTCGTCCCTGTTTTAAAACGCGAAAGCCATCTGGTACGGCCTGTGAATATTTAACACTGAATAAAGAAAAAATCCCATGAAAATTTCATGGGATTTTTCGCTTATTTTTCCGGCAGGTCTTCAGAGATCCAGTTCATCTCAAGAAGGGATGCCAGTGCTTTTTCCGGCAGGTCTTCTGCGCTGCCGTCTTCCAGCAGTTTGAGGGAAGAGAGCGTTGTTGAGCCGGGATAAGTTGTCAGGATCATATCGCAGCTGACTTCAATCTGATCGCCGATGGTCAGATTGTCGAACACCGTGCTGTCTTCGCTGCTCATAACGATGGCATCGTTATTTTCTGTCAGGATCAGATGAGAATCACGAACAGGATAGTAGCGGCCGGTCAGCGTCATTTCCGGTTCAGCAGTACAGCCGGCTGTTACCAGAAGCGCCGCGGCAAAAACAGCCGCCAGCGCTGCGGACAGAATGCGTTTTGAGTGCTTCATAGAGCGTCTCCTTAATCTGTTGGCAGAATTTTCCGGAGCGTGCAGTTTCTGCGCAGAGAGGCTGAGTGACTGCTGCCTATCTTCTCTTTGCGCGCTGATGACGCTGGTGTGCAGTTGCCAGTTCCACAGCAGCGGTAATAGCGATCATCAGCTGTTCCTGTGCCGGGTCATCAAATTCAATCATAAAGTTATCGCCCCAGGACATCATCTTTCTGTCTACGAAGCCAACTTTCTTGCCGCCCTGCATAATGTCGAACTTATGAGAGATAAAGTCGCCGTCTGCCAGCATATCAAACTCCGGCAGTTCGTAAACAAACTTGGTCAGCTTGTTTCTCTGGAGGATCTGTGTGATGCGGTTGCCGTTTGCGTCTACCATCTCAAAGTGGAGAGAAGCCAGTGTCAGCTTTTTCTGTGTCTGAACAGTAAAGGCTTCTGTGCCGTCCGGGTACCATACGCGCAGAGTGTAGCCGAACATTTTCTCCGTTACTGTTTTGGCGGTGTAGCGTACGTTGCCGTTATCGTCTTTGATTTCAAACTTGTAGTTGAAGAAAGAAGCGCCGTCTGTACCGAAGTATACTCTGTTTACCGGATTCTGGGAAACTGCAGGTGCCGGAGCTGCAGCCGGAGCGGCAGATTCCTGTGGAATTTCTACTGCTTCTGTTTCAACTTCACCTTTTGCAGGTGCACCGCACTTGGTGCAGAACTTTTTCAGGAAAGGGATTTTTGCGCCGCATTTTGGGCAATTCATAAAGATTCAGCTCCTTTGTTGGATCAATTCAGATTGTAAAATTACACCTTTATATTACTACTTTTTGCAGCGTATGAAAAGCAGAAAACAGAAAAAAGCCCATGAAATTTTCATGGGCTTTTTGTGATGGTTCTTTCTTTACAGGGCGTCGATTAGCTCACCGATGAGCAGATTGGAAACGAGAAAGCCTTCTGCCGTAATATGGAAGTGCTTCTCACTGTCAAAGGCGATGAGCCCCTGTTTTTCAAATTTTTTCGCTGCACGCAAAAGGGAAGACGGCATTGGTTCATGAAATCTCGCCTGCCACATTTCGTCAGAAAGGCCTTCTGTCAGCCGCAGCTGCAGCATGGCAAATTCTTCCCGGCTTCCGCCTTCTCCGTCATCAACAGGTTCCATGCCATTGAGAAAATCTGTGAGAGATGGCGGGTAGTAAAAGCGTCTGCCGCCAAAATAGCTGTGGGCAGATGGGCCAAAGCCAATGTACTCTTCACAGTGCCAGTACTTTGTATTGTGCTGACCGATCAGTCCGTCCCGGGCAAAGTTGGAGATCTCGTACTGCACGAAGCCGCGCTTTGCCAGCTCCTCCACAGTAAAGCGGTAAAAGTCGCTGACGGTTTCTTCTTCCGGCAGCTCCAGTTCATCTATGCGCTCATAAAATTCCGTGCCTGGTTCAATTTTCAACAGGTACGCAGAAATGTGTTGAATATCCTGCGCTGCACAGAATTTGATGGAACGAAGCAGGCTTTCCTTTGTCTGCCCCGGAATGGCCAGCATCAGATCCAGAGAGATGTTCCGGAAACCGGCATCTTTTGCCGCTTTGATAGACGATGCTGCCTGCTCTGCTGTGTGTTTGCGGCCGAGGAGCTGCAGCTCGTTTGCATTGGCGGATTGAAGCCCCAGCGACAGCCGGTTGGCACCGGCAGCTGCAATGGTGCGGTAAAATTCCGCCGTTGCGCTGAAGGGGTTGGCTTCTACGGTGATCTCACTGCCATCCGGCAGGCCGAAACTCTTTTTTGCAGCAGCAATGAGCCTTGCAAGCCGTTCGCCGCCAAGGAGATTCGGCGTGCCGCCGCCAAAATAAAGGGTATCTGCGAAGATACCCTTGTTTTGATATGCCAGCAATCGTTCTTCTATTACGGTGGTGTACTGTTCCAGTACAGAAACCGATGGGGTAGCGGAGTAAAAGTCGCAGTACGGACATTTTTTTCCGCAGAACGGAATGTGGATATAAACGCCGATTGGCGTGATGTTGTTCATTACTCGTCCAGCTTCAGAACGCTCATGAATGCTTCCTGCGGAACCTCTACGGTACCCAGCTGGCGCATACGCTCCTTACCTTCCTTCTGCTTTTCAAGCAGCTTCTTCTTTCTGGTAATATCGCCGCCGTAGCACTTTGCAAGAACGTCCTTACGAACAGCCTTAACAGTTTCGCGGGCAATGATTCTGCCGCCGATGCAAGCCTGGATCGGCACTTCGAACAGCTGTCTCGGAATCTTTTCCTTCAGCTTTTCTGCCATCTTTCTTGCGCGTGGGTATGCCTTCTCGGAGTGGATGATGAAGGACAGTGCGTCAACAACGTCGCCATTGAGCATGATATCCAGCTTTACAAGGTCACTCTTCTGGTAGCCGATCAGCTCATAGTCGAAGGAAGCGTAGCCTCTTGTGCGGGACTTCAGTGCGTCGAAGAAGTCATAGATGATTTCGTTCAGCGGCAGTTCATAGTGGATGTCAACACGGTCAGTGTCGATGTACTTCATATCCTTGAAGATACCGCGGCGATCCTGACAGAGCTCCATGATGTTGCCAACATACTCGCTTGGTGCGTAGATGTGGGAGTTGGTCATTGGCTCTTCTGCCATCTGAATGTAAGATGGGTCCGGATAGTTGGTTGGGTTATCAACAAAGGTCACTTCGCCGTCTGTCTTGGTAATGCGGTACACTACGCTAGGTGCGGTAGTGATCAGGTCCAGATTGTACTCACGCTCCAGACGCTCCTGGATGATCTCCATGTGGAGGAGACCAAGGAAGCCGCAGCGGAAGCCGAAGCCCAGTGCGATGGATGTTTCCGGCTCAAAGGTGAGCGCAGCGTCGTTCAGCTGCAGTTTGTCCAGTGCGTCGCGGAGGTCTGCATAGCGTGCGCCGTCTGCCGGATAAATAGCGGAGAATACCATTGGCTGTGCTGCGCGGTAGCCTGGCAGCGGCTCGTCTGCAGGGTTGTCTACCTTTGTGATGGTATCACCAACGTGTGCATCCTTAACAGCCTTGATGGAAGCTGCAATGTAGCCTACCTGACCAGCGCTGAGGGTGCCTGTGTTTGCAAAGTTGCCGCCTGCCTGCAGGTGGCCGCACTCTACAACAGTGAACTCTGCACCGGTTGCCATCATGCGGATGGTATCGCCGTTGTTTACAGTACCTTCCTTAATACGAACGTATACGATAACGCCCTTGTAGGAGTCATAGTAGGAGTCGAAAATCAGCGCCTGCAGCGGAGCGTCAGCATCGCCGGTTGGTGGTGGAACCATGTGTACGATCTGCTCCATAACCTGGTCAATGTTCACGCCTGTTTTTGCAGAGATACGCGGTGCGTCATCTGCAGGAATGCCGATAACGTCTTCGATTTCAGCAGCAGCGTGATCCGGGTCTGCACTTGGCAGGTCGATCTTGTTGATAACAGGAACGATCTCCAGACCGCCGTTTACTGCCATGTAAGTGTTAGCCAGTGTCTGTGCTTCAATACCCTGAGATGCGTCAACAACAAGGATTGCGCCTTCGCACGCAGCCAGAGAACGGGATACTTCATAAGTAAAGTCAACGTGGCCTGGGGTGTCGATCAGGTTGAATACGTAGTCTTCGCCGTTCTTTGCTGTGTAAACCAGTGTAACAGCGTGCGCTTTGATGGTAATGCCTCTTTCACGTTCCAGATCCATGCTGTCCAACAGCTGGTCTTCCATATCGCGGAGCGCAACTGTCTTTGTCTGCTCCAGAATACGGTCGGCAAGGGTGGACTTACCGTGGTCAATGTGGGCAATAATACTGAAATTTCGGATGTGATCCTGTGGAATTGCCATATCTATATCACCTGCTTAAAATTACTTTCAAAATAAATTTACATACATAATTCAGTATACCATGAATTTGCCTGTTTGCCAATAAAAATTACGCAAAATGCAAGGGAGCCTTTTCGCCTGCAAATAAAAAACACCCGCAGATTGCGAGTGTTAATCACGAAAATCAAATAACTGTTTTGGTGTAATATTCAGAACCTCACACAGTTTGAAAATAACATCCAGAGAAACGCCGGCAGTGGCGAGTTCGATGGCGCTCATATGACTGCGGTCAATGCCCAGAAGTTCTGCAAGCTGAAGCTGTGTATATTTATTGCTTTTACGATAGTATGCAATGTTCAATCCCAGCTTTTCATAGCTGTTCAGATACTGTTTATCCATCGAATCACCTC
>JAZUBL010000018.1:0-11001 GCA_045638545.1 Acutalibacteraceae bacterium | reverse complement strand
AATAGTTGCTTGTCTTCCTAAGACCGCTTGGCCTCCGACTTGTCCGCTTGCAAGACTTCCTGCACAGTTGCTAACCAGAAGTGCGAGAACGATAAGAACAAGTGCTAATTACTGATAGGCACTAAAACGAGGCACAGGTTTCTGTCCCTTAAATTTTGCTTATTTTACATTATATGGAGAAGAACAATGATACATAAATATACGATGAATGGCTATCGCATCGTTATGGATACTAATAGCGGTGCGGTTCATCTGTTTGATGAAATTCCATACGCAATGCTGGATTATCTGCAGGATTCTGTTCCGGAAACAATGCCTGCAGAGATGCGTACAGCAATGCTGGAAAAGTACAGCGAAGAGGCAGTGAACGAAGCTTATCAGGAGCTGCGCGAGCTGTATGATAATGAAGTGCTTTACTCTGGTGACGGTGACTACGAAAAGCTGGCAAACATGCTGGTAGATGCACCGGTTAAGTCCATGTGTCTGAATATTGCTCATGACTGCAATCTGCGCTGCGAATACTGCTTTGCTGCAAAGGGTGACTTCGGCTGCGGCAGAAAGCTGATGCCGTTTGAAGTTGCAAAGGCAGCAATCGATTTCCTCGTTGAGAAATCCAAGAACAGATACAATCTGGAAGTTGACTTCTTTGGCGGTGAGCCACTGATGAACTTCGAAGTTGTAAAGCAGACTGTTGACTATGCAAGAAGCATTGAGAAGGAAAAGAATAAGAACTTCCGCTTCACACTGACAACAAACGGTCTCCTGCTGACAGACGACAAGATCGAGTATCTGAACAGAGAAATGCACAACGTTGTACTTTCTCTGGACGGCAGAAAAGAGATCAACGACCTGCTTCGTGTACGCGTAGACGGTACAGGCTGTTACGATACAATCGTGCCGAAGTATCAGAAGCTGGTTGCAAACCGCGGCGACAAGGATTACTACGTTCGCGGCACTTTCACAACACATAACCTGGATTTTGCTGAGGACGCACTCCATATTGCAGATCTGGGCTTCAAGCAGCTTTCCATTGAGCCTGTTGTGTCCGATCCAAAGCTGGACTACTCTCTGAAGGAAGACAGTCTCCCAGCAGCATTTGCGGAATATGAACGCCTTGCAAACATCATTCTGGAGAGAAGAAAAGCAAAGAACGGCTTCAATTTCTTCCACTTCATGGTAGACCTGAACCAGGGTCCATGTGCAATCAAGCGCCTCCGCGGCTGCGGTGCCGGTAATGAGTATATTGCTGTTACTCCGGAAGGCGACCTGTACCCATGCCACCAGTTCGTTGGTGATGAGAAATTCATCATGGGCAACGTGCTTGAAGGTACACTCAACCTGGAAATGAAGGGCGAATTTGCAAGAGCAAACGTATACAGCAAAGACGACTGTAAGGATTGCTGGGCAAAATTCTACTGCAGCGGCGGCTGCAGTGCAAACAGCTGGCAGTATGAAGGCGATATCAGAAAGTCCCACAAGATTTCCTGTGAGCTGGAGAAGAAGCGCCTTGAGTGTGCAGTAATGATGGAAGCTGCTATGCTGGATATGAACCTGGATAACTAAAGGTGATTTTTATGAAAAAAATCGGATTTATCGGCGCAGGCAACATGGCTGGCGCGATTATCAACGGTGTAATTGATACAAATACCTACGCAGCAGAATACATGTTTGTCTTTGATGTAAGCACTGAGAAGTGCGATGCTATGGCACAGAAAGGTGTAAAATCCTTTACTTCTGCTGCAGAGCTGGTAGCTGGTTGTGATGTGATTTTCCTTGCAGTGAAACCGCAGAACTTTACAGAGGTACTGGAGTCTGTTCGTGATACCGTAACAGAGGAAAAGCTTTTTGTTACAATCGCAGCGGGTATCTCCACTGATTTTATTAAAAAGACAGTGGAATGTGATTGTCCGGTAATTCGTGTGATGCCAAACACACCACTTCTGCTGGGTCAGGGTGCAACAGCAATGTGCCGTTCTGCAGAAGTTACCGATGAACAGTTTGATCTGATTAAAGGTTTCTTTGCATCCTGCGGCACAGTTGCAGTACTGGATGAGAGCAAGCTGAATGCAGTGATCTCCGTAAACGGCAGCAGCCCGGCTTACGTTTACCTTTTTGCAAAAGCAATGGTAGACAGCGCTGAAAAGCAGGGGATTGCCAGAGAGGTAGCGCTTCCGCTGATCTGCCAGACATTAATTGGCAGTGCAGTGATGCTGAGCCAGCCAAATGCATCTCCGGATGAACTGATCAGAATGGTTTCTTCTCCGGGTGGTACAACACTGAAGGCGCTGGATGTATTATACGAAAACAATTTTGAAACGATTATTGACCAGGCGATGCAAGCCTGTACCAATCGCGCAGAAGAACTGGGTAAATAAGCAACATAATTTGTCCTGTTTCCTCATACCTATTGATACACCGATAGGGTGAGGGAGGGGCGTTTATGGGCGATTATTCCGGCAATCTGCCTGCCAAAACAATAACGGCAAATGACGATGTCATATCAGATGATTTGCAAAAATCGAGGAATATAAAAACAAACAGGGGAGTTCTGCTTCTGGCAGTACTGTTTCTGTTTGGAATCCTGCTGGGTGCAATTTATATTGCAGGGGCAGATTCCGCCATTCTGAATACGCTGGATTATTTTCTGTTCAGCAGTATCGAAACACGAATGACGCATCATTTTTTCCCGATTTTTACAGCATCTGCGGCATCGTCTTTTTTATTTTTACTGTGTGCCTTTCTTGGCGGCCTGACAATGTGGGGATCTTTTTTTGTGCCTGTTTTGTTATTTCTCCGAGGATTTGGTGTTGGGATGACAGCCGGCTATGTGTATGGATTTGGCGGACTGGGATTTCTGTATCAGATTCTTATTGTATTGCCGGGTATGCTGTTCAGCTGTTTTGCAATTATGCTGGTATCAAAGGAAGCAATTTCTTTTTCCAGACGATTGAATTTTGTACATCGTATGCGGCAAAATCCACAATTATATGTAAAGCAGCCATCTGTAAAAAACTATGCAATGCGAACAGGCATACTATCCATATTAGCGCTGATTGGTTCATTATTAGATGTTTTGACAGCGTTGATATTTTCCGGAATTTTTCAAAATCATATATTTTAAAAGAAAAAGCTACCGTTTTGTGATTTTTTTCACAAAACGGTAGCTTTTCTTTATGATTTTTTCTTTTTCATTCCGGAAAGCGGGTTATTTGTTACAGCATCAGCCATTTGCTTATTGGATACATGTGTGTAGATTTGCGTAGTTCCAAGATTTTCGTGACCGAGAATGTCTTTCAGTACACGGATATCAACGTCGCCATATTGATACATTAATGTTGCTGCAGTATGACGCAGTTTATGTACAGAGTATCCAGGACCTCCGAGGCCAATTTTTTCCAGATTCTGATTTACGATATGCTGGACAGTTTTTGGACTGATTCGTTGTTTTCGATTGCTTAAAAACAGTGCATTTTTATCAATGACGCCATCACGCGGCCGTACTGTCAGATAGTCATCAATTGCTTTTACACAGGCATCATTCAGATATACAAGTCGTTGTTTATTACCTTTACCGGTAATGAAAATGGATGCCAAATCTTCGCCGGAACCTCGGCGGATATCGTTGATATTAATACCTACAAGCTCAGATAGACGCATACCGCAGTTCAGAAATAATGTAATGATACAAAAATCACGTTCTTTGTTATCGCCATCAACAGCATTGAGCAGCTCAAGACTTTGTTCCAGTGTAAGATATTTTGGCATTGTTTTTTTAACTTTAGGCAGTTCCAGTTCAGCAATTGGATTTGTTTCGAGCAGCATAACTTTATTTGTAAGGTATTTGAAGAATGTACGCAGGCTGGAAACTTTTCTGGAACGGGTGTTAACGGAGTTGCCGCGTTTAGCACCAACATAGTTCAGGTATTCAAAGACCATTGTCAGATCTATGGTCTGGATCAAAGTAAGGTCAACATCAGAAATAGAGATTTCCTCAAATGGAACAGACTTATCAACAAGTCCGCGCTGAACTTTGATATAGCGAAAAAACGTGCGAAGATCTAAATAGTATTCATCTACGGTTTTTGAAGATTTGCCTTTCACGGTTTCCAGATATCCAAGGTATTGTTGGATCACTGGAGGCGCTTCTTTGAAAAATTCCTGTTTCAAGGTATTAATGCTCCTTTCTGCATTTGCTCTCTCCTGAATTATACAAAATATTCATTTTGTATAATTATAGTAAAAATTTTTCCAATTGTCAATGGCTGTACCCATGGTTCTTCATTTAAAAAAGGAATTGGTTTCCCAATCCCTTTTCCGTAGTTTTATAATGCATGAAACCTGCTCCCCGAGCAGATCATGGATTTAATCAATAGAAGCCTCGAATGCGGCGCGAACATCTTTTGCGCCAATTATCTGAATATCAGGATTGAATGAAATTAAGTTCTTATAATTGTGGTACGGAATTACGCATTTTGTAAAACCAAGCCGTGCAGCTTCTGCAATGCGCTCTTCAACGTGTGATACAGATCGCAATTCGCCGGCCAGACCAATTTCACCAATTGCAATGGTTCGATCGTTCAGCGGTACATCTTTCAGACTGGAGATCAGCGCCACAGCCACAGCCAGGTCTGCTGCCGGTTCATCTAAGCGCAGACCGCCAACGATATTCACGTAAACATCCAGATTGGAAAAATAATATCCTGCCCTCTTTTCCAGTACAGCCAGCAGCAGCGCAATGCGGTTATAATCATAGCCAGTGGACATTCGGCGAGGATTACCAAAACCGGTTGTTGTAGCCAATGCCTGAATCTCAGCAAGAATTGGGCGTGTTCCCTCCATTACACAGGTTACGGCGCTGCCAGAGACGTTTTGCGGTCTGCCCGACAGCATCATCATAGATGGATTATCCACCTGTTCCAGGCCGCGCTGTGTCATGTTAAAGACACCGATTTCATTAGTAGAGCCGTATCTGTTTTTTACAGCACGAAGAATGCGATACGTCATATGGCGGTCGCCTTCAAAATACAGTACGGCATCTACAATATGCTCCATAACTTTTGGTCCGGCAATAGCACCGTCTTTATTTACATGACCTACCAAAATGGCAGGGATATCCAGCGCTTTTGCTGTTTGCATAATGACGTTCGTGCATTCTCTTACCTGTGTTACGCTGCCCGGTGAAGATGTCAGCTCCGTATTGTTCATAGTCTGAATGGAGTCAATGATGACCAGATCCGGTTTTTCTGTACGAATATGCTCCAGCACACACTGCACGTCAGTTTCCGTCAGGATAAACAGGTTCTCGCTGGTTACTCCAAGGCGTGCAGCGCGCAGTTTGATCTGTCGGCTGGATTCTTCACCGCTTACATATAAAACGCGGTAGCGCTCGCCCAGATGCTGGCAGATCTGCAGAAGCATGGTAGATTTACCAATGCCAGGATCACCGCTCATCAGGATCAGGGAGCCCTTTACAATACCGCCGCCCAGAACACGGTCCAGTTCACTAAGGCCGGTGCGATAGCGTTCTTCCTCACTGGAATTGATTTCATTAATGCGCAGTGGTTTCTGGATCAGAACTCTTCCCCCGATTCCGCCAGAAAAGCTGGTTGATTTTGGTGTGGCAGCTTTTATTTCTTCGTTCATGGTGTTCCATTCGCCGCATCCTGGGCACTTACCGTACCACTTAGCGGATTCAAATCCACATTCAGAGCAAATAAAACATGTCTTTGTTTTTAATGCCATGGTATTCCCTCACAACATCTTAGATTCTACCAGTCATTATAATGCAGAATGCTTTCATTTTCAAGATTTTTATCAGGCAGCGTAATACTCCAGAATACCACAGAAAACAGCAAATGCCATCTGATTCTGATATTGGTCATCGCACAGTTTCTGCGCTTCTGCTGCATTGGAAAGAAAACCGCATTCTACGATAACGGCCGGAATCTGTGCATTTCGCATCAGATAAATTGTATTTTCTGATTTTTTACTGATTCGCTCATTGTCGTTCTGCAGCATAGTGACAATACTTGTCTGAATGGAAGATGCCAGCAATTCACTGCTTTCATGGTTCGGAGAATAGAAAACCTGCGCGCCATTGAGTGATGTATTGTCAAAATGATTCTGATGAATACTGACAAAAATCCCCGTTTCGCAATCATTCAGAATCTGCAGTCGCTTCTGCATATCCGACTTTTTACGTTCTGTTAAAGTAGGCAGCGAATTGTCACCAATAAAGCTGTCCGCTTCTCTTGTCATGATTACTTTAAATCCATGCAGTTCCAGTAAATTCTGCAGTTTTTTCGTGATAGAAAGATTGATATCTTTTTCAAGGATGCTGCTTTTCCCTACTGCGCCTCCATCTTCTCCGCCGTGACCTGCATCGAGTACAATAACTTTTTGCTCTGATAATTCCAGCATGGCAGCTTGTTCTTCAATGCAGCAATAAGACTGTATGGTTGACCAGATGAAGATACCGGAGGCACATAGAAAAATTGCCAGAAAAAAAGTAAAAGACAGCTTTTTATAAAGAGGACTCATAATATGCACACCACCTTGTGAAAGTATATGGTGCTGCGGAATAAAATAAAACAAGGACACAAAGCGTAATGCTTGTGTCCTTGTTTTTACTTCTGCGAATTTTCCAGACTGGAGATTCGTCTGCAGTCTTCACACAAACCATAAACAGACATTTTGATTTGTGTTGTTTCAAAGCCATATTCACGTTTTACGTGAGAGCGAACTTCTGCCAGTGTTGAGTCACTGATATCCACAATACTGCCGCATTTAAGGCAGATAATGTGATAGTGATGTTGCGTGCTTTTTTCTCGTTCATGCTCGTCCTGAATACCCATCATGTAGATTTTGTTCAGCAGATCCATATCTTCCAGCATTTTCAGTGTACGATACACTGTTGCAAGGCCGATGGATTTGTCGCGCTCCTGTACATAGGAGTAAACATCTTTTGGGTGAACGTGCCAGCCTACCTGATAGGCTACTGCTTCCAGAATAATTTTACGTTGGTTGGTAACACGAAAGCCGGCATCATGCAGAACCTCTATCATAGCGTGCAGCAAATGCTGCGTAGTTTCTGACTTACTATATTCGCCAAGAGTTAGATCTTTGTGCATTCTTTTTTCCGTCCTATTGCTTATATGAAAAATTTGTCTACCTTATATTAAACTACTTTTTTGTATAAAAGTCAACTTATTGACGATTTATTTTCCATTATTGCAAGAATAACTTGCTTTTTCTTGCAATCTATGGTATAGTCTAATTCAGAAATTGATTATACAATGCAATAATCGATAGATTAAATCCATAGATTCCTAGTGAAATTGCGGGTAAAATGCGTAGGTTCCCCCATTGACAGAAAAAAATAAATGATGTATACTTTAATACATAAAAGCTTAGAATCGCTAAAGTGAAGGAGGCTATTTCATAATGAGACAGGGTAACTTAATGTCTGTTAGAGACGATATCCGAGTGATGGACGTAACAATTCGTGACGGCGGCTTATGCAACAATTTCGAATTTTCCGATGAGTTTGTTCGCGAGCTGTATGAGACAAATATTGCATGTGGCGTAGACTATATGGAATTTGGCTATAGAGCCTCCAAGAATCTTTTTGATGTAAACGAGTATGGCAAGTGGAAGTTCTGTGATGAAGAGGATATCCGTGCAATTGTTGGTGACAATAACAGCCCATTGAAGATTGCAGTTATGGCAGACGTTGGCCGCTGTGATTTCAGAAATGACTTTTTACCAAAGTCTGAAAGTGTTGTAGATATGATCCGTGTTGCCTGCTACATTCACCAGATCCCTTCTGCACTGGAAATGATTGAATATTTCCATGATCTCGGTTATGAGACCTGCTGTAATATCATGGCTGTTAGCCAGACATCTGAAGCACAGATCGAAGCAGCTCTGGACATGATTGGTCCAAGCAGTGCAGATGTTATTTATCTGGTTGACTCCTTTGGTTCCTTCTATCCGGAATCTGCAGAGGCACTTGCGAAGCTGTACATGAAATATGCAGATAAATACGGTAAGAAGATTGGTTTTCATGCGCATAACAATCAGAGTCTTGCATTTGCAAATACCATTGAAACAATGTCCTATGGCGTTAGCTTCCTGGATGCGACTGCAAGCGGTATGGGCCGTGGCGCTGGTAACTGTCAGCTGGAACTTCTTCTGGGTTTCCTGAAGAATCCAAAATACCATATGTACCCACTCCTCACCTTCATTGAGAATTACATTCTCCCACTGAAGGCTGCAGGTGTTAAGTGGGGCTGCGATATCCCATATATGATTACCGGTCTGTTCAACAGCCACCCAAGAGATGCAATTGCATTCTCCGACAAAGACAGAACTGACTATCATAACTTTTACAAAGAAATGATCGATGACTAAATAAAAAGAACCCTCGGAGCAAATTCGAGGGTTCTTTGGTTTATAGGTATATTCGTACGACAGAATAAAAAATCCCCTGGAGTATTCCGGGGGATTTTTCTTTTTATAACGATTTGATCATTGTCACATGCGGACAAAATTCATCATAATGAAGATCGTTCTGGCTTACATAGCCATTCTTTTCATAAAAGCCCTGTACACGTGTCTGTGCAGACAGAAAAATCTGCGGATAACCAAGCTTTCTTGCTTCCTCCTCCAGAATCTGGAGAATTTTAGCACCCAGATACAGTTTACGGTACTCCTTAAGAACCGCTACCCTGCCGATGTGATATCCGGCTTCCTCTTCGTAGAGTCTGCCGGTGGCAACTGGTGTGCCATCTGCGTAAATCACAAGATGAGTCGCTGTATTGTCAATGGCATCAAATTCATTCTCAAATCCCTGCTCCTTCATAAAAACTGCTTCACGAACAGGAATGGCATCCGGAAGATTTGTAAGGCCGACTGCGACTTTGGTTGTCAGTTCCATCTTAAAGTACCTTGGAGAGGAACTCTTTCAGACGATCACTCTTAGGATTGGAGAAGAATTCTTCCGGTGGTGCCTGTTCAACAACGTAGCCGCCTTCCATGAAGATTACGCGGGAAGCAACTTCACGAGCAAAGCCCATTTCGTGGGTAACTACCACCATGGTCATGCCGTCATTTGCCAGTTCCTTCATCAGCTGGAGAACTTCACCAACCATTTCAGGGTCAAGAGCAGATGTCGGCTCGTCAAAGAGCATTACATCCGGGTTCATTGCCAGCGCGCGAACAATTGCGATACGCTGCTTCTGGCCGCCGGAAAGCATGGATGGATACTGGTCTGCTTTATCCAACAGGCCAACTTTCATCAGCAGCTCGTCGGCTTTTTTGTCAGCTTCTTCTTTGCTCATCAGGCCAAGCTTGACAGGTGCCAGCGTGATGTTTTTGCGAATGGTCAGATTGTTAAACAGGTTGAAGTGCTGGAACACCATGCCCATTTTCTGACGCATATGGTTTACTTCCTTCTGCTTGGACTTTGTGATATCTACACCTTCGAACCAGATTTCACCACCGGTTGGCTTTTCCAGAAGGTTCAGGCAGCGGAGAAAGGTGCTTTTACCGGAGCCGGATGGGCCGATAATAACAACCTTTTCACCTTTGTCGATGTGTTCTGTTACGTCTTTCAGAACATCCAGCTTGCCAAAGGATTTTTTCAGATGTTTAACGTCGATCACTCTTCGCCAACCTCCTCTCCAGCTTGGATACCAGGAATGTAAGGAACATAACGATAACCAGGTAGATCAGTGCTACTGCGATCAGCGGCATGAATGCGTCATAGGATGCGCTTCGAATCAGGTCGCCGCCCTTTGTCAGGTCTTCAATTGCAATGTAACCTGCAACAGATGTTTCCTTCAGAAGAACGATGCACTCGTTTGCCAGGGATGGCAGAACATTCTTAAATGCCTGTGGAAGAATAACGGAAATCATGGTTCTTGGATAGCTGAGACCAAGGCTGGAACCTGCCTCAAACTGACCGTTGTCGATAGACATGATACCGGAACGAACGATTTCAGCAACATATGCGCCGGAGTTGATACCGAAGGCGATGATCGCAACCAGTATCTTAGGAATTGAGACGGCGCTGAATACAACGAAGTATATTAACAGCAGCTGTACAACAACCGGCGTACCGCGGATGATGGTCAGGTAAATGCGGCAAATAATGTTCGGAATGACCAGTTTGCCTGTTTTATCGTGGGTTGCGCGGATGATTGCAATGATGAAGCCCAGGATGAAACCCATGGCCACAGCAGCAACTGTGATAAGCATGGTATTTCCCAGACCACTGAGAAGCAGCGTCCATCTGGCATCCACGATAAAGGTATTATAGAATTGTTCAAACATTCTCTTTGAACACGCTCCTTTCCTTTAACATGGCAAAAGGCCGTCCAGTCAGGATAGCCTTTTGCGCGAACAGATTTAATTTCTCAGCTTATTTCTTTACAATAACAACCTGCTTGGAAGTTGCATAAGAATCTGTGAAGAGAACGTTCTTCTCTCTGTCTGGAGTTACTGTGAGACCAGCAACGCCAACCTGAGCCTTGCCTGTAACAACAGCTGTGATAACGCTGTCGAATTCCATGTTTTCGATCTTCAGCTCGTAGCCGAGTGTATCGCAAACAGCCTGCATCATATCAACGTCATAACCAACGATCTCGCCGCCGGACATGCTCTCGTATGGTGGGAATTCAGCGTTTGTAGCCATGATCAGTGTGCCCTTATCACGTGTTACGTCTGCTGGAGACTCGTATGGGTGCTGACCAGCCTCGTCACCGATCCAGTTAGCCTCGATCTGTGCCAGTGTGCCGTTGTCCTTCAGTGTCTGCAGAGCGCCGTTGATCTCGTCGCGGAGAGCTTCATTACCCTTAGCAACTGCCATTGCATAGTTTTCGATTGCGTAATCTTCCTCGAAGAGTACCAGGTCATCGTTCTGAGCAACGAATACCTTTGCAGGCTCCTTGTCGATCATAACTGCATCGCACTTACCCTGCTTCAGAGCCATAACAGCGT
>JAZUBL010000017.1:0-13360 GCA_045638545.1 Acutalibacteraceae bacterium | reverse complement strand
AGGCTGCCAAAGGCAGTGAGAATACAGAAAAGGGTAAGTCGCCGAAGGGGATGTTTGGCAAACGTCTGCCTGGTTGTATTTGCTAAAATCAATACAACTGTCATCATGTCAAATGTGATGTTGTGCTATCGAAACTTTATTGCTATAATAGCATTGTGGCAATATTTTTGATTGTATCATTAACTGAGTACCTGATGGCCGGTTGTACAAACCGGCTTTTTCTATCTTTATGACGAAGTAATTTATTTGCAAAGGAGTTTTTCCAATGAAAAAATATAATGTAGGCATTATTGGTGCAACCGGTATGGTTGGCCAGAGATTTGCAACTCTGCTGGAGAATCACCCATGGTTCAACGTTGTTGCTCTCGCAGCAAGCGCAAATTCCGCAGGCAGAACTTATGAAGAAGTTGTAGGCCCACGCTGGGTTATGACAACTCCAATGCCTGAAAAGATGAAAGACATGGTTATCATGGACGCAACTGCAGACGTTGAGAAGATCGCAGGCATGGTAGACTTCGTGTTCTGCGCAGTTAATATGCCAAAGGCTGAAATCCGCGCACTGGAAGAGCTGTATGCAAAGGCAGAATGCCCTGTAGTTTCCAACAACAGCGCACACAGAGGCACACCAGACGTTCCAATGATCGTTCCGGAAATCAACCCAGAGCACACAGACATCATCCCTGCACAGAGAAAGCGCCTTGGCACAAAGCGCGGCTTTATCGCTGTTAAGTCCAACTGCTCCCTCCAGAGCTACGTTCCAGCTGTTTCCGCTCTGATGGATCTCGGCGTAACAAAGGTTCTGGCTTGCACATATCAGGCAATCTCCGGCGCTGGCAAGACACTGGAAAACTGCCCTGACATCATCGACAACGTAATCCCATTCATCGGCGGCGAAGAAGAAAAGTCTGAGCAGGAACCAATGAAGATCTGGGGCCACATTGAAGGCGACGTGATTGTAAATGCAACAACACCAAGCGTAACATCCCAGTGCTTCCGTGTACCTGTACAGGATGGCCACACAGCTGCTGTATTTATGTCCTTTGAAAAGGAAGCTACCATTGAAGAGATCATCGAGAAGCTGGAAAACTACAAGGGCGCTGCTCAGGAACTGAACCTGCCAAGCGCACCAAAGCAGTTCATCCACTATTTCCGTGAAGATAACCGCCCACAGGCTAAGCTGGACAGAAACCTGGAGAACGGTATGGCTGTTTCCGTTGGCCGTATGCGTCCAGATACACAGTACACAGTGAAGTTCGTATGCCTCTCCCATAACACATTAAGAGGTGCAGCTGGCGGCGCTGTTCTCATGGCCGAGCTGCTCTGCGCACAGGGCTACATGGACTAATCGGGAGGTCTGATTATTATGAGCAAGAAGACAATTTTTACAGGTTCCGGCGTTGCAATTATCACTCCAATGTTTGATGACGGCAAGGTTAACTACGACGTTCTCGGCGAACTGATCGAGTTCCAGATTGCAAACGGTACTGATGCGATTATTTCCTGCGGCACCACCGGTGAATCCGCAACACTGAACCACGAAGAGCACTGCGAAGTTCTCTCCTACACTGTAAACAAGGTTAACAAGCGCGTTCCTGTTATTGCAGGTACAGGCAGCAACGATACTTCCTACGCTGTAGAGCTTTCCAAGCACGCAGAGGAAGTTGGCGCTGATGCACTCCTGATGGTAACACCTTACTACAATAAGGCTTCCCAGTCTGGTCTCATCAAGCACTACAACTATGTTGCTGACCGTGTAAACACACCAATCATTCTGTACAACGTTCCTTCCAGAACAGGCTGCGATATTAAGCCACAGACATACTTCGAGCTTTCCAAGCACCCAAACATTGTTGCTGCAAAGGAAGCAAACGGCAATATCAGTGCAATCGCACAGACAGCAGCGCTCTGCGGTGATAATCTGGATCTCTACTCCGGTAACGACGAGCAGACTATTCCACTGATGTCTCTCGGCGCAAAGGGTGTTATCTCCGTATTCGCAAACATCTGTCCAAAGGAAATGCACGATCTGTGCGCTGCATATCTGAACGGTGACCACGATAAGGGCCGCGATATGCTCCTCCACTACCTGGAGCTGATGGATGTTCTCTTCTGCGACGTAAACCCAATTCCTGTTAAGGAAGCAATGAACATGATGGGTTACAAGTGCGGTCCTTGCCGTATGCCGCTCTCTGAAATGAGCGACGCTGCTAAGGCTCACCTGGCAGAAGTTATGAAGAAGTACAACGTAATCTAAAATAATTCGGAAAGGCAAAGGAACTCTAATATGAAGCGAATTATTTTAAGTGGCTGCAATGGCCACATGGGTCGTGTAATTTCCGCCTGTGTTGCAGATCGTGATGACTGTGAGATCGTAGCTGGTCTTGACCTGAATACAGAATCCACATTTGGTTATCCTGTATTTGCAAATGCGGCAGAGATCAATGTAGAAGCTGATGTAATCATCGACTTCTCTCATGTCAGCGTACTGACACCACTTCTCCAGTTCGCTCTGGAAAAGAAGATGCCGGTTGTTCTCTGCACTACAGGCTATTCCAAAGAGCAGGTTGCAGAGCTGAAGGCTGCTTCCGAGCAGATTCCGGTATTCTATTCCCGCAATATGTCTATCGGTATTAACCTGCTGGTTGAGCTTGCTAAAAAAGCTGCTCAGATTCTTGGTGATCAGTTCGATATCGAAATCATTGAGAAACATCACAACCAGAAGATCGACGCACCAAGCGGTACTGCTCTGATGATTGCTGATGGCATCTGTGAAGTAACAGAAGACGAGATGCACTACACTTACGATCGTCATTCCCAGCGCAAAAAGCGTGAAAAGAATGAAATCGGTCTCCATGCAGTACGCGGCGGTACAATCGTTGGCGAGCACGAAGTAATCTTCGCAGGCCGCCACGAAGTTATCACCCTCTCCCACTCTGCACAGACAAAAGAAGTTTTTGCAACAGGTTCTATCAACGCGGCAGTATACATGGTTGGCAAGCAGGCTGGCCTGTATGATATGTCTAACATGATTCAGGACGAAGCTTAAACCATATAAACACAAAAATCCCCACAGAGTTGATTCTGTGGGGATTTTTTATTGCCTATAACAGAGAAGCCGCACGGGTAACTGCCGCTTCGTATAAATCAAAATAAGTGCTGGTACGGATCTCGCCTGTTTCCAGCGGCCACTGCCACTCACATTCGCAGACGTTTGCATAATCGTAATCTTCGTCTTCGCTGACATTGCGGAACAAAGAAGACCAGCCGCCAACCTGCTTTTTCTTTTTCTCTCTGCGTTTGAGGAACTGTCGTTTCAGCATGGTTTTGTCATTGAACTTGCCAAGATTTTTCACGCCATCTGCAAGCAGTTCATTTACCAGGGATTCGTTCAGTGTTCTACCGGTCAGTTCTGCAAAAAACTTTGCATAAAGAGCGGCAAGCTTTCTCTGCAGTGCGTCATCCATCGGTACTGCATGTTTTAAATTGAAGGAAGTTCCAAGTTTTCCGGTCTCATAGCGCAGAAGAATGGTATCCAGAGAAGATTCCACCAGATTTCTCGCATCTTCTTTGGTCTGATCCGGATTCAGCGTTGGAATCATCTCTGTGCCGTAAAGAATAAACGGACGAACTTCTGCCTCCAGAGCACAATAGCAGGCAATACCCTGTGCGTAGGAAACAATTGCAGCATCACTGCTATCTGCATATTGTGCGAAGAAACCGGACAGGCTGTGCAGATCCACGTCCGCCATAGCATTACAGAATGCAGCTGCTTCTGCAGAAGGATCTTTATCAAACAGCAGGCTGTATGTAAAAAGATCCGGCCCCTGCAAACCAAGTGTAAAAGCAGATCGATCTGCCGGTTGAAATTTTGCTTCTTCCATGGCGCGCTTGCCATGATAATAATGACAGATTATGGCTGACATGGTGATACCTCCTTCAACAGCTGCTGCATATCTTCCGGCAGCGGTTGTTCGAATTTCATTTCTTCTTTTGTAACAGGATGGGTAAACGACACATAGCCGCAATGAAGCGCCTGCCTGCCAATCAGTTGGCGGCTGCCGCCATACATATCGTCACCGGCAAGCGGATTGCCCTGTGAGGAAAAATGCACGCGGATCTGATGGGTTCTGCCGGTCTCCAGGCGAATTTCCAGCAGCGTGTGATCACGATACTGTCCCAGTGCTTTCCAGTGCGTTACGGCGCGCTGAGAGTCCGGATTGCTGTCTCCCACCTCTCTCTGGATGCCGTGACCTTCTTTCAGCTGGATCGGTTTATCAATCGTTCCACTGCCTTCTAAAACACCTTCGCAGATGGCAGTATAAGTTTTTTCCACACCAAATGCCAGCAGAGAAGCACTATAGCAATGCTTTGCCAGTACAACGATTCCGCTGGTATTTTTATCCAGACGAAAAATTGGATGGAACGAAAAATCTTCGCCACGCACCTGCATATAGTGAGAAACCGCATTGGCAAGGCTGTCGCAGTCATGGCCCGGTGTTGGATAAATCGGCATCCAGCTTGGTTTGTTGACCAGCAGAAGATCTTCGTCTTCATACAGCACATCCAGCGGAACATCCCATGGCTCTGCCTGACTTTCCGCTCCCGGCAGTTTCAGTTTGATGACATCTCCTGCTTCGATGACTTTCGTCACATAAGCATGAACACCATTGACCGTGATACCATCGAACACCCATTTTAATTTTGTTAAAATACCGCTGGAAACCTCACAGGGGCCTCTCAAAAAAGATCTCAGTTTTGCACCGTGATATTCCTCCGGTACAATAAATGTCAGCTCACGCAGCGAAACTCACCTCCAGATTACAATTTTCACATAGCAAAACAGGCGGCACGGAGCCGCCTGGTCGTGTTTGCTTATTTTACTTCAACAGTCCAGTTCATAGTATCCTCAAGCTTGCCCCACTGGATACCTGTCAGTGTATCATACAGCTTCTGAGAAACAGGACCGATTTCGCCGTTGTTGATGATCATGATGTTATCTTCCCACTTCAGATGACCGATTGGGGAAATAACTGCAGCAGTACCAGTACCGAAAGCTTCCTTGAGGCGGCCTTCCTTTGCTGCATCTGCAATTTCCTGAATAGAAATCTGGCGCTCTGTTACCTTCATGCCCCAGGATTTCAGCATTTCAATTGCAGACATTCTTGTGATACCAGGGAGAATGGAACCCTGCAGAGATGGTGTGATGATCTCATCATCAATGTTGAAGAATACGTTCATGGTGCCAACTTCTTCTACATACTTGCGTTCAATGCCATCCAGCCAGAGAACCTGGGTGTAGTTCTGCTTTTCAGCCTCATCCTGTGCTTTCAGAGAAGAAGCATAGTTGCCGGCTGTCTTTGCATAGCCTGTACCGCCTCGAACTGCACGAACATATTTATCCTCAACATAAATCTTTACAGGATTCAGACCTTCCGGATAGTAAGCGCCAACAGGGCAGCAGATTACGATGAACAGCAGGTGATGTGCAGGATGAACACCAACGTGTGGATCTACACCGATGATGAACGGACGCAGATACAGAGATGCGCCGTCAGTTTCCGGAATCCAGTCTTTTTCTACTCTTACCAGCTCTTCAATGCACTTCTGTGCAAATGCTTCGTCAATCGGCGGAATGCAGAGACGGTCACCAGACAGATTCAGTCTTGCCATATTCTTTTCCGGACGGAACAGAAGTGTACGGCCATCAGCTGCTTTATAAGCCTTCATGCCTTCAAAAATAGCCTGTCCGTAATGCAAGCACATCGCAGATGGATCCAGAGACAGTGGTGCATATGGTACGATTCTGGCATCGTGCCAACCCTGACCCTCATCATAGTTCATAACAAACATATGATCAGTAAAAATGGTACCAAATGGGAGCGGTGCGCCAGCTTTTGGCTTTTCTTTCAGATTCTGGCTAAGCTCAATTCTAATTTCTTGCATTAAGAACACTTCCTTCAAACAATTTCACTGACTCTTATTCTACCACCATTATGCTCTGATTTCAAGTTATATATGGTTACGCAGACCTTTTGGGTAATGGTTTTTTAATTTTCCACCGCTGCATTTACCAAAGCCAAGCATAACACCGTCTACACAAATGCCGGCGTAACCCTTCAGAGAAGCATCACAGTCGATCTCCTCACCCTTGAGATAACGCAGTACCGCAGGATCCTCTGTTTCCAACGCAACAACCTGGCGAAGCAGTTCTGGTTTTGCGGCCATAAAGAAATGGTGACATGGTTCCATACGATTTTTCTTAATTTCACCAAGCTGCACACCGGCACGAAGAATATGTAATCCCTGAAGATCCGGGATCTCAACCGGCAGATAATATACGTAATTGCCGGCCTGGAACAGCATTGGTGTTTCTTTTGTATTGTACAGCGACTGATACAGTTCCTGCGCCATTTTTAACTCATTGCTACTCTTCCCCTGCTTTACGGAAAAATAGCCGCCGTGATAAGATGGACCGTCATTTCTGCGGAATTTTGCTACAAAATGACCGTCACCGCCGTCCATTGGGAAAATACGGCGTGTCTGCGGCAGTTTCTCTGATGCTCTGCCAAATTCCACATCGCAGTCAATCAATTCAAAATCCGGATTGCTTTCCAGAAACTGCAGCACTACGCCTTCATTTTCTTCTTCTGCGTAGGTGCAGGTGGAATAAACAAGCACACCACCGGCCGCAAGTGCTTTTGCTGCAGAATCCAGAATGCTTTTCTGGCGCACTGCACAGGACTGTACGTGCTCAGGGCTCCATGCCTCAATCGCACCCGGATCATGAAGGAACATACCTTCACCAGAGCATGGCGCGTCTACAAGCACTTTATCAAAATAGCCGGTCAGCTGCTCACAAAGTTGCTCCGGATGACAGGAGGAAACTACCGCATTGGCAATACCCATGCGCTCAATATTAGAGAGCAGAATATTGGCGCGGTTCTTTACATATTCATTGGACCACAGCAATCCTTCTCCACCCAGCATAGCAGCAATCTGAGTAGACTTGCCGCCCGGCGCTGCGCAGAGATCAAGCACGCGGTCACCAGGCTGCGGATCAAGTACAGTAACTGCAGAGGATGCAGATGGCTCCTGTACATAAAATGCGCCGCCATGATGAAATGGCAGAGAACCGATCCGCTCTACATCGTTTGGCATATAGAAACCAAGCGGCGAAAACGGGGATGCTTTTATTTCAAAGGGTAAATTTTTCTGTAATGTTTCCAGAGAACACTTCATTGGATTCCAGCGAAGACCGCGGAAACCCGGCTGACCAAAGCATGCCAGAAAAGAATCAAAATCATTCTTCAGCAGCTCCTGCATTCTCGTTTGAAATTCCTGTGGAAGTTGGATCATACTATCGCAGCTCCTTTTATAATTCCTGTTTTATGTCATGTATATCTCCTCCTGAACTGGCTACACTATAACCATCGAAGGAGGTGAATCAAAATGACACAGAATGAACACAACTATCATAACACAAACAAGACCAATAAGGCAAATAATCAATCCGAAAACAAAAATTCTCAGAACAAAAATTCCCAGAATCAGTCTCAGAACAAGTCTTCTCAGAATCAATCTTCCAACAAGAAGAGCGATGACTGCGCAAGATAACAATTAACGTCTCTGACAAAACAACAGACAGCAATGCAGATCCCTCTGCGCTGCTGTCTGTTGTTATTTCTGCTTTTTTCTTTTGGCCAGTAATTCTTTTACAGTAGCATCACGCCGCTCTTCTGAATGGAAACCTTCACCGGAAATTTGCCCGGCTTCTCCAATTACAATAAATGCATTTGCGTCAATAGAGCGGACGATCTGCCGAACCTGCGGCATTTCAAACTTTCGTACAGCGCAGAACAACACCGATTTATCACGATTGCTGTAAGCACCTTTAGCATATAACACAGTAACGCCTCGGCTTTTCTGGTGGAGGATTTTTTCTGCAATCTCTGTATTCTTTTCTGAAATAATAAACATCATATTGCCGACACCGATATCCATACCGTACATGATAGTATCTACAACTTTTGTTGCAATAAAAACAACAATCAGCCCATAGAGAACGCTTTCCAGGCTCTGATACACAAAACCGGACGCTGCAATTACTATGAAGTCTGAAATAAACAGAAGTTTTCCCATGGAAACATGCGGAAACTTCATGCTGAGCAATCTGGAAATCATTACGGTTCCGCCTGTGGTGGCACTGCGCAGAAAAATCAATGCAATGCCGATTCCTTCCAGAACACCGGCAAAAACAGATGCCAGTATCAGTTCTCCTCGATATGTGGGAAGCCACATGGCGAAAAGATCCATAAAGGCAGAAGCGGAAAGCAGTGCCAGAATGCTTTTCAGCACAATTTTATAGCCAATGACAAACACTGCAAACAAAATTACCGGCACATTCAGCAGCATGGTAACAGAGCCAATCGGCGTGAAAAAGAGGTAATTGAGCAGCGTTGCAATGCCAACAAAGCCGCCGGCTACAATTTCATTGGGCGCCGCGAACATAGCAACGGAAGCTGCAAATACGGCACTGCCTGCCAGGATAAACACAACATCCAGAAACGGCTGCCGGATTTTTTTCCAAAAAAATAACATCACGATCCCTCCTTGGTTTCATGATGTTATTCTGTGTTAATTTATGTGTTTAATCCTCAGTAAACTGAATGTCGATTTTTCCAGCGCTGGTATCAGCTTCTAATTTTTTGCTGCCGGTTGTTTTTTCTTTTGGCAGGTTGCCGTCATCATCACAGTAAATCTGATAGTCGCTCATTCTGCCCTTAATTGTACCTGTCACATCACCTACACTGGTATCAAGAGAAATATTATCACTTACAGCTTCCAGCAATTCTAACTCACCGTTAGAAGACTTTACCTTCAGCCGATGCGGTGCTGTTACATTTTCCAGGGTCACTTTACCATTAGAAGTTTTCAGGTCACAACTATTGGCGGTGATCTCCTTTCCATTGATGGAACCATTGGAAGTTTTTGTGATCAGATCTGCACCTGTTGTAATATTTTCCAGTTCAATTTTACCGTTGGAAGTTTCCAGAAGGATCTCTTTTTCCACAGAAATACTATGCAGGAACATGTCTCCGTTACTTGTTTTGCAATTGATAACGCCGACCTTATTCAGATCCATGAGTGCAATATCGCCGTTGGAAGTATCAAGCTGAATTTCGCCGTCAAATCGTTCCGGTACATACACAGTGATCGGTTCTGCAGTCCAGCTGCCGAAATTTGTCACATAATCGTACCACTCTTTGTCGTTTGCAGTGATCTGCAGCACGCCATTTTCTTCTGTTACGGTATGCTTTAAGTTCTCATAATCATAGTAACCTATAATAACTTGATCGCCCGCTGATTTCTGAAAATGAATATCTCCATCACAGGTATCGATATAAATTTTTTCCAGATCTTCTGCGGAATTTTTTGCGGTATAGCTTTTTTCAACACCTGGTTCTGGAATAAACATTTCATATCCGCCGCAGACAAAGCCGATGCCAGCAGCGATCAAACCAGCTAAAAAGAAACTGCCGGCTACGATCAATATTGTGCGTGTTCTGCGTTTCATTATGCCACTTCCTTTCTGCCGCTGAACCATGTTTTTACGAGGCGGAACATCCAGCGAACAAGTTTATAAGATAACTTCATCAGCCAGATAACAATCGGAATAGAAATCATCGTTAAGGCGACACAGATGAGCCCTGCTGCCAGAACAAAAAATCCTTTACCAACCTGACCGGTAAAAATCAAAACCGGTGTCATTGCCATACAGCCAATTGCCGCTGCGCCCAGAGAAATTGGGATGCAGAACAGCGCTGCTGCAATGGCAAACACAGCACCAAGAAGCGAAACCAGGATGGAGCCCCAGAATGGGATGGTAATCAGCGCCAGAACAACCATTAATACATTGCCCTGCTTTTTATATTTTTCCGCTTTATAAACAGGATTCGCTTCCACCGGCGCTTTGTTGTGAGATTCCATGGCATACTCCAGCAGAATTCTCTTAGCGATCGTATCAACATCTTCCAGCTGTGCCACAGCCTCTGATTCTGTCATACCATCTTCCATATAATCTTCCAGCACTTCGTTATAATATCGAATCACACGATTCTGTTCCTCTTTCGGCAGCGATTTCATCCGTGCCGTCAGTGCATCGAAAAATTCTCGTTTCGTCATGGTCTCCCTCCTGTAATAAAACGATACACATTCATAATATCTTCCCATTCCTCTGTAAACTCATCAATGCGCCTCCGTCCGGCATCAGTGATGCGGTAATATTTTCGCAGACGACCATTATGTTCCACAGAATAAGTTGTCAGACATTCACCGGCTTCCAGTCGCTTCAAAATCGGATATAGAGTCGATTCTGAGATGGAAATGCAGGTAGAAATATCTTTGATCAGTTTATAGCCATAAGAATCTTCTCGCTCCAGCACTGCCAGCACGCAGATTTCCAACAATCCTTTTTTCAGTTGAATATCCACAATCAATCTCCTTTCCCGAGATAGTTACAAAGAAATATCGACTGCATCTCTCTGTGTCTATAGTATACATCGCATAGTATAGTATGTCAACAGTCATATTATGTAATGCATAGTATTAATTCAAAAAGAAAAAGACGTGCTGTAATCACTACAACACGTCTTTCGATCACTATATTATTCTTCTGCGCAGATCACTGCAAAAAACTCACGGAGCCTTGCAATATCATTTTTCAGATACAGATAGCCAAACAGTGCTTCAAAGCCTGTTGCGGCGTGGTAATCGGCGCTGGAAGCGTTTTTCGGCACGGAAGTCTTTGCATTGCGGCCGCGCTTAAATACCGCCATTTCCTCTTCTGTGAGGAGCGGCATGATCTTTTCCATGGACTTTGCCTGGGCATCGCAGCGCACCTGCGCTACACTGTTCTGGTGCAGCTGATTCACCGGACAATTCGCCTGACAAACCAGTCTTTCGCGCACAAACAGCTCAAATACGCAGTCACCAACAAAAGCCAGTGTTAATGGACTAAGCTGCTTTGGATCGCAGTCCTGATTAAATAATCGTTCCACGACAGCACCTCTTAATCCACGAAGTCAAATTCCAGATCGTACATGGAAACAGTGTCGCCTTCCACAACGCCTGCTTCACGAAGCGCATCGATCACGCCTGTGTTGATGAGCACGCGCTGGAAGTACTGCAGAGACTCGTAGTCATCAAAGTTTACAGAGTTGATCAGCTGCAGCAGCCACTCGCCTTCAACAAAGAAGACGCCGCCCTGATTTCTGATATTCACAGCCTGCTTTTCGAACTCTTCCACAGGCTTTACAGGCATTGGTTCCGGCTCGTACTGGAGTACCGGAGGCAGCTTGCTGAGCATCTCCTGAATCTTGTCCATCAGCGGATCAACGTCATAACGGATTGCTGCCATGATTGGGAAGAACTCATAGCCCTGCTCTTCTACAAAAGCTCTGAACTCTTCGATCTGCTCATCTGTTGCCATGTCGCACTTGTTGCCTGCAACGATCATCGGACGCTCGGAAAGTTCCGGATTGAACTTATGCAGCTCCTCATTGATGATACGGAAATCTTCCTTTGGATCACGGCCTTCACTGCCGGAAACGTCAACAATGTGCACCAGCATGCGGCAGCGGTCAACGTGACGGAGGAACTGGTGACCAAGGCCTACACCCTCACCTGCACCCTCGATCAGACCAGGAATATCAGCGATAACATAAGAATCGCCGTCGCCCAGATCTACCACACCAAGCACCGGAGTGATGGTTGTAAAGTGGTAGTTTGCAATATTTGGCTTTGCCGCACTGACTACGGAAATCAGTGTAGACTTACCAACGTTAGGGTAACCAACAAGGCCAACGTCAGCCAGAAGCTTCAGCTCCAGCTGAACTTCCAGCTCCTGACCAGGCACACCCGGCTTTGCAAAGCGAGGTGTCTGTCTTGTTGGAGTAGCAAAGTGTGCGTTGCCCCAGCCGCCTTTGCCGCCCTTGAGGATTACCTGCGGCTCATCTGTGGAGAGGTCTGCAATCAGTCTGCCTGTTTCAGCATCCTTGATCAGCGTGCCCTTTGGTACACGGATGATCAGGTCCTCTGCCTTTTTACCATTGCAGCGGCCACCTCTGCCGTCCTCGCCGTTTCTGGCAATATATTTCCGCTTATAGCGAAAATCCTGCAGGGTAGACATATTGGTATCAGTCTGAAAAACGATATCGCCGCCCTTGCCGCCGTCACCGCCATCAGGGCCGCCAGCTACAACGTACTTCTCTCTGTGAAAAGCAACGGCGCCATTACCGCCGTTACCGGCTTTAATTTTAATTTTCGCAACATCAATAAACATAATATACCGCCATTCTTCATCAAAAATAGTTTTACTTATGAAAAAATCCCGGGCGAAACGATCCTCCCGAGACTTTGAATGCTAAATTATACTGATCAGCAATTACTGCTCAATTGCGTAAACGCTAACCTTTTTGCGGTCACGACCCATGCGCTCGAACTTTACCTTACCATCGATAAGAGCAAAGAGAGTATCGTCAGAACCGATACCTACGTTATTGCCTGGGTGGATGTGTGTGCCACGCTGCTTTACCAGGATGTTGCCTGCCAGCACGAACTGACCATCTGCACGCTTAACGCCAAGACGCTTGGACTCGGAGTCACGGCCGTTCTTTGTGGAACCCATACCTTTTTTGTGAGCAAATAACTGAATATTAATCTTAAGCATTACTTACACCTCCAAATAATTAACTTTAATGTTTTCTGGATACTGTTCTTCAAGCCCTACCATATGCAGCTTGAAGCCCGCAAATAAATTGCGGCAAAGGGGTGCATCTTCCGGAAACACACGAATGTACATGTATCCATCATCAACCTTTAAGATTTCTGGTGTAACATGAAGAACATCCGTCATGGTGTTGGCAGTCATGTATGCAGCAGAAGAAATCGCTGCACACAGAATGTCACTGCCCTGTTCTCCATAGCCGGCGTGATCTTCCATGGAAAAACCAAGGATCTCGCCGGAAGAAGATGCTTTCAATACGCAAACACTGAACATGAAATTAAGCGTTGATAGCTGTGATTTCTACCTTAGTGTATGGCTGTCTGTGGCCCATCTTGCGCTTGGAACCCTTCTTAGGCTTGTAAGTAAATACTGTGATTTTCTTGCCCTTGCCTGTCTTGAGTACTTTACCTGCTACGGATGCACCGTCAACAAATGGAGTACCAACCTTGAGGCCGTCTTCGCCGCCAAGTGCTACAACCTGGAAGCTAACCTCTGCGTTTTCTTCTGCTGCAAGCTTCTCTACATAAATGACATCGCCATTCTGTACTTTGTACTGCTTGCCGCCTGTTTCGATTA
>JAZUBL010000016.1:0-21672 GCA_045638545.1 Acutalibacteraceae bacterium | reverse complement strand
AACGAGTGGGGTTATTCCAACAAGGTTCTCGAGCTGATCAAGCACATGGTTTCTGTTGACAACAACTAATTTTGTCGATTTGTAATATCATCAATTGATCCCGTCGGGCGGTTTCTGCAAAGAGACCGCCTGGCGGTTTTTTATTTGCCGCAAAAGCCCGTGATCATGCGGTTTTCGGTTGACAAAATCTTCTGCAGAGGCTACAATATTTAGTAAAATACTGGGAGCACAGGAGGACTGCGCAATGAAAGGCAAAAAGAAAGATCCGCTGCTGGAACTGTTAGGATATGATTCTGAATCGGAACTGCTGATTACAGCGGACGAGGAACTGATGCGTATGATCAAGGGCATGATGGCCGGTGATCTGGTGGCAGTTCTGGAGGCTTCCCAGATCAAGCGCTTTACACTGGAAGACCTGGAAAAAGCCAGCGGTATTGTAAAAGGCCACTCTTCCGCTTATGTAAAGAAGTTCTTTGCAAAGACAGAGCTCTACGTAACAGACGTAGAAGAAAATGCAGACGAAACCATTGCGGCAGTGCACCTGAAGGGTGAGACTGTAAGCCTGAAAGAGCTGGCATTGAAGTCTATTGCAATGATCGAGAAGAACGAGCCGACACTGCATCTCCATGATGGCAAGGTTGATATGCGCAAGATCAGCAAGGCAATGCACTATGTGGAAAAAGTGATCCATACATTGAAGCCGGAGCCGGTTGAAGGCGTTGTACATATGGAGAAGGTAAACGGCAGCTGGAAAATGGTAGACAGAGAAGAACTGTCTCGCATTACCGTTCGTTCTTCCATCGGAGAGATCGAGCAGCTTGCATTTGAACGCTACGGCAGACACGCATAATCTGAATATGAGATACAGGAAGGCACCCGAATGGGTGTCTTTTTGTTTTCCAGAGATATTCGGAACGGTGCAGCTCTTCTATTGCAGGTGAAAAAAGAAAAGTTTGTGCAGAATGAATCATAATCGAACGCACATATTGTGGAAAAGGCGGCTTGTATTTGAACTTATCACAAAAAGTGCGATAAAATAATTGTTAATTTTGCATGGGAATTTTGAAAAAAACCTTGACAGCAGAGCGGAAACCCAGTATAATTACGACTGTAAAGCTTTTTTCTTTACACCTGAATTTGAAATGGCGGGGATGTAGTTTGGCTAAAAATTTAGAAAGCTCCTTTCTGCTGGATTTCTACGGCAGCATGCTGGGAGAAAAACAGCGCCGCCTGTTCGCCAGCTATTATGACGACGACCTGTCTCTGGCAGAAATTGCCGACCTGGAAGGTATGAGCCGACAGGGTGTGCGGGACGCCGTGAAGCGGGCGGAAAATCAGTTGTATGAGATGGAAGAGCGGTTAGGACTGGCGCGCCGGTTTTTGGAAGTACAGAAGGGTCTCGATGAGATTCGGGAATGTACCGAACAGCTTGCGGCACAGTGCTGTGCAGATGGAGCAGATCCACAGACGCAGGCAATTCTTGACCGGCTGCTGGCCATTGTAGATACACTGGAAGAAAATGAAACAGAAGCTTAAAAGAAAGGAGAGAAAACCATGGCATTTGAAGGACTTGCGGATAAACTTGCCAACTCGTTTAAACGACTGCGTTCCAAAGGTAAGCTGAGCGAATCCGACGTTAAGTCTGCGATGCGAGAAGTGCGACTGGCACTGCTGGAAGCTGACGTAAACTACAAGGTTGCGAAGGATTTCACAAACCGCATTACAGAGCGTGCAATCGGCGCTGACGTTATGGCCAGCCTGACTCCTGGTCAGATGGTTGTTAAGATCGTTAACGAAGAACTGACAGCACTGATGGGCGGCGAGCAGGCAAGAATCAAGTTTGCTTCTCATCCACCAACCATCATCATGATGTGCGGTCTGCAGGGTGCTGGTAAAACAACACACGCTGCAAAGCTGGCAAAGCACTATAAGAACCAGGGTCACCGTCCAATGCTGGTAGCCTGCGATATTTATCGTCCGGCTGCGATCAAGCAGCTGCAGGTTGTTGGTTCTCAGGCAGGTGTTCCTGTTTATGACAAGGGCAAGGAAGATCCAGTTAAGATCTGTAAGGAAGCAATTCACTATGCAAAGGACCAGGGTAACGATATCGTAATCAGCGATACCGCCGGCCGTCTGCAGATCGACCAGGCGCTGATGGACGAGCTGAAGCGTATCAACGCAGAGGTAAATCCACACGAGATCCTGCTTGTTATCGACTCCATGACCGGTCAGGAAGCAGTTAACGTTGCAAAAACATTCGACGAACTGCTGGCTATCAACGGCGTAATCCTGACAAAGCTGGATGGTGATACCAGAGGCGGTGCGGCGCTGTCCGTACGCGCAGTAACTGGTAAGCCAATCAAGTTTGCCGGTGTTGGTGAAAAGCTGGACGACCTGGAGGTATTCCACCCAGACCGTATGGCTTCCCGTATTCTCGGTATGGGCGACGTTCTGTCCCTCATTGAGGACGCACAGAACAAGATCGACGAGAAAGAGGCTGCAGAAGCAGCTCGCCGCATCATGCAGGACCAGTTTACTTTCAACGACCTGCTGGAGCAGTTCCGTCAGGTAAGAAAGATGGGCCCGCTCAAGTCTGTGATGTCTAAGCTCCCGGGCATTGACAAGCATCTGAGAGATGTGGATATCGATGATCGTGAGGTTGACCGTCTGGAGGCGATCATCCTCTCCATGACAGCGGAAGAGCGTGCAAAGCCATCCATCATCAACCCATCCCGTAAGCGCAGAATCGCAGCGGGTTCCGGTATGAGAGTGGAAGACGTAAACCGCTTGATCAAGCAGTTTGAAGCAACCAAGAAAATGGTTCGTTCTATGAAGCAGAAGAGAGGCACAAGACGCCGCGCGAACTTCGGTGGTATTCCGGGTGCAGGCGGTATGGGCGGCATGGGCGGTTTCTTCTAAGAGGAACAGCATAAAAAAGCAATCACCCAATGCAGAATGCGTTGGTTGAGATATAAAACAGTAAACAAATTTATTTTAATTTTTAATTATTTGGAGGAATTTATCATGGCAGTTAAAATCAGACTTCGCAGAATGGGCGCAAAGAAGGCACCTTTTTACCGTATCGTTGTAGCAGATTCCCGTTTCCCAAGAGATGGCCGTTTCATTGAAGAGATCGGTTTCTACAACCCAATGACAAACCCAGCAGAGGTTAAGGTAGACGCTGACAAGGCTAAGGATTGGATTGCAAAGGGCGCACAGCCAACAGATACAGTTAAGGCACTGCTGAAGAAGAACAACGTTCTCTAAGAGGTATTTCCATGAAGGATTTGCTTTACACGATCACGAAGGGTCTGGTAGAGAATCCGGATGCCATCGAGATCACTGTTGATGAGCCGGATGCGGAAGGTACCATTGTGTATCATCTGCACGTGGCCGAGTCCGATATGGGCCGGATCATCGGTAAGCAGGGTCGGATCGCAAAAGCAATCCGTATCGTTATGCGCGCAGCTTCTGTGCGTACCGGTGATAAGGTTGCGGTGGAGATTGACTAAGTCACGCTTCATCGCGGCGTGATAGTATGGAAAAAGGCTGTAACGAACCATTCGCTACAGCCTTTTTTAACAGGAAAGGAGCGGCGGATATGCTGCAGCAATATTTGGAAGCAGGAAAAATCGTAGGTACACATGGTGTTCGCGGCGAGCTTCGTCTGGAGCCATGGTGTGATTCTCCGGCATTTCTCAAGCGTATCAAGACACTTTACTGGAAAAAGGGCAGCGAGTACGAAGCTGTTGCAATCAAGGCTTCCCGTGTGCACAAAAATCTTCTTCTGCTCACGCTGGAAGGCATTACTTCCATTGAGCAGGGTGACACGCTCCGCGGCCGTGTACTGTATCTGGACCGCAAGGATGCCCGTCTGCCAAAGGGCCGGTACTTCATTGTGGATCTCATCGGCATGGAAGTATATGACGCAGATACAGACCGCCACTACGGCAAGGTGACAGAGGTGTTCAAAACAGGCGCCAACGACGTTTACCAGATCACAGACGAAGCTGGCAAGGATTATCTGATCCCTGTTATCGATGACGTTGTTCTGGATACAGATATCGAAGGCCGCAAACTGACCATCCGTCCGCTGAAGGGGATCTTTAACGATGAGAATTGATTTTCTTACCTTGTTCCCAGAGATGTGTGAAGCTGTTATGAGCGAAAGCATCATTGGCCGCGCCAGAAAAAAAGGCGCTGTGGAGGTGCATTGCCACCAGATCCGCAACTTTGCTTTTGATAAGCACAACCGTGTGGATGACTGTCCATTCGGCGGCGGCAAAGGCATGCTGATGATGGCAGAGCCAATTGCGCTCTCCATTGAGCATCTCATTGCACAGCTGGGCAAAAAACCGCATATTATCTATATGTCACCATGCGGCAGTGTGCTGACCCAGCAGAAGGCCATCGAGCTTTCTCAGCTGGACAACATTGCCATTCTCTGCGGCCACTATGAGGGCGTGGATGAGCGTGTGCTGGATACCTATGTGGATGAATTTGTGTCCATTGGCGACTATGTGCTGACCGGCGGTGAGCTGCCGGGCCTTGTAATGGCAGACGCTGTGTGCAGAATGCTGCCGGACGTTCTTTCTGATGACGTATGTTTTGAGGAAGAAAGCCACTTTAATGGTTTGCTGGAGCATCCGCACTATACACGCCCGGCCACATGGCGGGGGCAGGATGTACCGGAAGTGTTGCTTTCCGGGCATCATGCCAACATTGACAAATGGCGCAGAGAAGAATCTCTCCGCCGCACGATGAAATACCGTCCGGATATGCTGGAAACAGCACCACTGACGAAAAAAGATCAGGCATTTCTTGAAACATTGCAGCAGAAAAACGAAGATTAATTTTTGCTTCGTGAAAATGCACAATGGTTTTGGAGATAAAATGGAAAAAGGTCAGTATTTCGCCTCAAAATCACGGTGAACTGAATAAAAGTCAGCAAATCTGCCAAAATTGAGGGCGGAAGGCTGTTGTCACACCTGCTAAAAGTTTTCGACATTTGTGCAAATATGCACAAAAGGAAAGAGTAGAAAATTAGCAGAATAGGTCATGAATCCAAATTTCGTGTGGATTAGTTGACTTTATTGTGAATTGTGATATCATAAATATGATTTAAAGCGAATTTTCCCATGGATATGGAATAAATCAACCGGAATATCTAATGCGGGGTTCCGAGAAAAAGAAATTTTGTTATTTGTAGGAGTGGAAGAATTATGTTCTCTAAAGAAGTAACAGTGCAGAATCAGGTAGGCCTGCACGCACGTCCAGCAACTTTCTTCATTCAGAAGGCAAACGAATTCAAGTCCTCTATCTGGATTGAGAAGGATGAAAGAAGAGTTAACGCAAAGAGCCTGCTCGGCGTTCTGTCCCTCGGTATCGTAGGCGGCACAGGCATTAAGATCATTGCAGACGGCAGCGACGAAGAAGCAGCTGTTGAAGATCTCGTAAAGCTGATCGAGTCTGGTTTCCAGATGTAATTTTTGCGCATTGCGCAGCGAAGCACCGCATTCTTGCGGTGCTTTTTTCTTTTTCTAAACCAGGAAGGAGGCATCCCCATGGAAGAACTGAGACAGAAAAAAATTGCAGAACTGCGTAAGCAGGCCATGCAGCTGCCGCTGCAGCCGGGCGTGTACCTGATGCACGATAAAAACGGCACCATTATTTATGTTGGTAAGGCAAAGGCGCTGAAAAATCGTGTCAGCCAGTATTTTGGCTCTGATAAAAACCACGACTCCAAAGTGATCAAAATGGTCAGCAACGTGGAGTGGTTCGAGACGATTGTGACTGACAGTGAGTTTGAAGCGTTAGTGCTGGAGTGCAGTCTTATCAAGCAATATACGCCGAAATATAATATTCTGCTGAAAGATGACAAAGGCTATCATTACATCAAGATTACGGCAGCCCCATGGTCCCGGATCCTTGCGGCAAAATCCAGTGATGTGAAAACAGACGGCGCAGAGTATATCGGGCCGTTTATCAGCTCCTGGGCAGTCAGTCAGGCGGTGGATGAAGCAGTGAAAATTTTCCAGATCCCGACCTGCAATCGAAAGTTTCCGCAGGACGTGGGAAAATCGCGGCCATGCCTCAACTATTACATCAAGCAGTGCTGTGCGCCGTGCCGCGGCAGGATTTCCGAAAAGGAATACCAGGAGCGTGTGAACGAAGCAGTAGACTTCCTGAAAGGCGGCAGTGTATCTTCTATTAAAATGCTCACAGAGAAAATGGAAGAAGCAGCGGAGAATCTGGAGTTCGAGCGTGCGGCATCCATCCGTGATAAAATCAACGCCATCAAAAAGGTGACGGAGAAGCAGAAGGTTGTTTCTGCAAAAATTGAAGAGCAGGATGTGATTGCGCTGGCACAGGGCAAAGGCGGCGGTGCAGACGGCTGCATCGAAGTATTCCGCTTTCAGGAGGGCAGACTGTATGACAGAGAGCATTTTCTTCTGCCGGAAACAGGTGACCCAAAGCAGGCTCGCGGTGAATTTTTAAAGCGGTACTATTCGATTCGTGACCACGTGCCGCCTCGTATTTCCATTGATGACGAAGCAGCAGATACACCGCTGCTGGAAGACTGGCTCTCCCAGAAAGCGGGGCGAAAAGTTTCCATTGTGGTGCCGCAGCGCGGCGAACAGTACAAGCTGGTGGAAATGTGCCGCAACAATGCGGCAGAGCATCTGGCGCAGTCTTCCGGCAGAACAGGTAGGGAGACCTCTGCCCTGGATGAGCTTGCCCGTCTGCTTGGACTGGAAAAGCCGCCGATGCGCATAGAGTCTTACGATATTTCCAACCTGGCCGGCGGCGAAAACGTTGCCGGTATGGTTGTCTTTGAAAATGGTCGGCCGAAAAAGTCTGACTACCGTAAATTTAAAATCAAAGACATTGTGGGGCAGGATGACTACGGTTCCATGACGGAGGTGCTGACCCGCCGCTTTAACGAATACCGCCAGAAACAGGCGGAAGGCGATGAAACCGGTTTCGGTGCCCTGCCGGATCTGATTCTGCTGGACGGCGGCAAAGGCCATGTTAACGCCATCCGCCCGGTGCTGGAAAAATTCGGGCTGACGGTACCTTTGTTCGGCATGGTGAAGGATGACAAGCACAAGACCCGTGCGATCACAGGAGACGGCGGCGAGATCGCGATCCTGTCCCATCGCCGTGCGTTTACACTGGTGTCAGACATTCAGGAAGAAGTCCACCGATTTGCTATCGGTTACCACCGGCAGCAGCGAAAAAAGAAGATCCTTTCCTCAGAATTGCTGGATGTGGAAGGGATTGGTGAAAGCCGCGCAACAGCGCTGTTTCAGCACTTTAAGACCATTGAAGCCATGAAAAATGCGACGCTGGAAGAACTGCTGGCGGTGCCAAAAATGAACAAAAAAGCGGCAGAAAATCTGTTTTGTCATTTTCATGACACTATGGAATAAAAAGAGTTTCTAATTTGAAAGAATGTGGCGAAGATTGTTAAAAAACGATTACGAATTCTTATAATCTTGGAACGATAATTGACACTGAATCTTGATAATGCGATAATATTGCGGGAGAATGTTACCCGAAAATTTGTGCAGAGGAGGCGTATTGTATGCGAATTATTACAGGAAAAGCAAGAGGAAAGCGACTCCTCACACTGGAGGGCAGAGATGTCCGTCCAACAACAGAACGGATCAAAGAGTCCATGTTCAACATCATCCAGTTTGATATTGAAGGCCGCAGATTCCTGGATCTGTTTGCCGGCTGCGGACAGGTTGGCATCGAAGCTGTGAGCCGTGGCGCTCGCTGTGCTGTGCTGGTGGACAGCTCCAAGGAGTCTATTTCCGTGATCCAGAAGAACGTGAAAACTTCCGGACTGGGTGAAAACATCCAGGTAGTGCAGAGTGATTATATGACTTATCTGCTGCGGAAAGACGGCAAGTTCGACCTTGCATTCCTTGATCCGCCGTATCTGGAGGGTATGCTGGAGAAGGCGCTGCCAATGGTTGCTGAGGTAATGAACCAGGGCGGTACCATCATCTGCGAACACCCGATGGAGGAGACCCTGCCGGAAACCGCCGGTGACTTTGTGCAGGTAAAATCTTACCGATACGGCAAGATCATGCTGACCTTATATCGACACAAGGAAGTGGTGGAGCAATGATGAAGACCGGTGTATATCCGGGCAGCTTTGATCCGGTAACAAAAGGTCATCTGGATGTTATTATCCGTGCAGCCAAGCTGTTTGATAAGCTGACAGTTGCTGTGATGGTAAACCCGGACAAGAAGTCCACTTTTACTGCAGCAGAACGCGTGGAGCTGATCCGCCGCGCTGCAGCAGAGGCAGGACTTGAGAACGTGGAGGTGGAATCCTTTGACGGACTGCTGGCAGAATATGCAAAGCTGAAAAATGCAGCTGCCATCGTGAAAGGTCTCCGCGCTCTTTCCGATTTTGAATATGAATTTCAGATGGCAATGACAAACCGTATGTTAAGCGCAGAGCTGGAAACAGTATTCCTGACAACCAGTCTGGAAAATATGTTCCTCAGCTCCAGTATGGTAAAGCAGATTGCGCGGTTCGGCGGCGATATTTCGCCGTTTGTGCCGGAGTGCATTACAGAAGATGTACAGCGCCGTCTGCTGAAAGTACGGTCTGATCAGGAAGTGAATCAATAAACAGGAGGAATATAGAATGAGTAACCGTAACGTAGACGAATTAATGGAAGAACTTTACAGCGTGGTGGAACGTGCATGGCATCTTCCTCTCAGCGGCGGTAAGGCAATGGTAGACGGCGGCGAGGTAAAGAACCTGCTGGATGAGCTCCGCGACAATCTCCCACAGGAGACACGTCAGGCAAGAGCAATCGTAGCAGACCGCAACCAGATCATTGCTGACGCAAAGCGCGAGGCAGAAGGTATCGTTCGTGCAGCAGAAGAGCGTGCAAAGCGCATGATCATGCAGGACGAGATCACAAGACAGGCTCAGGAGCAGGCTACAAGCATGCTGAACCAGGCAAACGGCAAGTCCAGAGAGATCCGCAAGGCTACAAACGAGTACGTTGACGATCTTCTCCGCCGTGCAGACGATGCACTGGCTGAGGGTCTGGCAGAGCTGCGCAAGACTCGCCAGGGCATCAAGGCAACACAGAAAAATGCGCAGTTAAACGGCTAAATTCTGCAGAGAAATCTTGAACATTCCGTGAATTTTTCGCATGATTTCTCATTCGGCACCACAGAATCTTGTGGTGCCTGTTTTTTTATCGCCATATATTCCCGGTAAACATGGTAAAATGGCAGAAAATACCGGAAATTTCAGTCTTTGGAGAGAAAATGAAGGTTGAAATTCCATAGGGTTTATTATATAATCTATTATGTAAAGTGGTGAGAAGTGGCAGATTGTTCCACAAAGTGCAACTTTGGGCGGAATAATCCCAGGAAATTGAGGTAGCATTATGTTAATTGGCGAATACCAGCATAATATTGACGTCAAAAACCGTGTGATCGTACCGGCTAAGTTCCGCGAGGACCTTGGCAAGTGCTTTTATATCACAAAGGGTCTTGACGGCTGCCTTTTTGTCCTCTCATCCGATGGCTGGGAGCAGCTGCAGGCAAAAATTGCCGCAATGCCAATTTCCAAGTCCCGCAGTCTGCAGCGTTTTTTCTTTGCAGGTGCGGCAGAAGTGGAGCCGGACAAGCAGGGTCGTATTCTGATTCCGCAGAACCTGCGGGAATATGCCGGCCTGGAAAAAGATGTGACCTTTATCGGCACGTCTGCCCGCGCGGAAATCTGGAGTACAGAGAAGTGGAACCAGATTAATGGCGCACTGACCCAGGAAACCATTGCAGAAGCAATGGATGAACTTGATTTTTAAGGTGGTGGGTGGTAACGATGGAATTTAACCACGTACCGGTTTTATTTAATGAAACAATTGCGTCCCTGAACATTCAGCCGGACGGTAATTATATTGACGGAACAGCCGGCGGCGGTGGACACTCAGAGGCAATTGTAAAGCAGCTGACCACCGGGCGTCTGCTTTCCATTGACCAGGACCCGGATGCAATTGCAGTTGTAACGGAGAGACTGGCAAAATACCCATGTTCTACCGTATATCACGGTCAATTTTCTAACATGATTTCCATTGCGGAAGCTTGTGACATGGGTCCGATTAATGGTATACTATTAGATATTGGCGTTTCTTCCTATCAGCTGGATACACCGGAGAGAGGCTTCTCCTATCATCATGAGGCTCCGCTGGATATGCGCATGAGCCAGGAGGGGACAAGCGCCTACGATTTAGTGAATCACCTGAGCTGGCAGGAGCTGGCACAGATCATCAGCCGTTATGGCGAAGATAAAAATGCAAAGCGCATTGCGCAGGGCATTGTTCGTGCAAGAGAAGAGGGCGGTCCGATTGAGACCACTACACAGCTTGCAGATATTATCAGAGAGTCGGTTCCGGCAGCCGTTCGCAGAGCGGAAGGTCATCCGGCCCGCAAAACGTTCCAGGCACTGCGCATTGCAGTCAATAAGGAACTGGATCATTTAGTCGCAGCGCTGGAAGCGGCATTTTCCCTGCTGGCGCCTGGCGGCAGACTGGCGATCATTACCTTCCATTCACTGGAAGACAGGATCGTAAAGCAAACAATGAATGAATGGTGTAAAGGCTGTACCTGTCCACCGGATTTCCCGGTGTGCGTATGCGGCAATAAGCCGAAAGCGGAGCTGCTCTATAAAAAAGGACTGGCACCGACAGAACAGGAACTGGAAGAAAATCCACGAAGCCGCAGCGCAAGACTGCGTGTATGCACAAAACTTTGATGGATTTATGGGATGTTGCGATTAAGAATGGAGCGTGAAATCAATGACAGATCCTAATAAGACCAATAATGCATATGATTTTGCGCTGTTTGAGCCACGAAAAGTGGAAGAACCGGAACAACAGCCAAATCAACCGAAAGAAAATAACCTGATCAAGATGCCGCAGGAGCATCTGGACAAGACAACACAGAAGCGCCGCCGTGCAAAAAACCATGGCGCAGTAAAAAAAGTTGTGTTAATGGGCATGGGCGCTGCAATCTGCGCATTCCTGATTTTCAATCAGGTTCGCCTGGCAGAGCTCACCGCAGAAATCGAATCAACAAACAAGGCGCTGGAAGAATCTCAGAGCCTGCACATTCAGTATCAGATGCAGACTGACTCTCAGCTTTCACCATCTGCTGTGGAAGAATATGCAACCAAGAATCTGGGCATGGCCAAGGAAGAGCAGACCCAGATGGAGTATATTGAGCTGTCTTCTGATGATAAGGGTGTTGTTGTTCAGGCAGAAGATCCAAACTGGATTGTTTCCGGCTGGAACTTCCTGATCAATTTATTGTCATAAGTTAAATATCATGCCAGTAAGTATTCCATTGGAACGTGTGCAGTTACATACGGAAGGATGGGGTCGGATTCTGGCGTGTCGAAAGAGAGTTGAGAGGTGTCTTAACTCTTATTTTTGTAAAAGGGGGAATGGAACATGGCGAAGGGACCAACAATAACAATGTGGCGCAGAACGATGCTTGTTCTGATTGGCCTGATCGTCATTGGATTCGGCGCAATTATCTTCAGCCTGATCCGACTTCAGATCTTTGAAGGCGCTTCTCTGAAAAAAGCGGCCGTAGACCAGCAGCTCCAGGATACCCAGATCACGGCCCAGCGCGGTACGATTTATGATACCAATGGTAAAATTCTGGCTCAGAGCGCCAGCGTATGGCAGGTTGTTCTGGAACCGAAATATATCCTTCCTGCAGAGGGTGCTTCAGAAAAGACGATTCAGAAGCAGCAGGAAGTACGAGCAAAAATTGTAAACGGTCTCTCGGAAATTCTGGAAATTGATCCGGCAGTAATCGAGAAAAAGATCGATAAAGGCACTTATTACGAGATTCTGGAGCGCGGTGTTGAAACAGATGTCCGTGATGAAATTCTGGAACTGAAGCGGGAACTGATCCGCGATTACAACCAGAGCAGCGGTATTTTGCTGGAATCTGACTACAAGCGTTACTATCCTTACGGCACCATGGCATCCTGCGTTCTGGGCTTTGTTGGCTCCGATGGACAGGGCCTCGCCGGTCTGGAAGTGTATTATGACGACTATCTGACCGGTACAGCCGGTAAGCTGGTTACTGTAAGAAACGCAGTTGGTACAGAAATGCCATTTGAATACGATCAGATGGTAGAGGCAGAAGACGGTTACAGCCTGAAGCTGACACTGGACGAAACCATTCAGCACACACTGGAGAAATATCTGGATGAAGGCGTAGCGAACAACAATGTTGGCAACCGTGCAACAGCCATCTGCATGAACGTAAAGACAGGTGCGATCCTGGGTATGGCCGTTTCCGGCGACTTTGACCCGAACGACCCATACACCATTACCGACCAGAACGTGATCGAAGCGATCAATGCACTACCGGAGGCAGAACGCTATCAGGCAGAATCTGATGCCCTGCAGGCACAGTGGAGAAACAAGGCAGTGAGTGACACTTACTACCCTGGTTCCGTTTTCAAGATCATCACACTGGCTGCTTCTCTGGAAGAAAACCTGGTAGATGAAAACGATACCTTCAGCTGTAAGGGTTTCACCAAGGTTGACACCTGGTCCATCCAATGCCATCTGACCTCCGGTCACGGTCTGCAGACTGTGGAGGAGGGTCTGATGAATTCCTGCAACCCGCTGTTCATGTGGCTTGGCTTTAAGCTGGGTGAAGAAGACTTCATGGAATACTTCCATGGTTTCGGCTTTGCAGAGAAAACAGGCGTTGACCTGCCAGGTGAATCTGAAAGCCTTTACACCGACGCAGAAAATATGATCATCACTGACCTTGCGGTTTACTCCTTCGGTCAGAACTTCTCCATCACACCAATTCAGATGGTAACAGCAACAGCAGCCATCGCCAACGGCGGCGACCTGGTGCAGCCATACATCGTAGCCCAGATCATGGACTCCGAGGGCAATATCATCGAGACAACAGAAACAAAGGTTAAGCGTCAGGTGCTTTCTGAAGATACAGCAAAGCGCGTTGCAAAGATCATGAACCGCAACGCCATCGAGGGTACCGGTAAGAACGGTTACGTAGCCGGTTATGGTATCTGCGGTAAGACCGGTACATCGGAAAAGGTTGCAAAATACCGTGAAGAGGGCGGTGCTGAAAAGGGCGCAAAGATGCAGTACATTGCATCTTACTGCGGCTTTGCTCCGGTAGATGATCCGGAGATCGCACTGCTGGTATTCTTTGACGAACCAGATACTTCCGGCAACTACTACGGCAGCGCCGTAGCGGCACCGGTATTTGCAAATATGATGAGCGAGATCCTGCCATACCTGGGCATTGAACCACAGTACACCGAGGCAGAGGCAGCAGAACTTGATACAAACACACCGGTTGTGATCGGTGAAACAGTGGACGCTGCAAAGCAGAAGATTGCAAACGCTGACCTGAACTATGAGGTTTACGGTTACGGCGACACTGTTCTGGCTCAGTCTCCAGAACCAAGTGCAGCGATCCCAAGCGGCGGTACTGTAGTGCTCTTTACTGACGAAGAAAGCGCACAGGAAGTTGTAGAAGTACCGAACCTGATTGGTTACTCCTTCTACGATGCAAACAGCATTGCGGCGGGATACGGCCTGCAGATCAAGGTGACAGGTGTAAACGCTTCCAGCGGTGAAGCAGTGTCCAGCGCACAGAGTATTAAGGAAGGCGAAAAGGTAAAGCCGGGTACAGTAATCACTGTAAACTTCATTACCAAGGACGCCGTACAATAAACGTAACGAATGGATTTCTGCGGCAGATGCGCTGCAGAATTGTATGAAAAAGTAACCGTGCCTCCCGAGGGGGTGCGGAAATAAGGTGGAAGATTCATGATAGGAATTTGGACAATTGTATCAGCGGCCATTGCCTTTGGCGTAACGGCGCTGTTAGGATTCTGGTTCATCCCGCTTTTAAAGCGTATTAAATTTGGGCAGACCATCCGTGAAGAAGGTCCGAAATGGCACGCAAGCAAAGATGGTACACCAACCATGGGCGGTATCATGTTCATTGTTGGCATCTTTGTTGCAATCATCATCTGTTTGCCGATCCTCTACATTACCCAGGGTGCAGACAATACGCTGGGTATTGGAGAGCCGACACTGATGGTTGTAAAGGTAATTGCCGGTGCACTGATGGCACTGGGCTTTGGCGCAATTGGCTTTATTGATGACTACATTAAAGTTGTAAAAAAGAGAAACCTCGGTCTGACAGCGATCCAGAAGCTGATCCTGCAGTTCCTGGTAGCAGCTGCTTATCTGGCAGCAATCATTCTGGCTGGCGGTGATTCCGCAACATTTATCCCGTTTGTGGGTACCGTAAAGCTGGGCATTGTTTACTGGATCCTTTCCCTGCTGGCAATTGTCGGTATGGTAAACGCAGTAAACTTTACGGATGGTATCGACGGCCTTAATGGCTCTGTTACCTTCTTTGCAAGCATCTTCTTTATGCTGATCGCCGGCTTTATGTCTTATGCCGGCATGGGTGTTTTCGCCGCTGCTGTGGCAGGTTCCTGCATGGGCTTCCTCATGTGGAACTTCAACCCGGCAAAGGTATTCATGGGCGATACCGGCTCCCTGTTCCTGGGCGGTGCGGTGTGTGCTATGGCATTCGGCATGAATATGCCGCTTCTCCTGCTGCCGATGGGCGTTGTTTACATCATGGAGATCCTCTCCGTTGTGCTGCAGGTAACATACTTTAAACTGACAAAGGGCAAGCGTCTCTTTAAGATGAGCCCGATCCACCACCACTTTGAAATGTGTGGTTGGGGTGAGATGAAGATCTGCGTTGTAGCAAGTGGCGTGACTATTCTGATGGGTGCGCTGTGCATCTTCCTGACCCTGTTTGGCATTTTATAATCTGAGAATTGAAATTGAGAAAGGAGGAATTCCATATGGCAGAGCAGCGAAAAAGTCCGATGGGCAGGCCGCCGCTGAAAAAGCGGCCGGCACAAAAGCCCCGTACTGTGAAAACAGAAAACGGCGACGTTCTTCAATATAACAACGATGGTACGGTAACACGCCTGGTAAAGAAAAAGACACGGCTGTTCAGTGTGCGGTCCGGCGTGGATCTGCCGTTCCTCCTTCTGGTACTTGTACTGGTAACGGTTGGTCTGATCATGATGTTCTCCGCCAGTTACTATTATTCCTACCACAACTACGGCAACAGTTTTTACTTTATCATCCGTCAGGGCATCTTCGCCATCATGGGTGTGGCGCTGATGTTCGCCATCTCGTTTATTGACTACCACGTTCTGCATAAGCTTTCGATCCCAATACTGGGTGTCTCGTGGCTCATGCTTCTGATCGTACGAATCCTGCCGGCATCGTCACAGGGCGTTCACCGCTGGATCGACATCGGTCCCTTCGGCTTCCAGCCGTCGGAGATCGCCAAGTTTGCGCTGATCCTCTGGTTTGCACACTACATTTCCAGAAACTTCCTGAAGATGAAGTCCATCAAATATGGTGTGCTGCCAAGTATCTTTGTGCTGGGTCTTACAGCTTTCCTGGTTGTTATTGAGCCGCACTTCTCCGCAACGATTATTCTTATTCTGCTGGCAGGTTCCATGATGTTCATCGGCGGTGTGCAGAAGCGCTGGTTTGGTCTGGCGCTGATGCTGCTGGGTATTGCGGCGCTGTTCCTGCTGCTGTTTACAGACAGCTACGCAGGCGGTCGTGTATCCGGCTGGCTGGATCCATTCAGCACAGAAATGTGGCAGGAAACATGGCAGACCAGAAACTCTCTGTATGCCATCGGTTCCGGCGGTTTCTTCGGTCTTGGTCTGGGTCAATCCCACCAGAAGTACCTGTGGCTGCCGGAACCACAGAACGACTTTATCTTTGCGATCGTGTGTGAGGAGCTTGGCTTCATCGGCGCACTGGCAATCATCGCACTGTTCGTTCTCATGGTTTGGAGAGGCATTCGTATTGCGCTCCGCGCAAAGGACAAATTCGGTATGCTGCTGGGCGTTGGCCTTGTTCTGCAGGTAGGCATTCAGGCTGCGCTGAACATCATGGTTGTTACCAACACCATTCCGAATACCGGTATCAGTTTGCCGTTCTTCAGTTACGGCGGTACGTCATTGATTATTCTTCTGGCTCAGATGGGTATTGTACTTTCCATCTCCAGATCTTCATCCATCGAAAAGGTGTAATATTTAAAGGGGCTGTTTCTTATGTTAAGAGTTTTGCTTGCAGGCGGCGGTACTGCCGGTCACATTAACCCTGCGCTGGCAATTGCTGGCTACGTAAAAGAACAAGAGCCCGATGCGGAAATTTTATATGTTGGAGCAAAAGGCGGCATGGAGGAACGTTTAGTTCCGGCCGCCGGTTTTGCGTTCAAGAGCATTACAATTTCCGGCTTCCAGAGAAAGCTCTCTCTGGAGAACATCGGCAAAAATATCAAGACAGTTGCCCGCCTGTTTACTTCCAGCGGCGAGGCAAAGAAGATTATTAAGGACTTTAATCCGGACGTGTGTATTGGCACTGGCGGCTACGTCAGTGGTCCTGTGATCCGTCAGGCGATCAAGATGGGCATTCCAACTATGATCCACGAGTCCAACGCATTCCCGGGCATGACCAACAAGGCGCTCTCCAAGAATGCAACTTACACACTGCTTGCAGTAGAAGATGCAAAGAAGCTGCTGGATCCGAATGCCAACTGCATCGTAACAGGCAACCCTGTTCGCCAGGAAGTGATCCAGGCAGACAGAGAGGAAGCACGCAGAGCCCTTGGCCTGGATGAGCGTCCGGTGATCCTGTCCTTCGGCGGCAGCCTTGGTGCAAGAGCCATCAACGAGGCCGTTGCAGAGCTGCTGGCACATAGTGCAAAGACAAAGGAATATCAGCACATTCACTCCTATGGCCAGTACGGCAAATGGATGCCGGAGCTGCTGAAAAAGAAGGGTGTAAACCTGAAGGAAAATCCGCAGATGCATATCAGCGAGTATATTTACAATATGCCGGAGTGCCTTGCTGCGGCTGACCTTGTGATCTGCCGTGCCGGTGCGATGACACTGAGCGAGCTGCAGGTACAGGGTAAGGGCGCGATCCTTATCCCATCTCCAAACGTAGCAGAGAACCATCAGTTCCACAATGCAATGGCGCTGGTAAAGCGCGGCGCAGCACTTGTGATTGAGGAAAAAGACCTGACTGGTGATAAGCTGTGCAAGAAGGTACAGGAAGTTTTTGCAAAGGTAAACGGTACTGCAGTGCTTGGTGAGAATGCAAGAAAGATGGCAATTCTCGATACCAACCAGCGCATCTACAAGCTGATCCGTCAGCTGGCAAAGAAGAAATAAACGATCGGGGGAATCCGTTTGATCCGACAGAAAACAGCGCAGATCCCATCTCGTGACGGCAAGCTGGTTTTGCACCTGACCATTACACTGCCGGAAAAAGAACCAAAGGCTGTGGTGCAGCTGACCCACGGCATGATGGAGCATAGGGGGCGCTATCTGCCGTTTATGCAGTTTCTGTCAAAACACGGATATGCAGTTGTGATCCATGACCACCGCGGGCATGGGGACAGCGTATTGGATAAAAGTGACCTTGGTTATTTTTACGACAGTACCGCTCTGGAGATCTCCCGCGATCTTTATGAAGTGACGAAGTATTGTCGGGCACAGTTTCCTGGTATGCCGCTGTATCTGGTTGCCCACAGTATGGGTACCCTGGTGGCCAGAAATTATCTGAAGCTCCACGATGAGGTGGTTGCCAAGCTGGTTTTGCTGGGTCCGCCATCCATGCAGGAAGGCGCCGGATTGCTGCGTGCCTTTGTGGATCTTCTGGCAGAACTGAAAGGCAGTCATTACCGTGCCCGCTGGGCTAACGATATCATCTACGGCATCTTTAACCGGAAGATTCCCAATGCTGCCAGATGGAACCAGTGGATGTGCAGTATGGAGGAGACGCTGAATCAATTCGATGCAGATCCTAAATGCGGCTATACCTTTACGCTGAACGGATACAGTAATCTGCTGCAGTTGTACAAGTCCTGCTATGATCCGGACGGCTGGCAGACGAAACACACCGCGCTGCCAATCCTGATGCTGGGCGGCGAAGATGATCCGCTGGTTGGCAGCGGACATGCTTTCCATCGACAGGTACTGTTTCTGAAAGCACGGGGTTATCGAGATGTGACCGGAAAACTGTATTCCGGCAAGCGTCACGAACTTCTTCACGAAGATATCTGGCAGACGGTCTATGATGACATTCTGCATTTTCTGCAGCGGGGAGAATAAGCAATCACACAAAGATTGTTTCCTCATAGAATAATAAGGAATTTTCCTTTTGAATTTTATGGTGGGAGGCGTTTGTGTGGAATTGCTGAAAATCAATGGTCCCTGTAAACTGGAAGGAGAAGCCCGGGTGCAGGGCGCAAAAAACAGTACGCTTCCGCTTCTGGCGGCATCGGTACTGTGCCGCGGGGAAAGTGTATTTCACAATTGTCCCAGACTCAGCGACGTTGACACGTCAGTGGAGATCCTGGAACATCTGGGCTGCAAAGTGCGGCGGGAAAACGATACGCTGGTTGTAGACTCCTCCGGCATGGCGCGCTGGGATATTCCCGATACGATGATGCGGAAGATGCGGTCATCTATTGTATTTCTTGGAGCGATCCTCTCCCGGATGGATCAGGCAGAGTTATCTTACCCTGGCGGCTGTGCGCTTGGTCCCCGTCCTATCGATCTGCACCTGGAGGCTTTAAAACGGCTTGGTGTTCGAATCGAAGAGCAGCACGGATGCATTCGGTGCAGTGTAGGCAGAGGCCTGCGGGGCGGTGTGATCCGGCTGTCATTTCCCAGTGTGGGTGCAACGGAGAATATCCTGTTAGCAGCTGTGATGGCAGATGGCATCACAACGATCCACAATGCAGCGAGAGAACCGGAAATCCGGGATCTGGCAGATTACCTGAACAGCTGCGGCGGAGAGATCCGCGGGGCAGGGGAAAGCACGATTGTGATCCATGGCGTGCCGAAGCTTCATGGCTGTGTGCACCGGATCATTCCGGATCGCATTGTGGCGGCAACGCTTCTGGCTGCTGCGGCATCTACCGGGGGCAGTCTGCTGCTCAGCAATGGCGAGCCAAATCATCTGCAGCCGGTGCTGCAGATATTGGAAGAAGCCGGCTGCAATCTCTCTCTGCGGAAACATCAGATTGAGCTGACGGCACCGCCGCGCTTAACCGGGGTGAAAAATGTGCGCACCATGCCGTACCCTGGCTTTCCGACAGATGCCCAGTCGCCGATCATGGCCATGCTGCTGAAGGCCTGCGGCACCAGTGTATTTGTAGAGAATATTTTTCAAAGCCGCTACAAGCATGCAGATGAACTGGCCCGCATGGGCGGCAGTATTCAGGTTATTGGGCGCGTAGCAGTGGTGAAGGGTGTGCCGTATCTTTCCGGTGCCAGAGTCATTGCGCCGGATCTCCGCGGCGGTGCAGCGCTTGTGATTGCCGGACTTGGAGCGGAAGGTGTGACAGAAGTGCTCGGTCTGGATTATCTGGACAGAGGTTATGAAAATTTTGAAGGAATCCTGCGCAGTCTTGGGGCGGATATTGTCCGCGTGGAGACGGCGCAATAAGAAATAAGGACATGAAACAAGATGCGGATTCCCATGGGAAACCGTGCTGTTTTGCATGGGAATCCGCATTGGAAAGGAGGTTGACCCATGAGTGATAAAAAAGAGGAACGCTATAATTTTGACTATTTTGATAAGATGAATCAAAAGGATCCGCTGCCGGAGACAAAGAAAAAGAAGGGTAAAAAACCTGCCGGCGATAAGACCTCCGTGCCAAAGAGTCAGAAACCGCCGCGCATTGCACCAGATCAGCAGCTGCAGCCATCCGGTGTGCAGTCAAAGCAAAGCGGAGCAAAATCAAAAGAACTTCGCAAGGTGAAAAAATCGGCGCCAAAGCCGACCCATCATCCAAACGGCATTCCGATTCCAAAGAATGCTGACCCGCTGCCGAAGAAATCAAGCCGCGAATACGCCAGCCCGGAAGAGCGCAAGAAGGTTATGCGCCGCCGCAAAATTCTGGCAGGTATGGGCGGCACCTTTGCGGTAATTATTGCAGGTGCAATTCTGTGTATGACAGTGCTGTTCAAAATCGATACCATCGAAGTGATCGGTGCCTCCCGTTACTCTGCAGAGCAGATCATTGAGGCCAGTGAACTGGGCAACGGACAGAACCTGTTTACCTTTAACGAAGGAAATGCTGTTGAGAACATCGTTACCACATTGCCATACGTCAATACAGTTTCCATCAGCCGCCATCTCCCTGGCAAGGTTGTAATGGAAGTCAGCGACGTAACGGTTGTAGGTGCGGTGCAGGTAAATAACAACTATGTTGTCATTGGTACCAACGGCAAAATGCTGGAGTTGGTAAATGCGCTTCCAGAAAATTGTCCGCAGCTGATGGGTGCAGAGCTGACAAAGATGGAACTTGGCGAAACAATAGAGTACGCCAACGAGCAGCAGAAAGAGGCACTGGACTCTTTTGCAAGAGCACTGCAGGATGGTGAGATCGATAAGATCACCAAGATCGACATTCGTGACCTTTATAATGTAAAGGCTACTTATGACGGCCGCATCGATATGTCGTTTGGCACTGCTACAGATATGGACTTTAAGATCCGTTTTGCAAAGGCTGTGCTTGATTCCGGCAAGATCACAAAAAATCAGAAGGGTTCTCTCGATCTGTCTCTCTGTGCAGAGTACAACAAGGTATACTTCAATCCGGACTACACCGTGGAAAGCAAGGAAGATGATAAGAAAGATGACACATCTTCCAAGCAGGAGGGTGACAACGACAGCACCTCTTCTCAGGATTCCAACGTGAATACAGATTACGGTTCTGATTCCGGCGCAGATAATGCCGGCTATGGCTCTGATTCCAACAACGGAAACCCGGAATGGCTGCCGGATGATTATTCCCTTTCTGACGACGGTTACTATTACGGCGCTGATGGTTATTACAGCCCGGACGGTGATTTTTACTATTATTGATTTTAAAGTGAAAGTACCGTTACAATTCTGTACAATTTTGTAATAATCTGCAGAAAAATTGCAGTTATTGTTTACAGAATCGATATATTCCAAATTGTTCACCAAAAAGTCATTGAAATTTTTGCTGAAAAGTGATAAATTAATAATGATTCAATGTAAAGTAGAAAATTCATAAAGTAAGATAGAAAAAAGTAAGGAGGATTTTACAGATGGCTTTTGAGATTGATAATCTTTTAGACGATACTGTAGAAATAAAAGTAGTTGGTATTGGCGGCGGCGGCGGCAACGCAATCGACCGTATGATCGCAGCAGGTGTTAAGGGCGTTGATTTCATCTCTGTGAATACTGACCGTCAGGCACTGCTCCGTTCCAAGGCAATGCAGAAGGTACAGATCGGTGAGAAGGTAACACAGTGCAAGGGTGCAGGCGCAAAGCCAGAAGTTGGCGAAAAGGCTGCACAGGAAAGCCGTGAGCAGATCGCTGATATTATCCGCGGTGCAGACATGGTATTCATCACAGCTGGTATGGGCGGCGGCACAGGTACAGGTGCAGCTCCCAGAATTGCGTCCATTTCCAAAGAACTGGGCATTCTGACTGTTGGTGTCGTAACAAAACCTTTCAA
>JAZUBL010000015.1:0-11574 GCA_045638545.1 Acutalibacteraceae bacterium | reverse complement strand
CCTATACTTTTTGGGGGTAAAGATTTCGATTTTTTAGTCACTAGTTACAACGCTGTCATTTTCTTCCTGATTTGGTCAAGAAACGGCTAAAATGCTATCTAAAATGGGATTTTACCATTGACTTTTTTATGGCAAAACAATATAATGTGACATGTAAGCAGTGAGGGTTCTGAAGTCGAGGGAAACTTTAGTGCTCTTTTTTGGTTTGATTTCATATTGTTTGCTGCAAAAATCAGCCGGCAAATGCAAGCCCGCTTGCAAGTTCGTAATGGAGTGATAAAAACATGACCAACAACGTACCTGAGATGTTTGGCAGCCTCGTGTTCAATGACGATGTCATGCGCGCGATGCTTCCAAAAGAAATCTACAAGTCGCTGAAGGAAACCAGGGAAAATGGAACACCGCTGGACGTAAACTGTGCGCAGGCGATTGCCAATGCCATGAAAAACTGGGCCGTAGAACACGGCGCAACGCACTACACACACTGGTTCCAGCCAATGACCGGCGCTACTGCCGAAAAACATGACAGCTTTATCGTGCCGAGCGGCGAAGATAAAGTAATCATGGAGTTTTCCGGCAAAGAGCTGATCAAAGGCGAGCCGGATGCGTCCAGCTTTCCTTCCGGTGGTCTGCGCGCTACTTTCGAAGCACGCGGTTACACCTCCTGGGATCCAACGTCTAATGTTTTCATCAAGGACGAAACGCTCTGCATTCCAACAGCCTTCTGTTCATATGGCGGCGAAGCACTGGATAAAAAAACTCCGCTCCTTCGCTCAATGGAGGCTCTTGACAAGCAGGCACTTCGCATCGTTCGCCTTTTCGGCGACCATTCTGCTACTTCCGTCAAAACAACTTCCGGCGCAGAACAGGAATACTTTCTTATCGATCGTTCTGTAGCAGATCAGAGAAAAGACCTTCTGTATACCGGTCGTACTTTATTTGGCGCGAGACCTCCAAAGGGCCAGGAGCTGGAGGATCACTACTTCGGTGTGATCAAACCTCGAGTTCTTGCCTATATGAAGGACCTCGATGAAGAGCTGTGGAAACTTGGCATTCTGTCCAAAACCAAACATAACGAAGTTGCACCGGCGCAGCATGAGCTTGCACCGATTTTTACAACAACCAATATTGCAACGGATCATAATCAACTCACCATGGAGGTTATGAAAAAGGTTGCGTCACGCCACGGCTTAACCTGCTTGCTACACGAAAAACCTTTTGCGGGTGTTAACGGTAGCGGCAAGCACAACAACTGGTCTATTTCCACCAACACAGGTGAAAACCTGCTGGAGCCTGGAAAATGCCCGAAAGAGAATATGAAATTCCTGCTGTTTTTAACAGCGGTCATCACAGCTGTAGACCTGCATCAGGATCTGCTCCGTCTGTCGGTGGCCTCTGCTGGCAATGATCACCGCCTTGGTGCGCACGAAGCCCCGCCGGCGATCATGTCCATCTATCTCGGTGACGAGCTTACTGATATTCTTCAGTCGATCGAGGATGGCAGCGAGTACGAAAACCTGGATCCGATGTATATGGATACCGGTGTTGAGTCTCTTCCTAACTTTGCGAAAGATACAACAGACCGCAACAGAACTTCTCCTTTTGCCTTTACCGGCAACAAGTTCGAGTTCCGTATGCCTGGTTCTTCTGTATCTGTTTCAGCACCCAACTTCATGCTGAACACCGCCGTCTGCGACGTACTGCAGGCGTTTGCAGATGAGTTGGAACAGGCTGATGACTTTGATCGCGCAGTGAGAAAGCTGATCAAGCGGAACTTCCAGGAACATAAACGTATTCTTTTTAACGGCAATAACTATTCGGAAGAATGGGTTAACGAGGCCGAGAGACGTGGCTTGCTCAACCTACGTTCAACCGCAGATGCAATTCCCTACTACATCAGCGAGAAAAACATTAAACTCTTTGAGAAACACGGTGTTCTCTCCTCAACGGAATTATATTCCAGACATGAGATCAGCTTTGAGAATTACATCAAACAGCTCAATGTAGAGGCGTTCACTATGATCGATATGATCAACAAAGATATTCTCCCTGCTGTTTATAAGTTCATGGGTGAACTTAGTCGACTCATCCTGAATAAAAAACAGATCAGTGAAACTTTAATCTGTGAACCGGAGAACTCGGTTCTCGAAAAGCTTTCCATTCTGTCATCTGCCCTTTACGATAACAATCGTACACTGTACTCCGTTCTTAAAGAACGCCCTGTACGGTACGCGGTTCCAAATCGTGAAGATAATGATTGGGAAAGAGAAGGACGTTACTACCGTGACGTCGTTTTCGAGCAGATGGAGAAAACCCGTGCAATTGCGGATGAAATCGAGTCGTTGGTTGGCGAAGGCTACTGGCCTTATCCAACCTACGGCAAACTCTTATTCAGCGTAAGATAATCTATTACATATTTCTATTACATATTAATATTGATAGGAGATCTTTACGCAAAGTTCTTTGACAAAAGAATATTTCTACTATTTAGGGGGTAAAGTAATGGATCTCGTATTAACATTATGGGTTCTTATTGGCGGTGCAATGATTCTTTTCATGCACGGTGGCTTCTGTATGCTGGAGTGCGGCTTTATCAGAACCAAGACAACAGGTACTGTTATTATGAACAACCTCACAGACTTCTCTATCTGTGGTCTCCTGTTCTGGGCTTTTGGTATGGGCTTCGCATTCAACGGTTCTAGTGGTTGGTTCGGCGGTTGGGACTTCTGCTCTCAGGCAGACTACTCTGCAATCCTGGGCAGCCAGATCCCAAGCATTGGCTGGGTACTCATCCACACAATCTTCGCTTCTACTGTAGCAGCTATTGTTGGCGGCGCTCTGCTCGAAAGAGCTAAGTTCGTTGCTACTCTGATCGCTTCTGCTCTCATGAGTGGTATCGTATACCCAATCGCTTGCGCATGGGTATGGAATCCAGCTGGCTGGCTGGCACAGATGGGCATTCATGACTTCGCTGGCGGCCTGGTTCTCCACGCATTCGGCGGCATCATCGCTCTGGTTGGCGCTATCTTCGTTGGTCCTCGTATCGGCAAGTACTCCAACATCCCAGGCGAAGAGCACAAGAAAAAGTCTCACGCTATGCCTGCATCTTCCCTGCCACTGGCAGCTCTCGGTACATTCATGCTCTACTTCGGCTGGTACTTCTTTAACTCTGCAATCCTTCCAACAGATGCAGACCTCGCAGCTGAAGTTGCATCCCGTATCTTCATGAACAACACAGTTGCTGCTTCCGCTGCAACAATGCTCGTTCTCTTCGTACAGTGGTACGTAGAAGGCAAGCCAACAGTTGCTATGGGCATCAACGCTCCTCTGGCAGGCCTCGTAGCTGTAACATCCTGCTGTGACGCAGTTCCAGTATGGGGCGGCGCAATCATCGGCGCAGCTGCTGGTCTCGGCATGTACATCGCTCTCCGCGTTGTTGACGAACTTCTTCACATCGACGACGCAGTTGGCGCATTTGCTGTTCACTGCATCTCCGGTACAATCGGTATGCTCGGCTGCGGTTTCTTCGCAGACGGCCTCAACTCCGAAGCAGGTATCTTCTTCGGCGGCGGCGCTCACCTCTTTGGTGTTCAGGCTCTCGGTTGTGCAGCTGTTCTGGCTATGGGCGGTATCGCTATGGCTATCGTATACGGCGTTCTCAAGGTTACAATCGGTGTTCGTGTATCTGAAGACATGGAAAAGCTCGGCACAGACGTTGCTGCTTTCGGTCTCACAGAGACATCTTACCCAGAATTTGTACAGCTCGACATCGACACAACACAGGGCCTCGAGGCTCCAGTTGTTGACGTTGAGACATCTGGTTACCTGAAGAACAGAAAATAATTTAAAACATAGATTAAGCAGGTTGCTTCTTCTATGATTCCATATAGATCAAGCAAGTTTGCTTTTTCAGGATTTTAAATTACTCTTTTGCAAACTCATCCATGGTGCTATCTCTAGGTAGTAAAGTTTAAGGTTTCCAAAAGGAAAGGGCGGTTCATCATCACGATGGACCGCTCTTTTTTTATGCTTTTTTCACGGTGCACCAAATCTTCTTCTACACAAAGGAAATCGTTTTTCTGCTTTGTCTCTTCCCTGCTGCCTTTTATATTGGTTTACAAAATTGTTAAATTTCTTATGCAAGGCTTTCATTCTTCTGCAAAACTTGTTATACTAGAAAAGATATACTGAAAAAGAAAGGGAACGGAGGCACACGGCTTGTTAAAGAAAAAGTTAATCCCAATTGCTCTGCTGATGACAGTGATCTGCCTGATTTCTATCATTCTGCCGCTGACAAAAGCAAGCGCCATCTCTTATGAAATTCCATTTGAACCGGAAACAGAAGCCATTCAGCTGGTAAACCTGGACACAGATACCGTGGTTTATTCCAAAAACGGTGACAAGAAAATGTATCCGGCATCTACCACCAAAATCATGAACTACATTATTGTTGTGGAATCGATCAAGGATCTGGACGGCACAGTCCTCACTGTAAAAAAAGCAGTACTGGATGAGCTGCTGGGTACAGGCAGTTCCCTGGCCGGTATTTATGACGGCGAAAAGCTGACCGTTCTCCAGCTGCTGAACCTGATGATGGTTCCTTCCGGCAACGACGCCGCAGCGGTACTGGCTGATTACATTGGCAACGGCAGTGAGCAGGCCTTTGTTGATCTGATGAACAAGAAGGCAGCTGAGCTTGGCTGTACCAATACACACTTTGCCAACTCTCACGGTCTCCACGACGAGAACCACTACACAACTGCCCACGATATGTACAAAATCACACAGCACGCCATGACACTGCCTTACTTTACCGAGATCTGCTCTCAGATTTCCTATACTCTGCCAAAGACAAACAAAAGCAGTGAAAGCCGTACTGTTATCACCACCAACAATATGCTCCGCTCCGGTGAACCGGATTTTTACTATACTTATGCACAGGGCATCAAAACAGGCTTTACTGACCAGGCCGGCAACTGCCTTGTTTCCTCTGCTATTTATAATGGAAACAGCTACCTGTGCGTAGCCCTCGGTGCACCTGCCTACGATAAAGAAGGCGAACGCATCAAGCTCCGTAAAGATATGATCGAAAGTGCTAACTTATACCGCTGGGCATTCACCCAGCTGGAACTGAAATCTGTTATTACACAGGGCACCCCTGTGGCAGAGGTTCCGCTGAAATATGTTTGGGGCAAAGACACCCTGCTTCTCTCTCCGGAGCAGAACTTCTCCGCAGTGCTGCCAATGGACGTAAATCCATCCAGCCTGATGGTAGAGACAGATATTCCGGAAAGCGTCAGCGCACCGATCCACTCCGGTGATATCATCGGTACCGCTACATATTCCTATGCAGGTCAGGTGCTCGGCACCATCAACATCATTGCAACAGAAGACGTTGCCCGCAACGAGTTCCTTGTAGTACTCAGCGTGATCGGCAGCATCGTCTCCTCCCCAATCTTCATCATCTGCGCCATCCTCGTGATTATCCTGATCATCGTTTACATTGTTCTGATGGTTCGCTATAACCGCAGAAAGCGCGAGATGGGTCAGTCCAAGAAGAAGTACAAAACACCGAAGAAATAATCCTTTGTAAATCAACCTCCCTCCCCGGGAGGTTTTTTTATTTCCTGTAAGCTGGCTCTGTGAAAAATAGAAATTTCATCTCCAAATCAACGTGAGAAAAATGAGAAAAATACCTGCGGGACTGCGTGGCGGGGAACACAAACAACGAACGCTGTACATGGACAGCGAATTGCCCGCCGGTGCTTACCGGCTGACAAAAATACTGCACTTGACAATCCGAAAAAAATCCCGTAAAATGGACAATGCGAGTAGACTGAGCAGTCGCGGGTACAGGGCGAAAGCCCGTATCTGAGGAAAGTCCGAGCTCCACAGGGCAAGAATAACGGCTAACGGCCGCCGGGGGCGACCCTAGGGATAGTGCAACAGAGAGATACCGCCTGCTTGCAGGTAAGGGTGGAAAGGCGAGGTAAGAGCTCACCAGCGTATGGGAGACCATACGGCTATGTAAACCCTATTCGGAGCAACACCGCAGAGAAACACATAGCGCTTGCCCGGCGCGTTTCGAGAAGGTGGCATGAACCGTGGTGGCAACATCCGGTCAAGATAGATGACTGTTCACGACAGAACTCGGCTTATAGGTCTGGTCGCATTAAACGCTGCAGGTTTCTGCAGCGTTTTTTTGTTTTCAGAATGCAATCTATACGGATTCGTGTTATACTGAAGCAGAACCCTGTTATGAAAGGAAGTGTCTTTATGGCAAAACTGGAACGAATCATCCATGGAGATTTTGAAAACATTCTGACTACCATGGAACAGGGAATCCTGGAAGGAAGCGTTTCCGCTTCGCTGGAAGATACCAGTGATTTTTCCGGAACAGGCTCTCGCTGCAGCGTTCGTGTTTTTGAACGCTACAGCTGTATGGGCGGTAATCGTGTCAGTCTCAGCGTCACCCTGTTTCAGGAAACTGACAGCCCTGTGTTTCTTTCTGCCATCACATCCGGCGGCAGCCAGGCTGTCTTCTTCAAAATCAATACCATCGGCGAATCATCATTTCTGGAAAAACTGGAAGAAATTCTGGATTCCTTTTCCTGTGATGCATTATAAAAAATAAAAGCCCTCCCTGTTCGGGAGGACAGCAGTCGATCAGTGCTTTGCAAAGGTGCACATATCTTCAAAAACGTCGCCCATTACATGCATTGCGCGGCCGGCATCTTTCTTCAGCCGATAGCGACGGCGGCGGCATTTCGGGTCATGCATTCTGGTATAAAGCTTGCAGCCCTCCAAAACTGCCGCACCAAGCAGCAGGCCAATGACAATGCCTTTCAGCGTTCCGGTTGTTCGTCTGCTCATCTCATATGCCCTCCAGATATTGTAGAGTAATTGCATCAGGTACACCAGCTTTCTCTGTAATGTCCCTGTTAGTCTGGTCAGAAAATTCATAGAAATACAGCGGAAAATTACCGCATTTTTATAAAAACTTGGAAAGAAGGTCTGTTTTATGGCAACCTTAAATATTGTTATGGTCGAGCCGGAAATTCCGCAGAATACCGGCAACGTAGCCCGCACCTGCAGCGCCACCGGCGCACGACTCCACCTTGTTGGCCCAATGGGCTTTACCATTGATGACAAAAAATTAAAACGTGCCGGTCTCGACTACTGGCACCTGCTGGACATTACCTATTATGATGACCTGGATGATTTCTTCGCAAAAAACAGCGAGATTCCGGAAGAAAACCTGTTTTTCTTCTCCACCAAATCACCGCGCCGTCACACAGACGTTACCTATCCGGACAACTGCTGGCTGTTCTTCGGCAAGGAAACTGCCGGTCTGCCGGAAAAACTCCTTCACGATCATCCAAGCGCCGCTGTGCGCATTCCAATGATCAGCGAAGCCCGCAGCCTGAACCTTTCCAACGCAGTTGCTGTTGGTGTTTATGAAGCTCTGCGCCAATGGGATTACCCGGAATTGCAGTGGAAAGGCCAATTGCGCGACTATGAATGGTAATCTTGTGATTATCTACAAATAAAACCTGTTAATTTTCTCACACTCTTGTCTAGTTTCCCTTGAAATGCCATCATTTTTGGTATATAATGATGCTAGATAGGTCTGTAAATTTTATTTTAATAAAGGAAGTGCTTAAAATGAACTATTTAAACAAGAAAAACGTAGAAAATATTGATGTAGCAGGCAAGAAGGTTCTCGTTCGTTGCGACTTCAACGTTCCATTCGACGCAGAAGGCAATATCTCTGACCCAAAGAGAATCAACGAAGCGCTGAAGACCATTAAGTACCTCGTTTCCCAGAACGCAAAGGTTATCCTCTGCTCTCACCTGGGCCGTCCAAAGGGCGAGTTCAACATGAAGTACTCCCTGGCTCCAGTTGCTGCTTACCTCTCCCAGGCTCTCGGCCAGGAAGTTAAGATGGCTGCTGACGTAGTTGGCGAAAGCGCAAAGGCTGTTACAGCTGCTCTCGAAGACGGTCAGGTTGCTCTGCTCGAAAACGTTCGTTTCCACAAGGAAGAGGAAAAGAACGACGCAGCATTTGCAAAAGAGCTGGCTTCCATGGCAGACATCTATGTAAACGACGCATTCGGTACATCCCACAGAGCACACGCATCCACAGCAGGCGTTGCAGACTATCTCCCAGCAGTTTGCGGTTACCTCATTCAGAAGGAAATCACAATCATGGGCGGCGCTCTGGCAGATCCTAAGCGTCCATTCGTAGCTATCCTCGGCGGCTCCAAGGTTTCCGACAAGATCGGCGTTATCACAAACCTGCTGGATAAAGTTGATACACTGATCATCGGCGGCGGCATGGCTTACACATTCCTCAAGGCTCAGGGCTACTCCGTTGGCGCATCCCTCTGCGAAGACGACAAGATCGAACTGGCTAAGGAAATGATGGCTAGCGCTAAGGAAAAGGGCGTTAACTTCCTCATCCCAACAGATAACGTTGTTGCTGACAAGTTTGCAGCAGACGCAGCAAACCAGGTAGCAGCTTCCGACGCTATTCCAGAAGGCTGGATGGGTCTGGATATCGGCCCTGCAACAGCAGAAGCATACGCAGCAGCAGTTGCAAGCGCAGGCACAGTTGTTTGGAACGGTCCTATGGGCGTATTTGAGATGGAAGCTTTTGCAAACGGCACAAAGGCTGTTGCTAAGGCAGTTGCAGACAGCGACGCTATCTCCATCATCGGCGGCGGCGACTCCGCAGCAGCTGTTGAGCTCCTGGGCTTTGCAGACAAGATGACTCACATCTCCACAGGCGGCGGCGCTTCCCTCGAGGTCCTCGAAGGGAAGATCCTCCCAGGCATTGCATGCCTCAACGACAAGGAGTAATCCTTAACTAAGTTTAACTTAGCATTTGAGAACAGAATGCTGTTCTTTCAATAAAATCTGCGGTCGAAACGGACCTTCGTCCGCTTCGACCGTTTTCTTGATTTTCGGAACACCATACGAAAATCAATCTTACTATAAAAAATATATCGTGATATTAAAGGAGTAGATACCCATGAACAAAGATCTGAGAAAAGCTGTTATCGCAGGTAACTGGAAGATGAACAAAACACCAGCAGAGACTACTGCTCTCATTACAGAGATGGTTCCACTGGTAAAGGACGCTGCTTGTGACGTTGTTCTCTGCGTTCCATTCGTAGACCTGCAGGCTGCTCTTGATGCAACAGCTGGCACAAACATCGGTGTTGGCGCAGAAAACTGCCACTGGGAAGCTTCCGGCGCATACACAGGTGAAATCTCCGCTCCAATGCTGAAGGCTATGGGCGTACAGTATGTAATCATCGGCCACAGCGAAAGAAGAACATACTTCGGCGAAACAGACGTTACAGTAAACAAGCGTGTACGCGCAGCACTGGACAACGGCCTCAAGGTAATCCTCTGCGTTGGCGAGTACCTGGAGCAGCGTGAGCAGGGCATCACAGCTGAGCTGGTTGCTATGCAGACAAAGATCGCTCTGGGCGGCGTTTCTGCAGAAGAAATGGCAAACGTAATCATCGCATACGAGCCAGTTTGGGCTATCGGCACAGGCCTCACAGCTACATCCGACCAGGCTGAAGAAGTTTGCGGCTGGATCCGCGGCACACTGGCTTCCCTCTACGGCGAAGCTGTTGCTGAAGCTACAACAATCCAGTACGGTGGTTCCATGAACGCTAAGAACGCTGCAGAGCTCCTCTCCAAGGTAAACGTAGACGGCGGTCTCATCGGCGGCGCATCCCTGAAGGCTCCTGACTTTGCTGCAATTGTGGAGGCAACAAAATAATGAAAAAACCACTTCTTTTAATGATCCTTGACGGTTTCGGCAACGGCGGCGATGATGGCAACGCTATCAAAACTGCTGCTACACCAAACATTGACCGTCTCTTCGGCAGCAATCCGCTGACAGCAATCGGCGCTTCCGGCATGGACGTTGGTCTGCCGGACGGCCAGATGGGTAACTCCGAAGTTGGTCATACAAACATCGGCGCAGGCCGCATTGTATACCAGGAACTGACCCGCATCACAAAGGCAATCGCAGACGGCGACTTCTTCGAAAACGAAGCACTGAACGCTGCTGTGGACAACGCAGTAAACAACGGCACAGCACTTCACCTGATGGGTCTCCTCTCTGACGGCGGCGTACACAGCCACAACAGCCACCTCTATGCAATCGTAGAGCTGGCAAAGCGCAAGGGCCTGAAGGACGTTTACATCCACGGTTTCCTGGATGGCCGTGACGTTCCACCAAGCTCCGGTAAGGATTTCGTAGCAGAGTGCCAGGCTAAGCTCACAGAGATCGGCGTTGGCCAGATCGCATCCGTAATGGGCCGTTACTATGCTATGGACCGTGACAACCGTTGGGAGCGTGTTGAAAAAGCATACGCTGCTATGGTTTACGGCGAAGGCGAAAAGGCTGCAGACGCAGTTGCTGCTGTGCAGGCTTCTTATGACAACGAAGTAACAGACGAATTTGTTCTGCCAACTGTTTGCGTAGAAAATGCAACAATCAAGGCAAACGATTCCGTAATCTTCTTCAACTTCCGTCCTGACCGCGCAAGAGAGATCACCCGTACTTTCGTAGATCCTGATTTCGATGGTTTCGAAAGAAAGAACGGCTTCTTCCCACTGTCTTACGTTTGCTTCACACAGTACGATGCAACAATGCCAAACGTAGACGTAGCATTCAAGCCACAGAGCCTGAAGAATACACTGGGCGAGTACCTCTCCGCAAACGGCAAAACACAGCTCCGTATTGCTGAAACAGAGAAGTATGCACACGTAACATTCTTCTTCAACGGCGCTGTTGAAACTGTTTACGAAGGCGAAGACCGTGTTCTCATCAACTCTCCAAAGGTTGCAACTTATGACCTGCAGCCAGAGATGAGCGCATACGAAGTTGCTGACGCTCTGGTAGCAGAGATCGAAAGCGGCAAGTATGACGTAATCATCCTGAACTTTGCAAACTGCGACATGGTTGGTCATACAGGTATTTTCGACGCTGCAAAGGCAGCAGTTGAAGCTGTTGACACCTGCGTAGGCAAGGTTGCAGGCGCTGTTGAAAAGATGGGCGGCGTGACACTGATCACAGCTGACCACGGCAACGCTGACAAGATGTATGAGGAAGACGGTTCCCCATTCACAGCACACACCACAAACCCTGTTCCATTCTGCGTAGTTGGCTATCCATGCGAGCTCCGCGAGGGCGGTGTGCTGGCTGACATCGCACCAACAATGCTGAAGATTCTGGGTCTGCCACAGCCGGAAGAAATGACCGGTAAGAGCATTATCCTGTAATAGAAATAAGCAATAAAAGATCCCTCTGTGCTTTATTGTGCAGAGGGATTTTTATTACAAAAAAAGCCAGGGTAAAAATCGTAAAGAAAAAGTTTTGTCCACTTTTTCAAAAGTGGTGGATCCCAAAGGCAAAGCCTTGGTTGAAGCCCGCAGGCTGCGAAACTCCTATCGATCCAAATGATCAGGAGGGGTTAATCAAACATTCCGGTGGAATGTTTAATAGGGGAACCCTATCAAGGGGTTCCCTTCTATTCTGCAGAAAAT
>JAZUBL010000014.1:0-2469 GCA_045638545.1 Acutalibacteraceae bacterium | reverse complement strand
TGCTTCTACCGGAACAGTAGATGTAAACAGCACACAGCCGTCAATATCCGGAGAGTCTGCGTGACTTCTGCCGTAATACATACCGATGCTGTCATCATAGCCTTCTGCCAGAATCTCAATGGTCTTGCCAAGATAACCTTCGCTGATTTCCTGCATAATGGTCATCTGGTTTTCCATCATAATATCAGCGCGGCGCAGTTTTTCTTCTTCCGGAATCTGATCCGGGAACTCTGCCGCAGGAGTATCCTCTTCCTGAGAATATGGGAAGCAGCCCAGTCTGTCAAAGCGGTTCTCGTGAACGAACATCGCCAGCTCATCAAAGTCCGCCTCTGTTTCACCCGGGAATCCACAGATGAATGTGGTACGGATGATCAGACCAGGAATCTTTTCGCGCATCTTTTTGATCAGCGCTGTCAGTTCTTCGCTGGAGCTGGAACGGTTCATCTTCTTCAGCACGTTCTCAGAGCAATGCTGCATTGGCAGATCGATGTACTTGAGGATCTTATCCTGTCTTGCCATCACATCCAGCAGCTCATCTGTAATGCGGTTTGGATAGCAGTACAGCACACGGATCCAGTGAATACCGTCGATCTCGCAAAGCTGATCCAGCAGCTCGTGGAGCACCAGTCTGCCGTACAGGTCTTCACCGTAACGGGTGGTGTCCTGTGCAATAACGATCAGTTCCTTCACACCGTTGGCTGCCAGTTCCTTTGCTTCTGCCACAACGTCTTCCATTGGGCGGCTGCGGAATTTACCGCGGATCAGCGGAATTGCACAGTAGGAACAGCAGTTGTCACAGCCCTCGGAAACCTTCAGATAAGCGTAGTGCTTCGGTGTGGACTGAATGCGCTTGCCGCTGATCGGCAGCTCCAGCTTGTCCGGGAATGCAGTCTGCTTTTTGCCTTCCAGTACTTTTGTCACGATCTCTGCGATCTGTGGGTTTGCACCGATACCAACAACAGCATCCACTTCCGGAATCTGCTCTGCAACCTGCTGCTGGTAGCGCTCTGCCAGGCAGCCGGTTACTACGATTGCTTTCAGGTCACCGTTCTCCTTCAGGCCTACCATATTGAAAATTTCCTCGATAGACTCCCGCTTGGAGCTTTCGATAAAACCACAGGTGTTGATGATCACTGCGTCTACGTCGCCCAGATCATTGCTGATTGTAAAACCGGCATCCTGCAGTGTTGCCAGCAGTACTTCGCCGTCTACCTGATTTTTTGAACAGCCGAGGCTGATCATTCCTACTTTATAGCCCATGTTCATTTCTCGCTTCCCATTAATTTCCTGCATAAGCATATACGGATTTATTATAACACATTTCCAGTCAATTGGGAATGTGACAGAACGCAAAAAGCGTGCTCCAAAAGGAACACGCTTTCGTTATTTTATACTAGGTTCTGCCGTTGTTTCCACGCAGTAGCTCTTTTTGCTGCAGTGCGGACAGGTCAGTTTACGAGTACGCGGTGTGTGCTTTGCAAAGAACCATTGAGCCTTTTTCGGCTGGAATTTCTGATGGCACTCCGGGCAGATGTACGCCACCTTCGGATAATACAACCCAAAGCAAAGCAGAACTGCGGTAATTACCACCAGCGGCATGCCCACCGCAAACGGGATCCACACACCGGTGAAGATCCACAGCAGAATCATGCCGGCCTGTACCATACTCAGCAGGCTCCCAGTGACCAGTGTCCAGCCATATACTTTCCGCAACGGATTTTTCCTGTTGTTCTGTTTCATGCGGTCTGCTATGTCAGTCAGATTTTCCACGGAGAAGTCCGGCGTTTCTTCCACCCCACGCAGAATGGCCTGGATCTGTTTTCTCTGTTCCTGCCGTTCTGCGATCTCCGCCTCCAGCGTTTTCTGCTGCTCTGTCAGAATCAGCGTGATGACCTCTTTGCCGTTTGGCTCGTCAAAAATCTTTTTGATGGTGTCGAGAGACAAACCCAGATTGCGCAGCAGACAGATGGTCTGCATTTTGTGCAGGTCTTCCTCCGAGTACAATCGGCGGCCGCCTTCTGTCAGCGCTGATGGATGCAGCACACCTTTGTTGTCATAGTGCTGCACCGTCCGCACTGTGACGCCGCACAGCTTTGCCAGCTCTCCCGTTGTATAATTTGGCATAGCATTTTCACCTCCCAACACCTTATATACACCATTACGCAGCGTCACAAGCAACCCCTGACCCGTGTTATTTTGCAAAATTCATGATAATTCATGCAAACCACTGCAAAAAAGAGGAACCTGCAGTCGCGGCTCCTCTTTGATCATAATTTGATGCGAATACATTTTTATCGGCAAAGCCGATCCAGGGAACTCCTTAATAGGGTTCCCTACGGTGCAACGCTCCACCGGAGCATTGCACCTACCCTCCTGATTTTCTTTATCATCAGGTATTTCGCGGCTTGCGAGCCGCGACCAAAGGCACCGCCTTTGGAAACCGCAGCCTTTGAAAAGGCTGGCGAAACT